>JAAXGQ010000130.1 GCA_012271265.1 Vicinamibacteraceae bacterium
CGGGAAGTCGGCGGCGGAGAGCCGTGTCCCCCGGCCCGTGCTCACGTCCTGGGCCGGCGCCCTCGCCGCACGCGGCGCCGGTCCGCTCATGGACGGAGAGTAACCCGCCACGCCCTGAAGCAGGCCCGCCTCCGGCACGACGCCCCGTCCGGCGCGGATGTCCAGCCGATGGCCCCGCCGATCAAGGCGCCCAGAATCCCCATCGTCAGGACCTCACAACGACTCGTAAAGGCGGCCGGCGGCTCGGCCCCGACGCTCCGGGGCGGCCCGTTCGACGTGCTCACACCCCCAAACGGCGCTCCGGGTTGGATTCCTCGCCGCTGGGCGGACCGCGACCTCGCTTTCAACGCAAGCATCGATCTAGCCTTCTTGCCACGCAGGAGGCACAGCGTTGGCAAGCATCACGATCCGGAACCTCGACGACGACATACGCACCCGGCTGCGGGTGCGGGCGGCCGGCAACGGCCACTCGATGGAGGAGGAAGTCCGGCAGATCCTTCGCAAGGCCGTCGGGCGCGCGACGAGATCCCGGGACCTGGCGAGCATCATCCGCTCCCACTTCGGGCCGGAAAGCGGGGTGGACCTGGAGTTGCCCCAGCGCGATCCAGCGCGCGAGCCGCCGTCCTTCGAGTAGGTCCCGCAGCCATGTCTACGCGGCTCGACACCAACGTCGTTTCCGAACTGATGCGCGAGTCGCCCGAACCCGCCGTCGCGCGCTGGGTTTCGGGCCATCCTGTGGAGGACCTGTTCCTGTCGGCCGTGAGCGAAGCGGAGTTGCGCTTCGGCGCCGCCATCCTCCCGATGGGGCGGCGCCGCGAGATGCTCCTCCTCAGGATCGAGGCGATGCTGAGCGATGCCTTCGAGGACCGGGTGCTCCCGTTTGACAGCGATGCCGCTCGCATCTACGGCCACCTTGTCGCCGCGCGCCGCTCCGCCGGGCGTCCCGTGGCTTCGGCGGATTGCCAGATAGCGGCTATCGCGGCGGCTCGCCGCATGAGGATTGCGACGCGCAACGTCCGCGATTTCGAGGATATGGGGGTCGAGATCGTGGACCCTTGGGCAGGGACATGAGCGCCCCTGCCAAGGCCTTCCCACTTGTCAGGATCGACGCTCCGCTGAGGGACGCAGGCTGGAACCCGACCTGGAATACGCCCATCGGCTCGCGCCGTTCCGACCCGATCGCCAGGCTCGCCGGAAGAGCCGGCCCGCTCCCGGACCTGCCGTCGCTCTAGACGGCCGACGGCCCCGCGGGGAGCCGCCGGAAGAAGTCGGCCTCGCTGGTGGCGCCCCGTGCAGCCGCGACGACCGAATCCGCCGGAGCGGCCGCGAGACGGCGCAGGTCCTCTGCCGGGAGTCGGTTGCGCAGCCCGGGGGCGGAGGGGATCCTGTGGGCGCTGAGCAGGCTGCGGAGGAGGTCGAGGCGGCCTTCGAGGCGGCC
>JAAXGQ010000131.1 GCA_012271265.1 Vicinamibacteraceae bacterium
TCGACGAACTGGTCCGGCGCCTCGAGCTCCAGTTGTCCTGACCTCCCCTCCGGCGGCGGAGACACGCCGGCCACATGGAGCGCCGGCCGCATGGAGCGACGCCCACATGGAGCGCCGGCGTCCTCGCCGGCCTGCGCCGCACCGCCGGTCCCTCACGCAGTCTCCTCCCGACCACGCCGCCGCATGGAGCGACGGCCCCATGGAGCGCCGGCGTCCTCGCCGGCCTGCGCCGCACCGCCGGTCCCTCAGGCAGTCTCCTGCCGACCGCGCCCGCCCCATGGAGCGCCGGCGTCCTCGCCGGCCTGCGCCGCACCGCCGGCCCCTCAGGCAGTCTCCTGCCGACCGCGCCGCCCCATGGAGCGCCGGCGTCCTCGCCGGCCTGCGCCGCACCTTCGGTCCCTCAGGCAGTCTCGTGCCGACAGCGCCGCCGCACCTTCTCCCGGGTGAGCGGGACGGGGACGCGCGGCAGCGCCGGATTCGCTTCGAGGATCTCCCCGTTCGGAGGCATGGTGTGGCCGATGTTCCGGGCGCACTCGACCACCGGCCGATCCGTGCCGGAAAAGCGCCGCAGCGACCTCGCGGGCAATGCCGTTGCCGCGCCGGAACCTAGAATCCCTACCGGACCGAGCGTGAAGCACAGGACTTTCTCCATCGGGGAGGCGCGAGCCCGTGCATGACGTTTCCGCGGTCCTCGACCGCTGGCTCGCCGGCGAAGGGCCGATCGCGCTCTCCACCGTGGTCCAGACCTGGGGATCCGGGCCGAGGCGCCCGGGGGCGCGGATGACCGTGGACGCATCGGGGGGGATCGCCGGATCGGTGAGCGGCGGATGCGTCGAGGGCGCCGTGGTGCGGACCGCCCGAGAGGTCCTCGCGGGGGGCGCGCCGCAGTTGCTGCAGTTCGCGGTGGCCGACGAGACCGCGTGGGGCGTGGGCCTCTCCTGCGGGGGAGCGATTTCGGTCTTCGTCGAGCGGCCGGAGCGACAGGTCATCGCGGCCGTCCGCGAGGCGATGCGGGCCCGGGTGCCGGTGAGCCTGGCGGTTTGCGTTTCCGGGGAGGCTCTCGGCAGCCGGGCGGTGGTGACGGCGAGCGGAACCTACGGGGCGGGGGAGATCGCGGCTGTGGGGTCGGAGGCGCTGGCCGGGGGACGCCCGCTGATCCGGGACACCGCCGTCGGTCGGGTATTCGCGGACGTGATCGGGCCGCCCGATTCTCTGGTCCTTGTGGGCGGAGTCCACATCGCGCAGGCGCTCGCGAAGCTGGCCCGGACGGTGGGCTATCGGGTGGCGATCTGCGACCCGAGGCCGGTCTTTGGCTCGCGGGAGCGGTTCCCGGACGTCGCATTGGTCAACGACTGGCCCGAGACCGGCTTCCGGACGATCGGGCTCGACGCCGGGACGGCGGTCGCCACCCTCACCCACGATCCCAAGCTCGACGATCCGGCGCTCATCGCCGCCCTCGCGAGCCCGGCGTTCTACGTGGGAGCGCTGGGGAGCCGGCGAACCCATGCGCGGCGTCTGGCCCGGCTTGGCGAACGCGGCGTGGCGGCAGCGGACCTGGCGCGGATCGCCGCGCCGATCGGGCTCCCCATCGGGTCCCGGACCCCGGCTCAGATCGCCCTCTCCGTGATGGCCGAGGTCGTCGCGACCCGGAACGGCGCGGCGACCGGCCGCGCCGCCGCCGCTTCGACCGCTTCAGTCGGCGCCTGATTCCCCTTCCGGTGGGGCCCCTCCTCGTCCTCGAGGGCGTGAGCCGCGACTTCACCGAAGCTGACGGTTCCCGGCTCCCGGTGCTGCGCGGCGTGGATCTCATCGTCCACTCTGGAGACACGGTTTCCATCGCCGGGCGTTCCGGGACCGGGAAGAGCACCCTGCTTCACGTCGCGGCCGGCATCGAGAGGCCGACGACAGGCGCGGTGCGGCTCCTCGGCCATGACCTCGCCGCGCTCTCCGACCGGGAACGCAGCCGCCTGCGCGGGCGCGCCGTGGGACTCGTCTTCCAGGCGTTTCATCTCGTCCCATACCGCACCGTCCGGGAGAACATCCTCCTCCCGGCGTGGATCGCCGGCTGCTCCCGTTCCCCCGCTTCCGAAGCGTCCATCGAGGACGAGGCCGACCAGCTGCTGGAGGCGGTCGGACTCGGGGGCCGGCAGGGTGAGCCGGCCCGCATCCTTTCCGGGGGCGAGATGCAGCGGGTGGCGATTGCCCGGGCCCTCCTGCTCCGTCCGTCGCTGCTGCTCGCCGACGAACCGACCGGAAACCTGGATGGGGCAACCGCCGGCGCGGTGACGGAACTCCTGTTCGGCCTGGCGGCGGCGCGAAGGGCGGCGCTGGTGGTCGTGACGCACAACCGCCGGCTGGCGTCGCGTTGTCGGATCCGGCTGCGCCTCTCCGGCGGTCGGCTCTTGCCCTCGGCTCTTCCCGGTCCGGACTGTTCGTGATCCGGCTCGCACTGCACGGCTCCTGGCGGCGGTTCCGGGCGTCCCCTGCGCTCACCGTGCTCCCGGTGACCGCAATTGGTCTTGGCGCTGCTGCCGTCCTCTCCGTCCAGTTGCTGAACCGGGCGGCGCTCGCCAGCCTCGACGCGAGCCTGGAGGCGGTCTCTCCCGGGGCGGACCTCCGGGTGGAGAGCCTGGTCGTCGCTCCCGGCGCGGTCCCGGACAGCGCCTGGCCGGCGGTTCTGCGGGTCCCGGGGGTCGCGGCCGCGGCGCCGGTCGTCCGGCTCCCGGAGGTCGTCGTGGCCCCGCTCGGCCCCGAGGCCGCGCCTGCCGTTCCGCTGCTGGTCTGGGGCGTGGACCTGATCTCCGGGCGTTTCGCTTCGCTGGGTGATGGGGAGGACGGGGCCGGGGGGCATGCTGCGCCTGATGCGTTCTTCGCGGGCGGGCTCGCGCTGCCCCGATCCGTCGCCGATGCCCTCGGGGCGCGTCTCCTCGATCCGGTGCGGGTCGTGTCGGGGGATCGTGGCCGGGAGGCGGTCGTGGCCGCGCTCACCGACGCGGATGGCGGCGGGGCGGGCTTCATGGACATCGCCTTCGCCCAAGGGCTCCGCGGGCGCTCGGGACTCGACCGGATCGAGGTCCGGCTGCGCGAGGGAGTCGATCCGGATGTGGTGGCCGCTGCGATCGCGGCCCGGGTCCCGGGGGTCCGGGCCATCAGCGGGGCGACGCTGCGCGAAGAAGGAGCCGATCTCTTTGCCGCCTTCCGGCTGAACCTCACGGCGCTGTCCGCCGTGAGCCTGCTGGTGGCGGCGTTCCTCGTGAGCGCGAGCGTCCGGGCGATGCTCGTTCTGCGCCGCCGCGAGATCGGCCTCTACCGCGCGCTCGGCGCGTCCAGGGAAGGGGTCTTCCGCGCTCTCCTCCTCGAAGTCGCGCTGATCGGGCTGGTAGGCGCAGCGGCCGGGATTCCGCTCGGTTTCCTGGGGGCGTCGGCTGCGCTCGACCAGGTCGCGGCCACGGTGACCAACTTCTACCTGTTGGAGCGGATCGAGAGCCTTCGCCTCACCCCCGAGGTGGCGGCCCTCGCGATTCTTGTCGCCGTGGGAGCGGCGCTCCTCGGCGCGCTCGGCGAAGTCTTCGCCGCATCGGGCCGGGCGCCCGCCGAGCTGCTGCGGCCGGGGCGACGGATGCCCGCGCCGTCCGCCCGGGCGACCCGCTGGCGACGGCTCATCCCTGGCGTCGCCGGGGGCGGCCTTCTTCTGTTCGCCGGGGCGGCGGCCCTCCACCCGGAAGGGGACGCCGCCCTCCTCGGCGGAGGCTTCGCCGCCGGCGCCGCGGCGCTGGTCGGTGCTGCGCTTCTGCCTCGGGCCGGTCTGGCTCTGGCGAGGCGGGCCGTCGGGTCGCGGGGGCGCGGCACGGCGTTCTTCCGGGGCGTGGGCGCCGCGCTCCGAGAGCCGGGGTCGACGGGCGCTCCGGCCGCTGCGCTCACCGTCGCCGTAGCCATACTGGTGGGCGTCGCCGCGCTCGTCGGCAGCTTTCGCGAGACCCTCGACGCTTGGCTCCGCCAGACCCTTGTCGCCGACATCTACGTGTCCAGCTTCGGCGCGCGAGGCCCGTCGCGCCGCGAGCCGCTTGACCCGGCGACGGTGGACGCCCTGCTGAGCGCTCCCGAGGTCATGAACGCCGATCTGCTGCGCGCGCTTCCGGTCCGGATGGAGGGACGTCCGGTGCAGGTTTTCGGCATCCGCCCCGCCCTTCCCCGGGCAGCCGAGCGGTTCGCGTTCCTGGACAAGCCGGAGGGGACCATGGATGGTCTTGCGGCGGGAGGCGTGCTGATTTCGGAGCCGCTTGCGCGCCGCCTGGGGCTGGCGAGGGGGGATCTCCTCGACCTTCCGGGGAGCCGCGCTCCGCCCCCGGCGGCCGGCCCCGCCCGGGCCCCCATCGTCGGGGTGTTCCGGGACTACGGCAACGAGGCGGGTTCCCTGTTTCTGGATCGGGCGCGGATGGCCCGGCTCTACCCGTCGGGGGTGGAGGCCGGCGGCGTCCCCGATGGCCCGGTGCACGGCGTCGCGCTCTATCTGCGTCCCGGCGCGGACGTCGCGGCGGTTTCCGCCCGGCTGGCGCGCGAGCTGCCGGCCACGCTCGGGGTGGCGGACAACGAGCGTCTCCGCCGCCGCGCGCTTCGCGTGTTCGATCAGACGATGGCCGTCACCGGCTTGCTGGAAGTGCTCGCGCTCGCCATTGCCGTCCTCGGCCTCGCGCTCTCGCTGTGGACTCTGGCCCGGGAGAGGGCGGCGGAGACGGCGCTCCTCCGGGCGCTCGGCGAGAGCCGGTTCGAGGCCGGCGCCGGGTTCGTAGGGCGCGGGGCCCTGATCGGCGCCCTGGCTCTCGTCCTCGGCGGCGGAGCCGGGGCTCTCCTCACCCTCCTCCTGGTTCGGGTAGTGAACCCGCTCTGGTTCGGCTGGTCGCTGGAGCTGCACTGGCCGCTGGCGTCCCTGGCCGGGGACGGGGTGGTCGTCCTCGTGGTCGGGATGGCGGCAGGACTCGTGGCGGCGCGGCTCGCCTCGCGAACCGGGGCATCCGCCCTCGTCGCGGAGGTGTGAGCCGTGGGAGCCGCATGCCCGGATTGCCGGCGTGGCTTCCTTCTGGCGGGCTTCGCCCTGGGTGGATTTCTGCTGTGCGGCGTGTTCGCTGCCCGGGCCGGCCAGCCGGCCCGGGAGTGGCAGCCCGCGGTCCGCGACTACCCCTGGAGCTTCCCCCGGGATCACTGGGCTCACGATCGCTCCCGCACCGAGTGGTGGTACTTCGTGGGCGTCCTCGAGACGCGGCACGGACGGGAGTTGGCGTGGCAGTTCACCCTGTTCCGGACCGGCCTGATCGCGACCCCGACGCCAGAGGCCGCCTCGCCGTGGGCCGCGCGCCATGCGCTCATGGGGCATGCCGTCGTCGCCGATCTGGACTCCGGTGAGCGCGTCTTCTCGCAGGTGGTTCACCGGGAAGCGCCGGGGCTGGGCGCCGCCGGACGATTCCCCGAGCCGGAAATCCTCGCCGTGGCCGGCCCGGCGGGCACTGCCTCCGACTGGAGCCTCCGCCTGGAAGACGGAACGTTCCGGCTCAGGGCGGCGGACCGCGGCGCGGAAATGGCCATCCGGCTCACCTTGACGCCGACGCGTCCGCCCGTCTTCCACGGAGAGGCGGGCTACTCGGAGAAGTCTCCCGGCGGCGGGGCGAGCAACTACTACAGCCTCACCCGGATGGAGGCGGCCGGCGAGCTGACCCTCGGCGGCGTGACGGGAACCGGCCGGGGCTGGGGGTGGATGGACCGCGAGTTCGGCGCCGGTTGGCTGGCCCCGGACCAGACCGGCTGGGATTGGTTCGCCCTCTCCTTAGATGACGGGCGCGACCTCATGCTCTATCTGCTCCGCCGGGAGGACGGCAGCCTCTCCCACGCCGACGGCACCCTCCTCGAGGCGGACCACACGGCTCTCCGGGTCCCCGGCGCCCGGGTCGAAGTCACCGATACGTGGACGCCGCCGCGGCGAATCGCCCGGAACGACGAGGCGGCGCGCCCCTACCCGGCGGGGTGGCGGATCGAGATCCCCGCCGCCGGAGCGCGCCACTCGATGGTTCTCCAGGTGCGCCCGCTGCTGGCCGATCAGGAAAACCGACGCGGCCCCGATCAGACCGGGCCGGATATTCCCTACTGGGAAGGGGCGGTGGAGGTCCTTCCCGGTTCTCCGGGATCCCCGGCCGGCGTGGGCTTCGTCGAGCTCACCGGCTACCGCCGCCCGATGACGCTCCGCGCCCTGGGCGGCTGGTAAAATTCGATCCCTGCTTCAGGAAAACGAGGCACTGGGAAGGAAAACACACCATGATGGACGGCCTGACTTTCGTCTTCCGGTGGCTCCACATCTTCGTGGGGATCATCTGGATCGGGCATCTCTACTTCTTCAACTGGGTCAACGGCCCGATGACCCTGAAGCTGGCCGCGGCCACGAAACAGGCGGTCGTCCCCGAGCTGATGCCTCGGGCGCTCTACTGGTTCCGCTGGGGCGCGGCCTGGACCTGGATCACCGGCCTCATCCTGATGCTCCTCGTCTTCTACCACGGGGGACTGACGCTCGATCTGGGGAACAGTTGGGGCGTGGGCGCCCTCCTCATGGTCGCGGTGACCTTCCTCGGAGTCTTCATCTACGACGCCATCTGGAAGAGTGCGCTGAAGGACAACCTGCGCGCCGCCGTCATCGTCTCCTTCCTGCTGCTTGCGGCCACCGTCTGGGCGTTCGTCGAGATCGGCGGGTTCCAGCCCCGGGGAGTTCTGATCCACACCGGCGCGATGTTCGGCACGATGATGGCCTTCAATGTCTGGTTCCGGATCTGGCCAGCCCAGCAGCGCATCATCGCGGCCGTGAAGGCCGGGGATGCCCCGCCGGCCGCGGACGCCGGCCTCGCTGCGCTGCGCTCGAAGCACAACACCTACATGTCCCTCCCGCTCCTGTGGGCGATGGCCAACGAGCACGCGACGCCGTTCTTCGGCGGGAACTTCTGGATCCCCGGCGACTACTACTGGGCTGCATGGCTGGCGGTGATCGCCATCGGCTGGCACATCATCTTCCAGTGCTACCGCAAGGCCGCCAAGGTCCAGGGCATGTAACCCCTCCGCCGACCCGAGGGCCGGCGACGCACTCGTCCCGGGCCTGGCCGCCGGAGAGGAACTCGGCCCCTGCGGCGGGGTAGACGCTGCGGCGTGGGCCCGGTTGCGCCGGGAGCACCGCCGGAGTCCATACCCTCCGGCCGTTCGGGAAGAGGCTGGAAACCCATGATCGCCGACTCGTCGTTCCGCCGCCTCTTGCTGGTGGTCGTCACCCTTCTTGCGCTTCCCGGCGCCGTCGCGGCAACGGCGCAGGAAGGCGCGCCGCTGGTGGTGCGGGCGGGAGTCATCCACACGGTGACCTCGGGCACGATCGACGACGGCGTGATCCTGATCCGCGACGGCGTGGTCGAGGCCGTCGGACCTTCGATCGACGTCCCGCGGAACGCCCGGGTGCTCGAGGCGGAGGTGGTGATCCCGGGCCTCATCGACGCCCACACCCACATCGCTCTCGACCGCTCGGGCCGCGCCGCGATCCCGGGACCGGTCACCGCCGAGTGGCGGGCGGTGGACCACCTCGACCTCGACGACCCGGTGATCCAGACGGCTCTCTCCGGCGGGGTGACCGCGGTGGTCACCCGCTCCGGCAGCGGCGTCATCTCCAGCGGTCAGTCCGTGGCGCTCAAGATGAAGGCGGCGCCGGGACCGGACATGATCCTGAAGCCCTACGTCGACCTCAAGATGGCGGTCCGCCCGCTCATCAACCTGCGTCCGGGCGAGGCGCCGCAGACGGTCATGGGCTGGTACGCGGTGGCCGATGCGTACTTCCGTCGCGCTTCCGCCTACCTCGACCGCCAGCGCGCCCATGCCCAGGGCCACGGCCCGGCGCCGGCAACGGACGCCCGGCTCGAGGCCTTCGCCGCCGTGCTGCGCGGCGAGGTCATGGTGCACGCCCACTCCCACTACCCGAGCGAGGTCATGATGGTGCTCCGGCTGGCCCGGCGCCACGGCTTCATCGACCGCCTCGCTCTCGCACACGCCGAGGAGATCTTCCCGATCACCGAGCTGCTCGCGGGGACCCGGGTGATTCCGGTCATCGGCCCCATGATGATCGTCCAGTACTTCAACGACCCGGCGCCCCGGAACCTGCTCAAGGAGCTGCTCGACGCCGGGGTTCACGCCAGCATCCAGACGGACATGGCGACCCAGCAACTCCGCGATTTCCGGGAGTACGGCGCATTCCTCGCCCGCCACGGGCTTACCGACGAGCAGGCGCTGGAGGTCATGACCCTGAACGGGGCGCGGGCGATGATGCTCGACGACCGCATCGGCAGCATCGAACCCGGCAAGGACGCGGACCTCGTGCTGCTTGACGGGCACTTTCTCGACCTGAGCGCCGACCGCGTCGAGCGGGTGATCGTGGATGGTCGGGTGGAATACGAGCGGCCCGAGGCGGTTCCGCCCGACCGTCTCCGGTCCGTCGGGCCGTTCCGGCCGATCCGCGGCGCCGTCGGGGACGACCGGCGCTTCGCCCTGACCGGGGGGCATGTCTTCACCATCGCGCGGGGCGAAGTCCGCGACGCGACGATCGTGGTCGAAGACGGGAGGTTCACGGCGCTGGAATCGGGCGCGGCCCCGCCCCCCGGGATCCCGGCGCTGGACATCGGCGGGCGCGTCGTCATGCCGACCACGATGCTCGGACGCGCCTTCGCCAACGACTGGATCGGCGACCTGAAGTGGCAGGTCCAGAACGACGAGCTCACCGGGCCGGTCGTTCCCGAGATGAACGCGCTCTACGCCGTGGACCCGTGGTTCCCCTCGTACCGGGCGAACACGACCATGGGGGTGGGAGCGATCCACGTCACGCCGGGAGTCGCCAATCTGATCGGCGGCAACGGCGTCGTCGTGAAGACTCCCGGAATCGATTTCGAGCGCATGGCGCGCCGCGAACCGGCGAGCATGGTCTTTGCCCTCACGGCGGCGGCCCGCCGGCAGTGGCGCGACGAGAGCGGCGCCCCGCTCACTCTCGACGCGGCTGTCGCCCGTATCCGCGAGGCACTCGACCAGGCGCGCCGCTACCGCGCTTCGCGCTCCGGGATGGAAGACCCGGAGGAGCCCTTCGACGCGCGGCTGGAGGCGTTCGGACCAGTCCTCGGAGGCGAGGTCCCGGCGATTGTGCATGCCGACCGGGTTCCGGAGATCGAGGCCGCCATGGATCTCGCGGCCGACTACGGATTGCGGCTGGTCGTGAGCGGCGGGATCGAGGCCCACCGCCTCGCCGACCGGCTGGCCCGGGCGGGAGCCGGAGTCATCCTGGGGAACTCCGGCACGTTCGCCTCGGCGCTCCGCGGCGCCGGCGAGGGCTGGAGCGTGGAAGCGCCAGCGATCCTGAACCGCGCGGGGGTCGTGGTCGCCTTCTTCGGGCCGGGCGCCTCACGCCGGGCGGCGCCGATGGGGCGGCTCGGAGGCGAGCCGATCCTGAACGCCGCGTGGGCCTTCCGCAACGGGACCCCGGAAGTGGACGCCCTGCGGATGGTCACGCTGAATCCGGCGCTTCTTCTCGACATGGACGACCGGCTCGGCAGCATCGAGCCCGGCAAGGACGCCGATTTCGTCGTCCTCGAAGGACACCCCTTCGACGTCCGCGCCTCCCCGGTGCTGGTCTTCATCGACGGCAGGCTGGAAGTCGGTCCGTAGCGGACCCGGCCGGAATCCCGAGCCCGGCGGAGCGACCCGGCGGGACCCGGGCGGTCATTTCCCCGCTGCCCGGACCCGCGGCCAAAAGGCCAGCGAGCCGGCAGCCGCGACCAGCGCGTTGAGCATGGCCCCGAGAAGCCCGGCGTGGAGGCCGGCGATCCTGTGGTAGCCGGCGAGCGTCAGCCCGGCCGCGAGCAGAGTGCCGGCGATGACCCCGGCGAGGGCGGGGCGCGCCCGGAGTCCGGACCAGGTGAGGCCCAGAACGAAGACCGGCGCCGCCTGGACCAGGAGTTCCATCTTGAGCTCGAGAAGGCCCCAGAGACTGATCCTGGGCGTCAGGGCCACCGCCGCCAGCACTCCCATGATGGCAAGCGAAGCGATCTTGCCGATGCCGGTGATCCGGCTTTCGGCCACCGCGGCGCCCGCGGCCCGCCAGCGAAGGAAGGGTCCGGCAAGGTCCTTCGCCAACATCGACGAGAGGGTCAGCAGCACCGAGTCCGCGGTGGACATGATCGCCGCGATGACTCCGACCACCGTGACGAGGCACATCGCGAACATCCACGGGGACTCCCCGGCCCAGTCGCGGAGCAGCGACGGGAGCACCTGGTCGGCGGCGATGCCCTCGAAGCCCGCGAGGCGCGGGAGAGCCAGGATCCCCACCATGAAGACCGGCAGGGTCGTCAGGAACGGCATGAAGCTCATGAAGGCCAGCGCCTGGCGCAGCGAACGCCCGCTCCGGGCGGCGAAGACCCGCTGGATCGCCTGCGGATAGACGGCGCCGGAAAAACCGATGAGCAGGATCGTGCTGGCCCAGGTGGCGAGCACCGGCCCCGGGGGCCGGAATCCCTTGGCCGGCTCGTTCTCAAGCACCCAGTCCGCCGCGGCCGCCAGTCCGTCTCCGGAGAGAAACGTGGCCGTCAGCAGGCCGAAGAGACCGATCGCGAGCAGCCCTCCCTGCAGGCAGTCGGTCCAGGCGACCGCCCGGAGACCGCCCAGAAGCTCGTAGCCGAGGATCGCGGCGGCCAGGACCAGGACACCGGCCGCGTAGGGGATGAACCCGTCCGACAGCCCGGCGACCACGTGTCCCATCGCCATGAGCTGGGCCAGCAGGTAGTTGACGATCGCCGCGGCCATGAGCAGGTTCGTGACCCGGGTAAGCGCCGGGCTGCCGAAACGGGCATCAAGCCAGTCGGCCGGGGTCACGAACCGGTGGCGCACCGAGGCGGCCCGAAGCCGCGGAGCGATCACCAGGTAGACGACGACCACGGCGAGCATGAAGCCCACGCTCATGACCCAGGAGAAGCCCATCCGGTAGGCCTCGCCCGGGTAGCCCACCAGGGTGTTGCCGCTGTACTGGGTGGCGTAGAGGGTGAAGGCCAGGACGACCGGACCGAGGCGGCGGCCGGCCAGGTAGAAGTCGGCGAGCGATCCGGAGGTCCGTGCCGCCCGGGCGCGGAGGCCGACAAAGGCCAGCACCGCCACGTAGGCCGCGAGGGCGGCGGTGACGGCGGTTCCGAAGCTCATCGCGAGGTCAGCTTTCCGCGTTGTCGTCGCGCCGACATGCCCCGTCGGATGCTTCGCCGTCGTCCCAGAGGCGGAGGCAGGCCAACGCGGTGAGCACGCTCACCGCGAACGTCGCGAGGAGCGCGAAGGCCGCCCAGGACGGCATCCCCAGCACCACCGAGGGCCGTTCACTGCCGAACCACCACGGGATCGAGACGGCGTAGAGCGCGGCGATCGTCCCGAAGAGCCAGGGGTGGTCGAGGGGGTCGCGGCGGGGACGCATCGCCGGCGACGATATGCGATGCCGGCGTGCGGCCATCGAGGGACGCCCCGGGGAGGCCAGGGACCGCCAGAGGGGCCACCGGCCGGCTCGGGTTCCGGTACGGTACGGGGCCTCCGAGACCTGTTTTCCGGCGGCGCTCGCCGTCCGTTCCGAGGTGTCCCGTGACCGTCCGTTCTGCTTCTTTCCTGCTCGCTGCCGCTCTCCTGCTCGCGGTGGGGCGGCCCGCCGCGTCCGCCCAGGACCCGGCGCCCGAACTCGTGCTCGTCGGAGGCACGGTCCTCGACGTGCGCGCCGGGACGCTGGCACCCGCCAACGTTGTTGTGGGAGGCGGCCGGATCCTCGCGGTCGGCCCCGACGATCCGCCGGCGGGGGTGGAGACCCTGGATGTTTCCGGCAGATTCGTTCTCCCGGGCCTTCTCGACGCACACACCCACGCGAGCCGGCTGTCCGAGGTTCGACGCGCCCTCGAGTCGGGGGTGACGACCCTCCGGAGCGCCAGCGTCGGTTCCTACCAGGATGTTGCGATCGGGCGGATGGTCGCGGAGGGGCACCTCGATGGGCCCGATTACCTCGGCGCCGGGATTTTCGTGACGCCGAACATCGGCGAGGGGCGGGTGGCCTCGGAGAGCCTCTATGGCGTTTCCGACAATCTGCAGGATGAAGCCGACCTGCGGCAGCTCGTTCGGGTCAATGCGGAGAACGGGGTCCGCGCGGTGAAAACGCGCGCCACCGAGCGCGCCGGCCTTCCCGACACCGACCCCCGGAGACAGGTGTTCACCGAGGCCCAATTGCGCGCCATCGTGGAAGAGGCATCCGCTCTCGGCCTCCCGGTTCTTTGCCACGCGCACGGCGACGAGGGCGCCCGTGCCGCCGTCCTGGCCGGAGTCGCCAGCATTGAGCACGGCACATTCCTGACCCGCGAGACCCTCGAGCTGATGAAGGAACGGGGCACGGCCCTCGTGCCGACCTATACCACGCTCATCGACCTTCACGAGCCCGGCGGCGACTACGATCACCCGGTTCTCAAGCTGCGCGCCGACTTCATGGTGCCCCGGCTGGAGGAAACGATCCACATGGCGCGCGAGCTCGGCGTGCGCGTCATCGCCGGGAGCGACACCGGATACGGACCGGAGAGCGTCAGCCGAGTCGGGGTCGAGGTGACGAACTTCGTGAAACTGGGCTACTCCCCGATCGAAGCGATTCGGAGCGCCACGATCTACACTGCCGAGCTGCTCCGGGTGGATGCCGATACCGGGGCCATCGAGGTCGGCAAGGAAGCCGACCTGATCGTTCTCGCCGAGAATCCGTTGGTCCGGATCGAGGCAATCCAGGATGTCGTCGCCGTCGTCAGCAATGGCCGCCTCGCGGTGAACCGCCTCCCCTTCTCCATCGAATGACTGTCTCCGCCCCCCGCGAGGAACCCGTCCCCGTCCTGTCCGCGGACGGCGCGCCCGTCGTATCGGTGGCGGACAGCGGCACGCAGGCGGAAATCCGCCGGATCGTCCGCGAGTTCGCTGCCGCCGAGATCCTCCCCCACGCCGCCGGATGGGACGAGCGGGCGGAGTTTCCGAGGGACACGATCCGCCAGCTCGGGGCGCTGGGCTTCCTGGGCCCCGTGTTCCCCGAACGCTGGGGAGGCGCGGGGTTCAACTACCAGGAGTACGCGGTCCTCGTCGAGGAACTGGCGCGCGCCGACGCTTCGGTGGCGATCACGGTGGCCGCCCATGTCTCGCTCGCGGCGAATCACATCTACGAGCAGGGCACCGATCTGCAACGCCAGCGATGGCTGGTTCCGCTCGCGAGCGGGGAAGCGCTCGGGGCGTGGAGCCTGACGGAACCCGGCGCCGGGAGCGACGCCGGGGGCACCCGCACCACCGCGGTCCGGGACGGCGACAGTTACGTCATCAACGGCAGCAAGACCTTCACCACGAACGGATCGGAGGCCGACATCGCCGTCTGCATGGCCTCCACCGCGCCGGAGCGGGGAACCCGAGGCATCTCCGCGTTCGTGGTGGAACGGGGAACTTCCGGTTTCCGTCCCGGTCGCAAGGAGAAGAAGCTGGGACACTGCGCCTCGGACACCTCGGAGATGGTGTTCGAGGACTGCCGGGTTCCGGCGGGGAATCGGCTCGGCGCGGAGGGCAGCGGATTCCCGGCGGCGATGAAGGTGCTCGACGGAGGCCGGATCAGCATTGCCGCCCTGTCCCTCGGCATCGCCCGGGCCGCCTTCGCCTGCGCCGCCGCCTACGCGCAGGATCGGAAGCAGTTCGGGAGGCCGATCGCCGCCTTCCAGGGAATCCGCTTCCCCCTCGCCGACTGCCGCGTCGAGATCGAGGCCTCCCGTTTGCTGATTCAGCAGGCCGCGGCGCTGAAGGACGCCGGCCGGCCCACCACCCTCGAATCCTCCATGGCCAAGCTCTACGCCAGCGAGACCTCGGTGCGGGTAACCAACCGCGCGGTCCAGGTGCTCGGCGGCTACGGCTACACCAGGTCGTACCCGGTGGAACGCTACCTGCGGGACGCCCGCCTCATGCCGATCGGCGAGGGGACCTCGGAGATCCAGCGCCTGCTGATCGCCCGTTCCGTGCTCGGCCGGGTCGGGTCGTAGCGGGATCCGGCCGCGGTAGGCTCCGAATTCCGCCGCCACCGGCGAACCCTGGCATGACCACGCAACCCGCCCCGGATCACGTACGGATCTTCGACACCACCCTGCGCGACGGCGAGCAGTCGCCGGGATGCAGCATGGGACTCGCCGAGAAGCTCGAGATGGCGCGCCAATTGGCGCGGCTCCGGGTGGACATCATCGAGGCGGGCTTCCCGGCCGTTTCCGAAGGGGACCGGGAGGCTGTCCGGGCGGTCGCCTCCGAGGTGGAGGGGCCGCGCATCGCGGCGCTCGCCCGGTGCGTCCCGGCAGATATCGACGCCGCCTGGGACGCGCTGCGTCACGCGCCCCGGCCCCGGATTCATGTCTTCCTCGCTACGAGCGCGCTCCATCGCGAGTTCAAGTTGCGGATGGCCAAGCGGGAGATCCTGCGGCGCACGGTGGACTCCGTTGCCCGGGCCCGCGACCTCACCGAGGACGTGGAGTTTTCCCCGGAGGACGGTTCCAGGACGGAGCCGGAGTTTCTCGGCGAGGTCGTGGAGCGGGCCATTGCCGCCGGCGCTTCCACGATCAACATTCCCGACACCGTCGGCTACACGATGCCGGATGAGTTCGTCGGGCTGATCGGCTACCTCCGCCGCCACGTCGCCGGGATCGACGGGATCGTCCTCAGCGTCCACTGCCACAACGATCTGGGCATGGCGGTCGCGAACAGCCTGGCGGCCGTGAGGGCCGGCGCGCGCCAGGTGGAGTGCACGGTGAACGGCATCGGTGAGCGCGCGGGGAATGCGTCGCTTGAAGAGGTGGTGATGAGCCTGGCCACCCGGCACGACTTCTACGGAATCTCCACCGGGGTGGAAACCCGGGAAATCGTGCCTGCGAGCCGGCTGCTCTCGGAACTCACCGGGATGCTGGTCCAGCGCAACAAGGCGATCGTCGGGCGGAACGCCTTCGCTCACGAGGCGGGCATCCACCAGCACGGCGTGCTGCGGAACCGGGCGACCTACGAAATCATGCATCCGCACGATGTGGGGCTCGGGGGCAATGAGCTGGTGCTGGGCAAGCACAGCGGCCGCCACGCCCTCCGGGCCCGTCTCGGGGACCTCGGCTTCGACCCGGACCGGGACGAACTGAACGAGGTCTTTGTCGCCTTCAAGCGGCTTGCCGATCGCGTCAAGGAGGTCTCCGACGAAGACCTGTTGCGGCTGATGAGCGAGACGGCGGCCGTCCCCGCTTCCGGCGTGGTCGGCGGTGGGCCCGAGGCCGGGGCTTCGCCCCGCTAGACGGGCTCGTAGAGGCGTCCGCGCCCGGTGGCGCCTGTCGGTTAGTCTCCCCGCGCCTTGCCCCCGAAGTCCTCCCGGTCCCCCGCCGACTCGCTTCGCCGGCGCCCGCTCAGGGTGCTGCGCGAGGTGGCCGAGGTGCGGGGCCCCGGGGCGGTGGCCCGTCTCAAGGATCTTCTCGGACCGGTCGTAGGCGTCCGTCACTCTCCGGCCGCCTACCGGCGGGCCGCCGTCGCGCTGGTCACCGGGCGCGAGGCGAAGCCGTCCCGGGTCCAGCGCTCCTCCGAGCGATCGGCCCGGGCCTGCCTGGAACGTCGGTCCCTCAAGATTCTGCGGCGCGTCGTGGAGGCCGGCGGTCCGGACGCCGTGTCCCGGCTCGCGGAACTGCTCGGCCCCAGAGTGAGCGCCAGGCACCCGCCCGGGGATTTTCGGGAGGCGGCCCGCGCCCTCGTCGCGGAGCGCGAAGCGGCGCGCGCCCGGCGCCTCGGTGAAGTCCTGCTGTCGGTCGAGGAGCAGGCGCGCCTCGCGGCAGCCGGAAGCCGCCTCCTGGGGCTCGGCGACTCCGGGTCTCCGCTGGGAGACGTTTCCGATGCCGCGCTGGAGTCGGTCCGGGTGGAACCCGACCTCGGTCGGCTCGCCGGCCGTCTCGACGAGCTGGATCCTCAGGGCGAGTGGACCCAGGTTCCCCAGGTCGGCCTTTTCCGGGGCCTGGTGCTGGTCGCGGTGTCCTCCGAGCAGGAGCGCCGCTGGCGGCGGAAGGAGGCCAGGAACCTTGCCCGAACGCGCGGGCGCCGGACCCGCCCCGCCAGCTCGCCGCCGAGGTAGATCGTGACCACCCGACCCTCCCCGCGCACCCTCTTCGACCGGATCTGGGAGTCGCATGTCGTCGTTCCCGAGGGCGACGACCACCCGGCGATCATCTACGTGGACGTGCACCTCATCCACGAGGTCACGTCCCCCCAGGCGTTCGCCCTCCTGCGGGAGCGGGGGCTGCCGGTGCGCCGGCCGGACCAGACCTGGGCAACCGCGGATCACTCGGTGCCCACCCGGTTCGAGAAGGGGCGTCCGGCCTTCATCGACCAGGCGGCCCGGAACCAGGTCGCGGCGCTCGAGCGCAACTGCCGCGATTTCGGCATCCCGCTCTTTGGACTGGGCGCTTCGGGGCAGGGGATCGTTCACGTGATCGGTCCCGAGCGCGGCCTGACCCAGCCCGGGCGCACGATCGTCTGCGGCGACAGCCACACCAGCACCCACGGGGCCTTCGGAGCCTGGGCCTTCGGGATCGGAACCAGCGAGGTTGCCCAGGTGCTCGCCACCCAGTGCCTCCTTCAGGCGCGGCCGCGCACCCTGGGCCTCGAGATCCGTGGAGACCTTGCGCCCGGGGTTTCGGCCAAGGACATCATCCTGGCGGTCATCCGCCGTTTCGGCGTTGCCTTTGGCCGCGGCTCGGTCATCGAGTACCACGGTTCCGCCGTCCGCTCGCTGGGTATGGAAGCGCGCATGACGCTTTGCAACATGTCCATCGAGGCCGGCGCCCGCGCGGGCCTGATCAGCCCCGACGACACCACCTTCGACTGGATTGAAGGCCGCGAAGAGGCGCCTCGGGGCAAGGCGTTCGACGAGAGCGTGGCGCGCTGGCGGGCGCTCGCCACCGACGACGACGCCACCTTCGATCGGACCGCCTCGTTCGATGCCGGAACCGTCGAGCCGATGGTCACCTGGGGCACAAACCCGTCGATGTCCTGCGGCATTCTGGAACCGATTCCGACGCCGTGCAGCCCCGGCGAGCGCGCGGCGCTCGGATACATGGGCCTCGAGGCGGAACGGCCCCTCGCCGGGACCCCGGTTGACGTGGTCTTCATCGGGAGCTGCACCAACGCGCGGATCTCCGATCTCCGGGCTGCGGCGGGCGTGGTCCGCGGGCGGCGCGTTCATCCCGATGTCCAGGTTCTGGTCGTCCCCGGATCGGCCGCCGTGCGGGACCAGGCCCGCCACGAAGGCCTGGACCGAACGTTCCGCGAAGCCGGAGCGGTCTGGCGTGAACCGGGATGTTCCATGTGCATCGCCATGAACGGGGACCGCCTGCAGCCCGGGCAGCTCGCCGTTTCCACCTCGAACCGCAACTTCGAGGGGCGGCAGGGGCCGGGTGGACGGACCGTACTGGCGTCCCCCGTCACGGCGGCGGCGGCGGCGCTGGCCGGTCAGGTTGCCGATCCCCGGCCGTACCTGGAGGGAGGAACGCCATGAAGCCGATCACCGGCATCGTCTCAGCCACGGTTCTGCTCGACGCCGACGACGTGGACACCGACCAGATCATCCCGGCCCGGTTTCTGTCCGGCACGACCCGGGACGGCCTCGGCGCCGGGCTCTTCGCCGATTGGCGGCGCGACCGGGAGGGTCGACTCCGGGAGGACTTCCCGCTGAACCGGCCGGAAGCCGAGGGAGCGCGGGTTCTCGTGGCCGGACGCAATTTCGGTTGCGGATCCTCGCGGGAACATGCGGCGTGGGCCCTTCGCGACGCCGGATTCGAGGCGGTGATCAGCACCTCGTTTGCGGACATCTTCCGGGGCAACGCAGTGCGCAACGGCCTGGTCCCGGTCGAGGTCGACGCCGCCGCGCACGCTGCCCTCACCGCAAACCCCGGCGCCCGGGTCACCATTGACGTGACTGAGGGGACGGTGGAGCTGCCGGACGGCGGAACCGCCCGATTCACCCTGGATCCGTTCGCCCGCCGCTGTCTGACAACCGGACTCGGCCCGTTCGAGTTTCTCCTCTCGCACCTCGAAACCATCGCCCGCCACGAGGAACGCGCCGCCTCGACGTCTTGACGGCGCGGGTCCGCTGCGGGTGGGCCGAGGGGCGCTTCCCGGAGTACCAGCGCTACCACGACGAGGAGTGGGGCGTACCGGTCGTGGAGGATGGCCGCCAATTCGAGTTCCTGGTCCTCGAGTCGGCCCAGGCCGGCCTGAGCTGGGCAACGATTCTGAGGCGGCGGGAGCACTACCGTCGGGCGTTCCACGGCTTTGATCCGGAGGCGGTGGCCGCGTTTGACTCTGCTGACGAGGCGCGTCTCGTTGGCGATTCCGGGATCATTCGGAATCGTGCCAAGATCCGGGCGGCGATCGGGAACGCCCGGGCCTTCCTCGAGGTGGCTGAGGAGTGGGGCAGCTTCTCCCGTTACGCGTGGAGCTTCGTGGACTACCGGCCCCGGGTCGGGCGGTGGCGGACGGATGGCGACGTTCCCGTTTCGTCACGCGCATCGGACGCGCTGACCGCGGACATGAAGGCCCGCGGTTTCCGTTTCGTCGGAACCCGCATCCTCTATGCGCACATGCAGGCGACCGGCCTCGTGAACGACCACCTGCTGCGATGCTTCCGGCGACGCGAGATCCTGGCCGGGCCAGCCCCGTCGCAGCGTCCCGGCGCCGGGGGCTGGCCTTTCCGGAAGTGAACCGGGCGTCTTCGGAACGGGCGCGGTCCGGATGCCGGGCCGCGGCGCTCGTCCTCCTTCTGTCTGTCTGCCTGTCGTGCGGCCAGGACGGGGGCTCGAACCCGGTGACTCCGCCGACCCCCGCGCCGACTCCCCGCGAGCAGACCGGGATCACGATCGTCAGCCCGAGGAGCGACCTCCGGGTGGGGGAAGTCCTGCCGCTGCTCCGGGCCTACGGCCAGTACGACGATGGAACCACCGGGACCGTGGTCGCCGCCTGGACATCTTCCGACCCCACCGTGGCCGAGGTGAGCGGGGACGGGATCGTGACCGGGATGGGAGTCGGCCCGGTGGAAGTCACAGCCTCCCTGGACGGGTTTTCGGCGTCGGTCACCTTCGCGGTGGAGCTCCCCGAAGAACGGTCCCCGCTGGATCGTCCGGACGACCACGACGGCCCCCAGGTCCACGTCATCTACGCGGTCGCGAGCGATGTCGAGGACGGGAACCTGGACCGCTACGGGAACATTGCGCGCTCCATGGAGGCCATCCAGAACTGGATCGGCGCGGAGCTTGGGTATCGGTTGCTGCTCGATACCTACGAGGGGGAGCTGGATGTGACCTTTCTCCGGCTCCCGTTTCCCTCCGGGGAGAGCGCTCCGGGCGCCTCTCCAACGGAGCCACCGCAACCGGAAGGCGATGATCCAGGCGATCCTCCAGCGGGTGAATCCGCAGGGCAAGCCGATGATCCGGGCGCGCCCGGGGTGCAGGACCCGGAGCCGGAGAGCAGGGACCCGGGTGAGTCCGGGGCGCAGGACCCCGAGCCGGAGAGCGAGGATCCGGGCGCGTCCCGGGTGCAGGACCCGGAGCCGGAGGGGGGGGATCCGGGCGTCTGGCTGGTCGATGAGCTCGAACGGGTGATCGGGGAGACCATCGGGATCCAGGATCACAAGGTCTACGCGGTCTACTACGTCGGGCGTTCGGATGGCCTCTGCGGCAGCGCCCAGGTGCTCGGGCGGGTGGCGGCGGTGTACGTCGGCGATGCCTGCAGCGGGAGCCTGCCGGGGGCCGACCCCGAGGTCGCTTCCACCTACGAGGCCGTCATGCTCCACGAGCTCTTTCACGTCTTCGGCGCGGCGGCGGTGTGCGACCCGCAGGAGGGCGCCGGCCCCCACGTGCGGGACGACCCTCTCGACCTGATGGCTTCGGGGCCGGAGCGCGGTCCGCGCGACGAGGTCGTCATCGATGTGGCCCGCGACGACTATTTCGGCCACGGGCGCGCCGACTGCCCCGACATTGCCGAGAGCCGTTTCTGGGAACGGATCCCCGCGGACTTCGCTCCCGCCGAGCTCGACCGCTACCCGCTCGTCGACGTTCCCGCCGCCGACCGCCCGCTCCGCTGCGAGCTCCGTCAGCGTTCGTCCGAAGGCCCTCTCCAGGTGCGTTCGAAGGTCCGGAACCCCGTGAATCGGTAGGGAATTCTGCGCAATCGCGGAGAGTTTTCCCCACCCCTCCTCCAAGGTGAGCCCAAGACGGGAAGGATCGGGCCGTTCCGGCGTCCCCGGTCTGCATGAAGGTCCCCGGTGTCCTGCGTCGCGTCGTTCACGAAGTCGGAGTGGATTTCGGCTCCTCGGGGGTCAAGGTGGTGGCCCTGGCCCAGGAAGCGGGAGGAACAAGTCTCCTCGGAGCCGACCGCGAACCGGTCGACGCCGGGGTGATCGCCGACGGCGTTGTCCGTAACCCGGACTCCGTGGGCGCCGCCCTCGGCCGGGTGCTCGCCCGGATCGGCATCAGGGCGGCCTCCCTCTCGGTGGCGATGGGGGGCAGCTCGGTCTTCGTGAAGCGGCTGCCGGCGCCGGTGGCGCCTCCCGACGAGGCCACCCCGTTCCGTGAGGCGGTGGTCGAAGAGGCGGCCCGCCATCTGCCGTTTCACATCGAGTCCGTGGAGTACGACTACGAGCAGGACCGGGGCGTGGGGGGCGACGACGACGGGACGCCGCCCGGGGTGGTCTTCGGAGCCGCGCCGAAGGACATCGTCCGGAGTCACTGCGATGCCGTGCACCGGGCCGGATACCGGGTCGGACGGATCGATCTGGAGC
Organism: Vicinamibacteraceae bacterium; assembly: GCA_012271265.1. Taxonomy (GTDB): domain Bacteria; phylum Acidobacteriota; class Vicinamibacteria; order Marinacidobacterales; family Marinacidobacteraceae; genus JAAXGQ01. The sequence continues at coordinate 20,915 of JAAXGQ010000131.1, forward strand.
CGTATGCGCTCTTCGCCGCGGCGCGACTCGACGCCATCGCCCCCCGTCCGGCCGCCCCCGTCCATCTCCCCTCTGGCGCCGCCTTCATTGAAATCGGAGCCCGAAGGATCGGAGTGCACCTGTTCCGCCACGGCCCTGGGAAGCCGGCCGTCGCGGACGAGGAGAACGGTTTCCGAGCGGCCATCGCCCGCACCCCCGAAGTGGGACAGTTGCTGGCGAGCGTCGCCGTCCCCGGCATTGGAGCCGAGGCCGCTCTTGCGGCGACCGGCGCCTCGGGGGCAGATGGCGGAAGCCCCCTGGATGGGGGTCCCGAAAGCGGCATCAGCGCCGCCACTGTGACGTTCCGCACCGTGGCCGCGCTTCAGGAGGCGCTGCATGAGGCTGGGCTGAAGCCTCCGGTCACCGTGCGCCTGAGCGGCGGCGGCGCGGGGCTTCCCGGAATCGCGGCCGCCGTGGGCCGCTTCGCGAGCGGGCCACCGGCGCCCCTCGCGCCCCTCAGCGGGCTCTCCGCCGAGGCGCCCGGTCCCGCCTTTGCCATCGCGGCCGGCCTGGCGTTTCAACAGCTTCCGGAACCTTCCACGGCGATGGGAGGCGCGGAGTGAACATCGCCCCGCGCGATCCGGGTCCCCAGCGGAGAGCCGCTGGGCTCTTCGCCCTCCCCGCGAGCTGGGGGAGCCTCGGCGGCGCGGTCCTGCTGCTCGGAACCCTTGTCGCGTCCTTTGTCGACGGCCGCGCGCTTGGCCGTCGCCTGGAGCGGGCGAGCGAGGAGCAGGCAAGCCTTGGCGCCGAGCTTGCGAGGCGTCAGCGGAACTCGGAGGCCATCGAGAGTGGGCGCGCCCGGATTTCCGCACTGGAGGTTTCCCGGGCCCGCCTGCTGCGCTGGGAGGAAGAGCGACTGCTTGTTTCCGAACTGCTCCGAGGCCTGGCTCTTCAGGTCGGCAGCGACGTCATCATTGAGGAACTGCGCCGTGAGGGCGGACGGGTTTTCGTTGTGGGCCGCACCGGGGCTGGGAGCAGCGCCGTCGCGGCGGCGGTGCGGAGCCTCGGACGGGTGGATCGCCTGCAGGGGCTGAATCTGCAGTGGGTGGAGCAGATCGAGGACCATCGATTCCCCGTCGGACAGCGATTTTCGCTTGCCGGGGCGGTCCGCTACTTCTCTCCGTCCCCGAACGGGTTCGGGCTGGCCGGGCCGCCGGTGGAGACCGGCTCCTGATGGTCCTTTCCCGAGGATGGGCCCGGGCAGCGCCGTTTGCGTTGGCCTCCGTTGTGGCCTGGGGCGCGTATCGGACCGCGATCCGTCCGGCCCGGGTCGCGGCGCTCAGCGCCGCCGACGCCGCGGCATCGGGACTTCGGCAGCGGCTGGCGCGCGCGGAAGCGCTCTCGCCTGACTTCGATGTTCAGGAGAAGGAGCGGGTCACGGACCAGCTCGCACAGCTGGCGGCGGAGGTAGACCGCCGGAACCGCAGCCTGGCGTCGAGCGATCTGGGGGACCAGGTCCTGGCCTCGCTGAGCGCTCTCGCCGCGGAGGAAGGTGTTCGTTTCCGCCGCTTCGCTCCCGAACCGGAAACGCGCGCTTCCGGATACGCACTCCGCGCGGCGGTCGTGTCGGCGGAGGGCTCCTTCTTCGACTTTCTTCGCTTCTTCGAGCGCGTCGCCGCGATGACGCCGCTGGTGCTCATCGAGGAGGCCGCCTTCGAGGCGTCGGGTCAGGGTGACGGCCGCCTTGCCGCGCGGTTCGTCGCGGTGAGCGTGCAAGTGGTCCGCGAGGCCCCTGCGCCCGGCGACGGGGAAGAGGGATGAGCGGGCTCCGCGGGCGCCTGATTGCCGCGCCCCTGCTCCTGCTGCTCCTCCTCCTCCCGGCGGGAGGCGCTTCCGTCGCCGCCGCGACGCAACCTCCGATCGGGGGCGAGAGCGAGGATCAGCCCAGGCGGGATCCGTTCCAGCCGCCAGCCTCTCTTCCCGAAGCGCCGCGGCCATCGGGACTCGCCGGCGTGCGCATTCGCGAAGCGGAGGTCCGAGGAGTCGCACGGGTGCCGAGCGTCCCCGACGGATCGGCTGACCTGGCGATTCTCGAAACTCCGGACAGCGACGGATTCATCGTGCGCCGCGGAGCCGAACTCATGGACGGCGTCGTCTTCCGGGTGGAACCTGACGGCGTCGCCTTCCTCACTGCCTCGGACCCGGAGACGGAAGTTTTCCGGCCGCTGGCCCCTCCAGACAGCAGAGCAGGTGAGCGACGATGACCGAAACCCGGAGTCTCCGGCCCCAATTGCCGCAACCGACGGGAAAGCCGCGGACCCGAGCGGCCTCATGGGCGCGGTTGGGCGGCCTCGCCACCGCCCTCATCGTCTCCTCCGCGGCGGCCTCGGCGGGGCGGCCGGGGCAGGAAGAGACGGCTGGTTCCCCGGCGGCGGCTGTGGTCCGGGCGGTCGCCATCCGGACCACCGCAACCGGCACCACCGTCGCTCTGCATGCGGACCAGCCGCTCCGTCCTGCTTCGGTGGTGCGGGGCGGGGACTCGCTGCTCGTGGGATTCCGCCGGGCCGATCTCGCCGCCGTGGCCGGAGGCACGGAGATCGGGACCACGGAAGTCCGCCGCGTGGTCGTGTTCGCCGAGCCGGAGGGCGGCGGTCTGCTGGAGGTCGAGCTCCTCGAGGGAGTCCACTGCGATCTTGGCCGCCCTGGGGGTGGTCTCGAAATCCGGTGTCGGACTCCGGGCCCGCCTGCCGCCTTGGGGGAGTCGGCCGCCGCGCCCGCTCCCGGCGCCGGCGCTGAGGAGCCCGCCCCCACCCTCCCGACGGAGCCCGGCGCGTCCGGGGAAGACGTCAGTCTTCCGCAGACATCTGATCAGGCCGAGGCGGCCGACGAAGCCCAACCCGTCAGTTTCGATCTGCGGGACGCGGATCTCCGCGATGTCCTCCGTCTCCTCAGCGAAGTCAGCGGGCTGGACTTTGTTCTGCAGCCGGGGGTGGCGGGGCGCGTATCGCTCCGGCTCACCGAGACCCCCTGGGACCAGGCGCTGGACGTGATCCTGCGCTCGCAGAGCCTCGGTCACGTGCTCGAGGGGAGCGTGCTCCGGGTCGGCGCGCTCGAGGAACTGCTCGCCGAACGGCAGGAGCGGCAGCGGCACCGGGAACAGGTTGCCCTGACCGAGGACCTCGTGCCTCTGGCCCGCCGCCTGGATTACGTTCGGCCCGAGGATGTTCGGGAACTCCTCGAAGCGCGGCTGAGTCCGAGGGGCCGTCTCATCGCCGACGCCCGGACCGGGACGCTCCTGGTCAGCGACGTAGCCCTGCGCATCGCCGAAATCAACACGGTGCTGGACGTCCTCGACATTCCGGTGCCCGGAGTGGAGATCGAAGCCCGGATGGTGCTCGCTACCCGCTCGCTGTCCCAGCGGCTGGGTATCCGCTGGGGCGTGAGCCGCGAACCGGATGAGGGCGAGACAGAGGACGACGCCGATCCCGCGCCGGCCCCGCCCGGTTCGATCGGCGTCGACCTGCCCCAAAGCGGCGCGCCAACCGGGACGGTGGACTTCTCGATCGGCGGGATCGGAGGCATCGCGCGGCTCGATGTGGAATTGGCCGCCGCGGAGCGACGCGGTGAGGTCCGCATCCTGTCCGCGCCCCGGATCGTCGCCGACAACGCCCGCCCCGCCACGATCAAGCAGGGCGTCACGTTCCCCGTCCAGGTGGTCGCGAACAACACGGTGACGGTGCAGTTCCAGGAGGCCGTGCTCGAGCTGACCGTCACGCCGCATGTCAGTCCGGCGGGGACTGTCCTGCTGGAAATCCAGGTCAGCAACGACGCGCTCGACTTCGGGCAGGCGGTGAACGGCATCCCCAGCATCCTCACCCAGAACGCCGCGACCCGGGCCCGCGTCGACGACGGCGCCACTGCCGTCCTTGGCGGTGTCTTCGCGACCCGCGAATCGGAAGAACGGGGGAGGGTTCCCTTCCTCGCCCGCATCCCCCTGCTGGGGCGCCTCTTCCGCTCCCGGGAGACGACCCGTCGCGACGAGGAACTCCTCATCTTCCTCACCCCGACAATCCGCGCCACACCCACCACCTACACCACCGATCTCGAAGACCTGCCCTCCCTCCTCCACCGGAATCTTCGCGAATCGGCGGTCCCGTCCGCGGGGTCCTCCTACCGTTTCCGCTAGCACCCGGTGGATGAGGTTGCGTGAGCAGCGAGAACGGAGCGCCGGCGTCCTCGCCGGCCCGCGCCGCACCTTCGGTCCCTTCGCCACTCTCGTGCCGACCGCGCCGCCGTGCCGATGGACCGTAGGCCGGTGAGGACACCGGCGCTCCGGAAACGGCGCGCCCTGACGTGTGGAGCGCCGGCCCCATGGAGCGCCGGCGTCCTCGCCGGCCCGCGCCGCACCCTCGGTCCCTTCGTCACTCTCGTGCCGACCGCGCCGCCGTGCCGATGGACCGTAGGCCGGTGAGGACACCGGCGCTCCAGAAACGGCGCGCCCTGACGTGTGGAGCGCCGGCGTCCATGGAGCGCCGGCGTCCTCGCCGGCCTGCGCCGCACCCTCGGTCCCTTCGCCAGTCTCGTGCCGACCGCGCCGCCGTGCCGACAAACCGTGGCCGGTGAGGACAGCGGCGCTCCAGACGGGCGCGCCCTGACGGTTGGAGCGCCGGCGTCCATGGAGCGCCGGCGTCCTCGCCGGCCTGCGCCGCACCCTCGGTCCCTTCGTCAGTCTCGTGCCGACTGCGCCGCCGTGCCGATGGACCGTAGGCCGGTGAGGACACCGGCGCTCCAGAAACGGCGCGCCCTGACGTGCGGAGCGCCGGCGTCCATGGAGCGCCGGCGTCCTCGCCGGCCCGCGCCGCACCTTCGGTCCCTTCGTCAGTCTCGTGCCGACCGCGCTGCCGTTCCGACGCACCGTAGGCCGGTGAGGACACCGACGCTCCAGACGGGCGCGCCCTGAC
>JAAXGQ010000132.1 GCA_012271265.1 Vicinamibacteraceae bacterium
TCCCTACACAGCGCCGCCCCGCCCGTGGCGGGGTCTGGAGCGCCATTCTCCTGACGGGCCCCACGCGGCAGGGCGCGCCCCACTTCCTCGACGTTTCCGGCGGCAACACCGCCGCGCTCGGCAAGACCCTGGAGAGGAAGAAATGGAGCCCGAGGCAGAGCGATGCTCTACGCGGCCAAAGGAGGCCCTGACGTATGGAGCGCCGGCCCCATGGAGCGCCGGCGTCCTCGCCGGCCTGCGCCGCACTGTCGGTCCCTTGGGCAGGCTCGTGCCGACCGCGCCGCCACCGGCGCCCCAGGCGGGCAGTGGCCGGTGAGGACACCGGCGCTCCAGGAATGGCAATCGCCACCGTTCGGGCTGCCGCGTGGGGATGGGTGGGTCTTGGGTGCGACAGCCCCCGTACGGTGACGGGCGTCCGATGTAAGGAGGTGAACTTTCGAACGCAACGGGAATCTAGCACAGCCTCGCGGGCGCCCGAATCAGCCCGGAGCGCCGCTTTCCACGGCCCGAAAGACCACCCCCAGGTCCCGCCGCGCCCGCTCGAAACCGGACACCGGACGGTGCTCCGGAGAGGCCAGCAGGCGGAGGAAGTCCCGGGCCATGGCGCCGAATCCCATGAAATCGGAGAGCGGTCCGAGCTGCGCCCGGAAGAGACCTCCCCCGCGCCGCGCCAGGTAGAGCCCGTTGCTCTCGAACACGATGCGGCCGCGTTCGCCCTCCACCGTCGAGTGCTGGAGGATCCCGCCCGGCAGCGACGCCCGGTCCCAGGCGTAGCGAACCTCCGCCCGGGCGCCGGAGGGGTAGCGGATCCGCACAACAGCCCGTCGCTCCGGCCGCGCCGCGCCCGGGAACGAACCGACGACGGACTCCGGCTCCTCGTCCACGATCGCGCCGAGAAGGGCCACGAAGTGGATCCCCCCCTCCAGCAGCGCTCCGTGCGCCGTCCGCCACCCGCGCGCCTCCTGGCGGGTCTCCTTGCGGAGGCCAACGCGGCCGATCCTTCCGAGGCCGGGCAGCAGGGCGCGCAGCCGACGCAGCGACGGCTTGTAGAGGTAGTTCTCGGCCACCATCAGCCGCGACGCCGGGTTCCGGGAAAGCGCGGCGCCGATCGCCTCCACCTCGGCGCGCGTCGCGGCCATGGGTTTCTCCACGAGGACCGCCTTCCCGGCCTCGAGCAGCGTCACGGTCTGTTCCGCGTGGTGATCCAGCGGGGAGCACACCACCGCGCCAGCGATGTCCTCCCGCGCCGCCACCTCCCCGAGGTCGGCGGCGACACCCCCGCCGAACCGCTCACGGAAAGCCTCCGCGGACGCCCGCCGGCGGCTGACGAACACGAACCGGGCCCCGACGTCCAGGTTCTTCGCGTGGACCCGGGCGATCCGCCCGCAGCCGACGATGGCGATGGTCGGCCGAGCCCCGCCGCCCCGTCCGGCACCGGTCACCACACCGCCCCCCGATCGGCAGCGACGATGCCGTCCGCGATCCGCAGCGCGTTCGCAGCGATCGTCAGGCTCGGGTTCACGCCGCCGGACGCGGGAAAGGCGCTGCCGTCGGTGACGAATAGATTCCTGAGGCCCCGGACCCGTCCGTCGGCATGCAGCACCGCGTCTTCGCCCGCCGACCCCATGCGCAGGGTACCAACGGCGTGGGAAAAACTGGTTATCCGCCAGACATGCGTGCCGAGCGCCCCCGCCTCCCGCAGGATCCGTACTGCCTGCCGCGTCAGCCGGGCGAGCCGCTGCCAGTCCGCCCGGCGATAGCGGTGTTCGACCCGAACCGGACCGCGCCCTCCCGCGCCGGGCCCGAGGCCCAGGGTGACCCGATTCCCCGGATCGGGCTCGTCCTCGGCCACACAGAGCAGGTTCTGCAGCCGATCCACCACGGGTCGGCGCAGCAACGCCCCGACCACGCGCCCGGCGGCTCTGCGGACCACCCCCGCGTCGGGGGTGTAGATGTCCTGGATGACTCCGGTGGCCCGCCCGGTCTCCGCCCGCTGATCCTCGTAGAAGTCGGTGAAGCAGACCTGCTTGTGAAACACCTGCTCCGGGTTCGTCGGCGAGCGGAAGAGGCCGGCAACGACCGCATTGCAGTGGCGCATGAGAAACCGGCCTACGGGTAGCGGGTTCCGCTCGCCTTCCGCGAGTCCGGAGCGAAGCAGAAGCGCCGGGCTCCCGATGGCTCCCGCGGCGAGCACGAAGAGCGGCGCCGCGAAAGAGAGCTCTTCACCCCTGCTGCCGGAGGTGGCGTCCGCCGCCACGACCCGGTCCCCCGCGAACCGAAGCCGCCGCACCCGCACCCCGGTCAGCACGTCGAGGCGCCGTCGCGAGCCAGCCCGACGCAACAGCCCGGCCGCATCGTTCTTGGCCTCGATGGCACACGGGAAACCATCGCAGGTGTTGCAGAGCACGCATGGCGCCCCGTTCGCTCCGGCGAAGTCGATGGCGAGCGGGATGGGGAAGGGCCGAAGGCCGAGCCGCTCGCCGGCGTCCCGAATCCGCTCCGCCGGAGCCGCGTAGGGGACGCTCCGGTAGGGATAGGGCGCCAGGCGCGGCGGCTCCAGCGGGTCGGCGCCGTCGGTTCCGTGGACGCCAAGCACCCGCTCCGCCTCGTCGTACCAGGGCTCGAGATCCTCGTACGAAATCGGCCAATGGGCGAAGTCCCCCGGGCGCAGCCGCAGCGAGGCCGCGCCGTAGAAGACCGACATGCCGCCCACCGTCTCGTTCTGCGCCAGGTCCCGGAACCTTCTGGCCCCGCCCTGCCGCACCTTGAGCGGCTGCGGCCCCCGGTAGCGCAGATCGGAGAGGATCGCGTCCGGGTTCCAGTCCGTGCGATCCCGGCGGGGCCAGCGGCCGCGCTCCAGGAGAATCGTCCGGGTGCCGGCCTCGCTCAGCCGGAGCGCCGCCAGCGTCCCCCCGAGTCCCGAACCGATGACGACGGCATCGGCGTGCCGGGTGCGGGGCGGCGCCACGCCCGTCAGCTGCCGGCGCCCGCCTCGAAGAGGGCGACCGCCACCACGCCGACGATGAGCACCCAGGCCAGGACGTGCAGTTCCTCCCGGCGCCGCGTCTCGACCCGGGGGAGGTCCGGGCGGAACTTCCCCGACATGTTGCGCTGGATGTACGTCTTGTAGTACTCAACCAGGAAGCGCTCCAGCCCGCCGTTCATGTAGACGAGGATGCCCAGCGCCACCGGGTCGCCCCCCGGGCGCAGCCAGTAGAAAAAAGGCGAGGCGATGGCCAGCACCAGCCCGGACCGGTGGAACTTCAGGTAGTGGAAACCCTCGAAGGGGGCGTCCTTCCAGGCCCCGCCGCCGGAAACGAGGAGCCCGGTCAGGTAGGCGACGACCAGGTACTGCCAGTACGCCGTGACCGGCGCCGCGAGAAAGAGCACCGCGAAGACGGCCGCGACCAGCACGACCCCGGCTCCCACCCGGACGGCGCGGCTCGGGACCGGCCGCCCCAGCAGGTGCAGCTCGGAAGGAACGAAGTACTTGTCCTGCGGTTCGTCGCGGAAGCAGCCCTTGTAGAGCTCGGTGAGGAACCGCTCCAGCCCCATGACCAGGAAAAAGAGCGGGACCAGGTCGAGCGCGAGCACCCGCTCCCTGAGCGGGGGAACCGCAACGAGGAGGCCCAGGATCCCCAGCGAGAAAAGGATGCTCCGGGGGAAGGTGCGCGGCTTGTAGCCCTCCCACGGCGAGTCCTTGAACGCCCCCCAGGCCGATGTGTAGAGCCCGGAAAGGGCGGCCGCGGCGACCGCGGGAAGGAGCCCCGCCCAGGAAAGGTCGCCCGCAGCGGGGCTCATGGGTTCGCCCTCAGTTCAGGACGTCGAACTGGTGGGTGTACTTGACCGTGAGACTGCGGTTCTGGGGGCCGATCAGGGTGTTGCCGAGCCCTTCCGTGTCGTTGTAGACGATGAAGAGACCGGTGCCCGCCGTGTTCAGCCAACTGAAGCGGACATTCGAGGACCAGACGTCGGAGTCGTCGTTGTACTGCAGGAGGGCCTGCAGGTAGATCAGCGGGGTGAAGTTGTAGGCGACCCGGAACTGGCCGAGGTTCGCGATGAAGCTCCCCTCGGCCAGATCGATGTCGTTGTAGAGCCACGACGCCGAGGTGATGAGCGTCGTCCCCCAGCGGTAGTTGATCGTGGTGTCCACGGTGCGCTGGAAACCGGACAGGAAGCCGCCGTAGTCGATGCCACCCGAATACGAAATGGCGTCGGCGCCGTCGGTGTTCCACCGCCATCCCGCCTGCCAGTGCTCGTAGGTGCCTGCGGGGACGACGATCCCCTCCCGGATTTCGAACGGCTCCTGGAGCCCCTCGACGATCCGGTTCATGGCCGGGCTCAGGTGCCAGCCGTTCTCGAAGTCGAAGTGGTTGTCCACGTGGAGCCGGGAACTCTCGAGAAAGCCGTCCAGGGTGCGGAATCCGTTGTAGGTGATGTGGGGCCTGAGCTCCCGGAATACGGGCGCCCACTTCGGCCGGTGATAGCTGAAGTAGCCGTAGTCCAGGCTTCGGTAGGCGGAGCGTCGGAGAAACCCGACCTCCGGGTTGAAGTTCGCGGCGACTTCGGTTGTGCCCAGCCAGAGGCGGAGACGGCTCGAGAAGTACTCGCCCCGGGCGCTGTAGGCGTGCTCTCCGCCGACGAGATCCGCGTAGCCGGGGGTCTCGGTGCGCGAAGCGAAACCGGAGAAGGTCAGGGTCTCCCCGATACCGAGCTGGCCGTCCACGCCCCAGGTGCGGTTCCAGTCGTCCTCGAGCGCCGCCTGGCCGGTGCCCATCCGGTTCACGAACATGGCGCCGAGCGACGACCGTTCGCCGAACTCCCGGCTCACGCTGGCAACGGTGAAGTTGTTCGCGGCGACGCCGGCGATCTCCTGGGTCTGCATGTTCAGAAAGCCCAAGTTGTAATCACCGGCCTTGCCCGAAAGCCTGGCTCCGCCGAGGATGGGAACCCGCTCTCCGCGCGGCCCGATCCCGATCCGGCGGCTGAAGAAGAGGTCCACCGAGCTCCCCCGGCCCATGGAGAAGTTGCCGGCGTTCTCGAGGAAGAACGGGCGCTTCTCCGGGAAGAAGAGGTTGAACCGGGTCAGGTTGATCTGCTGGTCATCGACCTCGACCTGGGCGAAGTCGGTGTTCCAGGTCAGGTCCACGTTCAGGCTCGGCGTGAGCCCCACCTTGGCGTCGATCCCGACATCGAAATTCTGCTGCGCGTCGGTCTCGACCGTGTAGTCCCGACCGGACGCGCCGAGCGCGTAGGGGGTGACCTTGAAGTTCCTCGGGGCGGCCAGCTGGAGTCCGTGCAGCTCGCCGGCGGCGGAGAGCCGGTTCAGGTCGTAGTTCCGCGCGACCGGAGACCAGTAGTCCTCCTCCCGCTTGCGACGGATGTTGCGCTGGAAGTTGATCCCCCAGGTCTGGGGGCTCTGCCCGTAACGCAGGCTGCGGAGCGGAATCGCGAACTCGGCGGACCAGCCCTCGTCGGTGATGGCGGTCGCGACCGTCCAGCTGGCGTCCCAGTTGACGTTGAAGCCGCTGCCGGAGCCGATGCGCGCCCGCAACTGGGGGCCGCCTCCCATGCCGCCGCCGCCGCCACCGGCGTTGCTCACCTGGCCGTCCCACTCCAGACCGGAAGGGGTCGTGCCGAAGACGAAACCGTTCTGGAGGTCGTGGTACGTGTCGAAGATCACCCGGAAGGAGTCGGTGTCGTCGAGGTTGGAGTCCCGGCGGGCGTCGGTGGCCAGGATCAGGTCCGGTTCGCTGTCGTAGAGCATCGCGCCGATGTAGACCGCTTCGTTGTCGAAGAGGATGCGGACTTCGGTGCGCTCGGTCGCCGGCTGGCCCTCCACGGGCTCGGACTGGATGAAGTCGGTGAACGGCTCCGCGTTCTCCCACACGTCTTCGTCGAGGCGGCCGTCGATCGCGGGGGCCTCGACGGTCGGCGACGCGGTGCCGACGCGGATTCCTGCCTCGTTGACGTCGTCCGCCTCCGTCACCGCCATGGCGCCCGACGCCAGCGCGAGCAATGCGAACGGAACCAGGACCACGGAGAAACGCGACTTCGGCATGACCCCGGGGATTCTAGTTTCCGGCCGGCCGCCTGACAGTGCGGCCGCGGCCCGAACGAATGCTTGAACGAGCCTTGACGATTCGGCGGGAGGGACGGGAATCGCGACCGCAGGACCGGCGCCGGTGGCATAGTTCGCCGCGCCGCGGCAGGAACCGCCGAGGACCCCTTGGAAAGGAGAACCTTCACATGACGAAGAAGGCGCCGGCCAGCACCCGCGAACTGCTGGACTTCGCCACCGAGATCGCCTGGGAGGCGGGGCAGCTCGTGATCCGCCACTTCCAGGTCGGAGTGGGTGTCACCACGAAGCCGGACCGCACGCCGGTCACCGAAGCCGACATCGCCGCCGAGCGGCTCCTCAGGAAGCGCATCCAGGCGCGCTTCCCCGGACACCGGGTGCTTGGCGAGGAGGACGGCGAATCCGGGTCCGACCCGTCCCACCGCTGGATTCTGGACCCCATCGACGGGACCACCTCGTTCGTCCACGGCGTGCCGCTGTTCGGCGTCCTCATCGGGCTGGAGGTCGGCAACGAGGCGGTGGTGGGTGTCTGCAATCTGGCCGGACTGGGCGAGATGGTGAACGGGGCGAAGGGAGAAGGAGCCTTCCTGAACGGTCGTCCGGCGCGCGTCTCCGGCGTGACCCGGATCGAACACGCGCTCGCCACGACCACCGATCCGGCGACCATCGGCCCCATCTGGGAGCGGGTGGGGCAGGCCGGCGCCGTCCGGCGCGGCTGGGGGGACGCCTTCGGACATGCCCTGGTCTGCACCGGCCGCTCCGAGATCGCTCTCGACCCGGAGATGAAGGCCTGGGACTCCAGCCCGTTCCTCCCCATTCTCGAGGAGGCCGGCGGCCGGTTCACCGACTGGAAGGGCAACCGCACGATCCACGGTCCGAACGCCCTGAGCACGAACGGAGCCCTCCATGACGAGGTCCTCGCCCTCCTCACGGAAGTGACCTGACTCCGGGGGGTCGCCGCCTTCCGCCGTCAGGCGCGACGCACCGCCTCGCCGTTCCCGAGAGTGACCCGGATCCCGCTTGCAGCCGGAAGACGCCTTCGACGAAGCCGAGACAGGGGACCGACCGGCGCATCGTCGTCCCGAGCCGGCGGGCCTTCATCGTCACTCGGTTCGCCTCGCGTTGGACGACGGCGGGATTCCGCTTCGCCCACGAAGCCGTCCCGTGTTTCACCTCGATGACCCGGACCCCTGGCGGTCCCACCGCGACGCGGGACCCCGGGGGGCAGCGATGGACGAACCTGTGTGGACTGAATCGAGGAGGCGGCCATGCGCACCGTGAACATGCACCACGCCAAGACGCACCTCTCGCGCCTTGTCCGCGAGGCGGTCGCCGGCGAGCCGTTCATCATCGCCCGTGCCGGAACGCCGCTCGTCCAGGTGAGCGCGGTGAAGCCGCCTCCGCCGAAGAGTCGGCTGGGCTTCCTGGCGGGAGAGTTCGACGTGCCGGACGACTTCGACACCATCGGCAGCGACGAGATCCAGGCCATGTTCGAGGCCACGCGCAAGCGTGAGCCGGACGGCGAGGTTGCGGAGCCCGAAGAATCCTGAGCCTCCTCCTCGACACGCAGCTCCTGCTTTGGGCCGCCATTTCGCCCCAGCGGCTCTCTGGACGGGCCCTCTCGCTCATCACCGATCCCGCCGCGCAGCTGCTCTTCAGCGCGGCATCCATCTGGGAAGTCGCGATCAGGAGTTCGCTGCGCAGCGGCCAGGGGCTTCCGGCTCCGCAGGTGCTGCGCCATGCGCTGCGTGAACACGACTACGCGGAACTCGCGCTCACCGGCGCGCACGCGGCGGCCGTGGCGCTCCTGCCACCCATCCACAAGGATCCCTTCGACCGCCTCCTGGTCGCCCAGGCTCAGGTCGAGGGAATCAACCTCCTGACCTCCGACCGTACGGTCGGACGCTACCCGGGGCCGATCCGGCTGGTACGGGCCCGCCGCCGCCGTGCGGCCGATTCGCCTCCCCGATAGGGCGGTTGGCGGGCTCGCGGTGCTCGATCTGAGTCTGGAGGAGCCATGGGTTCCTCGTTCCGTCCAGATCAGAAGTTCGTCGCGAGGTGGCGGACGATGGCCTTGCCGTGGAAGCGGCCGTTCTCGATGAAGATCCGGTTCGTGCGCAACCCCGCCACGATGCCGCCGGCGAGGTAGAGGCCGGGGACCTCGGTGGCGAAGGTCTCCGGGTCGGTGACCGGCGTGCGGTCGGGACCGGCGCTCCGCACCCCGACCGCCTCCAGGAAGCGGTAGTCGGGGCGGTACCCGATCAGCGGAAGCACGAAGTCGTTCGCGATCTCCTCGCGGCGTCCGGCGGAGTCTTCGACGAGCAGCGAGGCCGGCCGGATCTCCACGACCCGGCTCCCCAGCCGGCCGGTCACTTCACCGTTCTTCAGCCGGTTCTCGATGTCCGGCTTCACCCAGTACTTCACGTGGGACGAAAGCGACTCGCCCCGGTGGATGAGCGTCGTCTCCACCCCCGCCCGGAAGAGCTCCAGCGCCGTCTCGGCGGCCGAGTTGCCCCCTCCGATCACCGCGACCCGGGAACCGAAGTAGGGGTGGGTCTCCCGAAAGCGACAGGTGACTTTCGCCAGCTCTTCGCCGGGGACGCCGAGGCGGTTCGGGTTGTCGAAGTAGCCGATGGCGAGCACTAGTTTGCGCGCCCGCACCGGGTCCGGGTCCGGGATCCCTTCGCGTTCGCTCACGAGCCGCAGCCGGAAGAGGTCCCGGTTGCCTTCGTGGAGGCGCTCGATCCGCTCCACCCGGGTATGGAGCCGGGGGGTGAGCCCGAAGTGCTGGACGACCTTCCGGTAGTAGATCAGCGCCTCGAAGCGGGAGGGCTTCTCGCGGTGACAGACGAGGGGAATGTCCCCGATTTCGAGGAGCTCCGGCGTGGTGAAGAACACCATGTGGACCGGAAACCGGCGAATCGAGTCCACGAGCCCGCCTTTTTCGAGGACCACGGCGTCGAGCCCGAGGCGCTGACACTCGATCGCCGTCGCGAGGCCGGCCGGGCCGGCGCCCACGATGGCGACGTCGAAGATCCCGTCCGCCCTCATTCCACCCGCTCCACGCGCGCCCGCAGAATCTCGATCCGCTCCAGCGGCGCCTCGTCCGTCCCGACCTCGACCTGCTCGATCGCCTCGATCACCTCGAGCCCCGATTCCACCTGCCCGAAGACCGTGTATTGCCCGTCCAGATTCGCGGCCCGTCCGAGCACGATGAAAAAGCTGGTGCTGGCGCTGTCGAGAGCCTCCAGGCGGGCCATCGAGACCACGCCGCGCTCGTGGGGCACGTCACTGAACTCCGGCGCCAGGTTCGTGATGTGACGGACGATGGGCTCCGGCGCCGGCGGCTCCCGGGTGTCCATCCAGCCGGTCTGGATCACGAACCCGGGGACGACCCGATGGAACGCCGTCCGGTCATACGCCCCCACCTCGGCCAGCCGGAGGAAGTTCCGGGCATGGTTCGGAGCCACTTCGGGCGCTGTCCGGATGGCGATTTCGCCCAGCGGCGTCTCGAGCACGACCCGGAAGGCGGCGAGTTCGTCGGCAGGCGTGTCGGCGAACGGGGGCGGCAGCTCCGGCGGGCGGTCGCGGACCGTGGCCCGGATCACTTCGACGCGTTCCTCCGGGAGCCCGCGTTCGTCCGCGGGCAGTTCGGAGATCACGGTGAGTTCGTGGATCCCCTCGACCACCCGGGCGAAGACCGTGTAGCCCCCGTCGAGCGGCGGCTGATCGGTGATCACCACGAAGAACTGCGCTCCGGCGCTGTCCGGGCGCCCCGGGACCTGGACCGCCGAGACGGCGCCCCGCAGGTGCAGGAGGTCATTCGGTTCACGGGCGAGGCGCAGCAGGCCCCCGGTCCCGTAGCGGCCCGTCGCCTCCGGGTCGGTGGTGAACGGGTCCCCGCCCTGGACGATCGCCCGGGCGATCACCCGGTGAAACGCGGTGCCGTCGTAGGCGCCTTCCTCGGCCTGCTTCAGAAAGAACGCCGCGTGATTCGGCGCCGCCTGCGGCTCCACCTCGATGATGAAGTTCCCGTGGGTGGTCTCGAAGACCACCTGCTTGCCCTCCATGGCCTCGACCGGCCGGTCGGCGACGAACAGGTCGGTTTCCTGGGCCGAGGCCCCGGCTCGGAGCGCCGCCAGGGCGACGAACGCCACGCGCACGGCCCGGCGGGCAGACTGCTTCCCGAACGACAACTGCCGCTGCCCTGCTCCCAAATGACCCCGAATTCGCGCGCCGGCCCAAGTATATTGCCCGCCTTCCTGTGCCTGACTCACCCCTGATCCCGATCTCCCTGCCCGGCTCCCGCTCGCACGGGAACGGCGCCCCGGCTTCCGGAATGGCCCGGAGCGTCCGGGTCCCCTCCAGCCTGCGCACGCTGGATAACGGCTTGCGGGTGCTGCTTCACGAGGACCGCCGGCTCCCGGTGGTGCACGTGGCGGTCTGGTACCACGTGGGCTCGAAGAACGAGGCGCCGTGGCGCACCGGGTTCGCCCATCTTTTCGAGCACCTCATGTTCGAGGGCTCCCGCCACAATCCGAGCCACTTCCTGGTGCTCATGGAAAAGGCCGGCGCCAGCCTCGCTGCCGGCGGCGTGAACGGGACCACGAACCACGATCGGACGAATTACTACGAGACGGTGCCCCGGGAGGCGCTGCCGCTCGTGCTCTGGGCGGAGTCGGACCGGATGGCGTGGCTGCTCGATGTCCTCGACCAGCAGCGGCTCGACACCCAGCGTGAGGTCGTCCGGAACGAGCGCTTCCAGCGGATGGACAACCTCCCCTACGGAACCGCCTGGGAGAAAATGTTCCAGGCGCTCTTCCCGCCCGGCCATCCCTATTCGTGGGATGTCATCGGCGACATGGCCCATCTCGACGCCGCGTCGCTCGGCGACGTGAAGGACTTCTTCAGGACCTGGTACGCCCCGAACAACGCGGTCCTCACGGTCGCCGGCGACTTCGATGAAAACGAGGCGCTCGCCCTGATCGACCGCTACTTCGGGTCGATCCCGCCCCGCCCGGTCCCCGGACATCCGCTGGCGCTCCGCCCCCGCCTCGACTCCCCGCGGCGGGTGGTCGTGGAGGAAGAGGTCCCCCACGCCCGGATCTACTGCGGCTGGCCGACGGTCCCCTTCTTTGCCGAGGAGGAGCCGGCGCTCGACCTTCTCTCCGACATGCTCTCCGACGGCCTGAACTCCCGCCTCCACCGGCGGCTGGTCTACGAGGATCGCATCGCTTCGGGTGTCAACGCCTTCAACTACTCGCTCGAGGCCGGAGGCCTGGCCGGGGTCGTCGCCACCGCGCGGCCCGGGGTCCCGCTCGCGCGCCTCCGCAAGACCATCGACGAAGAACTGGAGCGGATGGCGGCCGGGGGGCCCACGACGGAGGAGCTCCAGCGGGTCAAGGTGGCGACGCAGGTCGGTTTCGTGGCCGGACTCGAGCGGCTCGGAGCGAAGGCGGACATGCTCGCCCGCTATACGACGTTCCTCGGGGATCCGGGCAAGCTCTCCGAACACTGGACCCGCTACCGGACGGTCCGCCGTGAGGACGTTCAGGCGGCGGCGCGGCGTTACCTGCTGGCGCCTCGGGTCGAATTGCTCTACGGGGATCCTTCGGCTTCCGGCGAGTCGCCGACCGCGCCGGTCCCGATCGACCCCGACGCCTGGATCGCCCCGGCCCCGCGCGAACTCCCGGCTCCGACGGCGCTTCCTCCGGCGCCCGACCGGACGTCTCCTCCGCCGCCGGGCGCCTCCCGCCGGTTCGTGCCGCCGCTCCCCGAGACCCGTCCGGTGCGTGAAGGGGTCCGGGTCCACACGCTGACGCGGACCGACCTGCCGAAGGTCGTGGGCCTGGTGCGCATTCCCGGCGGCAAGGTGGATGAACCGCGCCGCCTCGCCGGCCTGGCCGGCGTCACCGCCACGATGCTCTCCCGAGGCACGAAGACCCTCGCCGCCCGGGAGTTCGAGGCGGAAGCGGACCGGATCGGCGCCGGCATCCGCGCTTCGGCAGGAACCGAATCGGTGGCGGTCTCCTTCAGTTGCCTCGCGGAGCATCTCGACCGAACACTGGAACTCGCGGCCGACCTGCTCCGGAACCCGGCGTTCGCGGAAGAGGAGCTGGAACGGATCATCCCGCTCCAGCTCGACGCTCTGAAGCGGGCCCGCGCCGAGCCGGGCGCCGTCGCCCGCCGGCTCGTCCGCCGGACCGCCTTTTCCGACGGCCATCCCTACGGCTGGTCGGCAGACGAAGCTTCGCTCGAAGCGATCACGTGCGCCGACCTCGCGGGCTTCCACCGGGCCCGGTTCACGCCCGCGGAGGCCGACTTCGTCGTGTGCGGGGACATCACCCCGGACCAGGCGGCGGCGCGCCTCGGTGAGCACTTCGGCGGCTGGCTCGAAGCGGAGACCGGGCCGGCGTCGGAGGCGGCGCCCGATCCGCCGGCGGCCGCCACCGGGGTTCGCTTCCACCGCACCGAGACGCCGAAGCCGCAGGCCATCGCCGTTTGGCGGAAGCAGGGCCCGGGGCGGGGCGCCTCGGATTGGCTGGCGCTCAAGGTCGCGCTCCACGTGCTGGGCGGCGGCTTCTCCAGTCGGCTGAACCAGAAGCTGCGCGAGGGGATGGGCGCGACCTACGGCGCCTTCGCCGGAGCCCAGGGGATGGCACGGAGTTCTCTCCTCACCGCGTCGGCGTCGCTCAACGCCGACCAGGCCGGGCCGGGGATCCGGGCCCTCCTCGACGAAGTGGCCGCGCTTCGAAGCGGCCGCCGACCGGTGAGCGATGCCGAGATCGAGGAGGCCAAGGTCACCCTGTCGCGCACCCACGTGCAGCGGTTCGAGACGCTGAGCGGCGTGCGCGGAGCGATTGCCGGAGTTCTCCACCGGGGCGAGCCGCTCACCGAGATCCGCGACGTGCTCGATCGGATCGCGGCCCTCTCGCGAGAGGAAGTCGAAGCTGCGGCGGCCCGCCACCTCGGGCACGAAGGCAGCGCGCTCGTCGTGGTGGGGAACGCTGACGGCCTCGTCGAGGCGATGCGCTCAGCGGAATTCGGTCCCCTCCGGGAGCACGACGCCGCTGGCGGACCAGTCGGATAGGGCTCCCCCGGACGGCGGGCGGCCAGCGTGTAACCACGCTTTTTCAGTGGCTTGCGGATGAAGTCCGCGTCCGCGTGCCGATCGCGGGGCGAGGCGTTTGGGCTCTGATCGTCGTCGGGGTATTCTGGAGAATTTTTCTCCCGCCCGTTATCGCGCCGTACCGGGCAGGGCGTGGGGCCATCCGCGCTGCTGCTCCCGCAGGGCGACGCCTTGAGTTCAGGAGGCCACTCGATGCAGGTTGTTCCCCACCACGATACTTCCGTTTCGCAGCCGACGCGTCCGACGTCCGGGGCGAGCCCCGGACTCCGCTTCCCCCGGGTCTTCAGCACCCGGGGCGTCTCCCCCTACGACGAGGTGGCGTGGGAGCTCCGCGACGCACAGATCACCGACGAGAAGGGCGAGACGATCTTCGAGCAGCGCGAGGTCGAGTTCCCCAAGTCCTGGTCGCTCATGGCCACCCAGATCGTGGCCTCGAAGTACTTCCACGGCTCCCTGGAAAAGGGAGAGCGGGAGACCAGCGTCCGCCAGCTCATCGGGCGGGTCGTGGACCAGTTGACCGACTGGGGCCGGCAGGATGGCTACTTCGCCGACGAGGACGCCGCCGAGACCTTCGCCGACGAGTTGGCCTGGCTGCTGCTCAACCAGCACGCCGCCTTCAACTCCCCGGTCTGGTTCAACTGCGGCGTGGAGGAAAAGCCGCAGTGCTCGGCGTGCTTCATCAACTCGGTGGAGGACACGATGAGCTCCATCCTGACGCTCGCCCACACCGAGGGAATGCTCTTCAAGTGGGGCTCCGGCACCGGGACGAACCTGTCACCGATCCGCAGCTCCCGGGAACACCTCACCACCGGTGGACTTGCCTCCGGCCCGGTTTCGTTCATGCGGGGCTACGACTCGTTCGCCGGCGTGATCCGCAGCGGCGGGAAGACCCGCCGCGCGGCGAAGATGGTGATCCTCGACGTGGACCACCCGGACATCCTGGAGTTCATCGACTGCAAGGCGCGCGAGGAGAAAAAGGCGCACTCGCTGATCGCCGCCGGCTACGACGGTTCGCTGAACGGCGAGGCCTACGCCTCGATCCAGTACCAGAACGCGAATCACAGCGTGCGCGTGACCGATGCGTTCATGCGCGCCGTGGAGAACGACAGCGACTGGTCCACCCGCGCCATCACGAACGGCGAGACGATGGACACGATGCGGGCTCGCGAACTGTTCCGGAAGATCGCGGAATCGGCCTGGCGCTGCGGCGATCCCGGAGTGCAGTTCGACGACACGATCAACCGCTGGCACACCTCGAAGGAGAGTGGTCGGATCAACGCCTCGAATCCCTGCTCCGAATACATGTACCTGGACGACAGCGCCTGCAACCTGGCCTCGCTGAACCTGATGAAGTTCGTCGGAGCGGACGGCAGGTTCGACACGGCGCGGTTCGAGCACGCCGTGGACGTGGTGCTCACCGGGATGGAAATCATCGTCGGCAACGCCAGCTACCCCACGCCGCGCATCCGGAAGAACTCCCACGACTACCGCCCGTTGGGGCTCGGTTACGCGAACCTCGGCGCCCTGCTCATGCATCGGGGCGTTCCGTATGACAGCGACGCCGGCCGCTCCTTCGCCGGGGCGGTCACTTCGCTGATGACCGGGCGCGCCTACCGCCAGTCGGCGCACATGGCGGCGGCGGTCGGCCCGTTCGCCGGTTACGAGAAGAACCGCGCTCCGTTCCTGGACGTGATGCGCATGCACCGGGATGCGGCGTGGGCCGTGAACCCGGCGGGCGTTCCGGACGATCTCCTGGAGCGGAACCGGACCGTCTGGGACGAGGCGATCACCTCCGGAACGGAGCATGGCTTCCGGAACGGCCAGGCATCGGTGCTGGCCCCGACCGGCACGATCGGGCTCATGATGGATTGCGACACGACCGGCGTCGAACCGGATCTCTCGCTCATCAAGCACAAGAAGCTGAGCGGCGGCGGGATCATGCGCATCGTGAACCAGACGGTGCGCCCGGCGCTCCGCCGGCTCGGCTATTCGGAGGCGGCGATTCAGCGCATCTGGAACCACGTGGACGAGCACGGCCACATCGAGGGCGCCCCGGACCTGCGCGACCAGGATCTGGCGGTATTCGACTGCGCGCTGATTCCCATGGGCGGCAAGCGGACGATCCACCACATGGGCCACGTCCGCATGATGGAAGCGGTCCAGCCCTTCCTCTCCGGCGCCATCTCGAAGACGGTGAACATGCCCGCCGAGAGCACCGTGGAGGACATCGAGCAGACCTACGTGGAGTCCTGGAAGCTCGGCCTCAAGTCGGTGGCAATCTACCGCGACGGCAGCAAGCTGGCGCAGCCGCTGAACCGGGGCGATGCCGACGAGGAGGACGGGGCCGAGGCTCCGGCGCCCCGCGCCCGGGCGGCCATGCAGAAGGAAGTCCTGCCGATGGAGCGGGACGCCGTGATCCACAAGTTCGACGTGGGCGGCCACCGCGGGTACATCACCGTCGGCCTCCGTCCGGACGGGACGCCCTGCGAGATCTTCCTGCGGATGGCCAAGGAGGGATCCTTTGTCTCCGGCCTGATGGACGCCTTCGCCCGGGCGGTCTCCTACAGCCTCCAGTACGGGGTGCCGCTGAAGACGCTGGTGGACAAGTTCTCCTACACCCGCTTCGAGCCGTCGGGGTACACCCGGAATCCGGACATCCCCCACGCGGACTCGATCACCGACTACATCTTCCGGTGGATGGAGCACCGCTTCCTGAAGGATCCGGAGACGGACGAGGTCGAGGCGGTTCCCGCCGACGCCGACGCCGCGAAGGCGCAATCGGCAGCCGCCAGGGAGGCGCCGGCAAGCCATGCGGCGGGCTTCCTGCAGCCGGCGGCCGTTTTCGCCGATTCCCCGCCGTGCTCCACCTGCGGCGCGCTCATGGTCCGCAGCGGCACCTGCTTCAAGTGCCTCAACTGCGGCGCCACCTCGGGCTGTTCCTGATCTGATCAGGCCGGCCGTCATCGCCAAGAGCGGGCCGGTGAGAGCGCCGGCCCCATGGAGCGCCGGCGCCCTCGCCGGCCCGGGGCCGCACGGCCTCCCCGGGGGGGCGCCCGGCCTCAGGCGCCGATCGCGAGGCCGGGGACGTCCGGGTCCGTTCCGTTGATCCGAACCCGCCGCATCCGATTCGCGAGCGGCTCCGCCGAGACGACGGCGACCCGCAGATAGGAATCGGTCAGCCCGGTCCAGCGACCGCTCCGGTCCTGCTGCTCGAAGAGGACCTCGACCTCGCGGCCCCGGTGCGCCTCGGCGAACTCCCGCCGCCGCTGGTCGGAGAGGGCCCGCAAGGTCCGGCTCCGCTCCGCAATCACCTCCGGACGCAGATGGCCGTCGGCCCGCGCCGCTTTCGTCCCGGCGCGGGACGAATAACTGAACACGTGGTAATAGGCGAACGGCAGGTTCCCGAGCCACTCGCAGGTGCGCCCGAAGGACTCGTCGGTCTCACCCGGGAACCCCACGATGACGTCGGTCCCGAGCCCCATCCCCGGAACCCGCCCGACGGCGGCCTCCACGAAATCCTGGTATTCCCGCGCGGAATAGCGTCGCCCCATGCCCCGGAGCACCGCGTCGTCGCCGCTCTGGGCGGGGAGGTGCAGGTAACGGCAGAGGCTGCCGTCCCCGGCCATTCGTTCGATGAGCCGGTCCTCCACGGTGGTCGGCTCGATCGAGGTGATCCGGACGCGGCGCAGCCCGGGAATCGCATCGAGACGCTCCGCCACGTCGGAGAGCGTCCGTCCCCCGCTCCGGTAGCGCCCGATGTTCACCCCGGTGAGCACGACTTCCTGGTAGCCGGCGTCGGCCAGCTCCTCGGCCTCGCGGACGAGGTCGTCGAAGCGCCGGCTCCGCTCCCTGCCTCGGGTATACGGAATGATGCAGAAGCTGCAGAAGAAGTCGCAGCCGTCCTGGACTTTGAGGTTCGCCCGGGTCGCCGTGTAGCGGCCGGTGGCCGGAACCTCGAATTCGTGGCGCGAGATGCGGGCGGAGTGCAGGACGACCGGTTCCTCGAGCTTTCGGGGCCGGTCCAAGTAGTCGGCAAAGGTGTCCTTGAACTCGGTGCCGACGATCATGTCCACGCCCGGGATCTCGGCGATCGCGTCGAGCCCGGACTGGGCGTAGCAGCCGGCGACGACGACGAACGCCTCCGGAGAAAGCCTGAGCGCCCGCCGCACCTTGTTCCGGCAGTGGGCCTCTGCCCGGTGGGTCACCGAGCAGGTGTTGATGACGGCGATGTCCGTCGGCCGCCCCCAGTCGACGATCCGGTACCCTTTCGCCGCGAACTGGCCGGCCCAGACGGCTGCCTCGGTGTGGTTCAGGCGGCAACCCAGCGAGGTGAACGACGCGCGCGGCACGGCCGGGAGTGTAGTGACGTGACCGGGGCGGTTCGGCCCCTCCACCAGCCGCCCTCCTGAGGGGCAGAATGGGTACTCTCGGACTCGCCGCCGTGGCGCTGATCCCGATCGCGGTCGTGGCTCTCTTCCTGGTCGGGCTTCGCTGGCCCGCCTCGCGCGCCATGCCCCTGAGCTGGGTTGCCGCCGCCGGCCTGGCGTGGCTCGTCTGGGGGGTCTCCGGCACCCGCATCGCCGCCGCCTCGGTGAACGGTCTCGTGGTCGCCGCCACGCTGCTCTACATCATCTTCGGCGCCCTCTTCCTGCTGGCGACCCTCCGGGAGAGCGGCGCGCTTCAAGTGATCCGCCGTGGCTTTGTCGGGATCACCCCCGATCGACGCATCCAGGTCATTCTGATCGCCTGGCTCTTCGGCGCCTTCATCGAGGGTTCGTCCGGGTTCGGCACCCCGGCGGCGGTCGCGGTCCCGCTCCTGGTGGGACTCGGGTTCCCGCCTTTCGCCGCGGTCGTGGCCGGGATGCTCATCCAGAGCACGCCGGTCTCCTTCGGCTCCGCCGGAACGCCGATTCTGGTGGGGGTCTCCACCGGGCTGACCGGCGCCCCCGCGGTCGAGGCCTACGCCGCCGGGCTCGGACTCATGGAGTGGAGCGAGTTCCTGGCCTTCATCGGCGTCCGGGTCGCCGTCCTCCACGCCGTCGCCGGGACGCTCGTGCCGCTCATCGTCGTCGCCACGATGACCCGCTTCTTCGGGCCGAACCGCAGCTTCCGGGAGGGACTCCGGGTCTGGAAGTTCGCTCTCTTCGCGGCCCTCGCGATGACCGTCCCCTATCTCCTGACCGCCTGGCTGCTGGGGCCTGAGTTCCCGGCGCTCTTCGGCGGCCTCGCCGGGCTCGGGATCGTCGTGGTGGCGGCGCGCCGGGGCCTCTTCATGCCTCCCCCGGAGGAGCGCTTCGACTTTCCGGAGCGTTCGCGCTGGGACGCGGACTGGTCCGGGACCGAGACCCTGACGGAAAGTGAAGGGGATGCGTCCGGCTCATCCGCTCCGCGCATGGGTCCGGTGGCAGCCTGGGCCCCCTATGCCGTCGTCGGACTCCTCCTCCTGGTCACGCGGCTCCCGGCGCTGCCGCTCAGGGATCTGCTGTCCGGGATCGTGATCCGCTGGCCCGACATTTTCGGCAGCGACATCAGCGCGAGCGCGGCCCCGCTCTTTCTCCCCGGGGCCGTCTTCATTGCCGCCTCGCTCTTCGCCGTGGTGCTCCACCGGATCCCGGCCGCCGGCCTCCGGCGCGCCTTTTCGAGCTCGCTCCGCAGCACCGGCCTCGCCTCGGTGGCGCTGGTCTTCACCGTGCCGATGGTGCAGGTGTTCCTGAACACCGGCGGCGGGGAAGGCGGGCTGCCGTCCATGCCGATCGCGCTCGCCGAGGGCGCGGCCTCGCTGGCCGGTTCGGCCTGGCCCTTCCTCGCGACCTTCATCGGCGGGTTGGGGGCCTTCGTCGCCGGCAGCAACACCGTGAGCAACATGATGTTCTCGCTGTTCCAGTTCGGCGTCGGCGAGCGCCTCGGCGTGGATCCCGGCTGGATCGTGGCGCTCCAGGCCGTCGGCGGGGCGGCCGGCAACATGATCTGCGTCCACAACGTCGTCGCCGCCTCGGCCGTGGTCGGCCTGCTCGGACGCGAGGGGGCGGTGATCCGCCGGACGCTGGTTCCCTTCGTCTACTACGCCCTCGTGCCGGGCGCGCTCGGCTACGCGATCCTGGCCGCCGGCGACTCGGGAATCGTCAACGCCGGCTCGATCGTCATCGTCGCCATCGCCGTCCTCGCCGTCCTCTGGATCTCACGCGCCCAACGCGGCTGACGAACGGACTCTGGAGCGCCGGCGTCCTCGCCGGCCCCCGCCGAAAGGCGGGCATGGTCCGTTGACCTTCCGGTCCACTCCACGGCTCCGGGGGCGCCGCACCGGGAGGACTTCCTCAATCCGCGCGGTCCAGGAGCCTGCGCCGCAGCGTCGGCGCCTCAGGCGGTCTTCGTGCCGGTAGCGCCGCGGTGGCGACGGACGCGGTGGCCGGTGGGAGCGTCGGCCCCATGGAGCGCCGGCGTCCTCGCCGGCCTACGCCGCACCGTCGGTCCCTGGGAGCCTGCGCCGCAGCGTCGGCTCCTCAGGCGGTCTTCGTGCCGGTAGCGCCGCGGTGGCGACGGACGGTGGCCGGTGAGGACACCGGCGCTC
>JAAXGQ010000133.1 GCA_012271265.1 Vicinamibacteraceae bacterium
GGCACGAGACTGCCCAAGGGACGGAGGGTGCGGCGCAGGCCGGCGAGGACGGCGGCGCTCCATGGGGCCGGCGCTCCGTACGTCAGGGCGCGCCAGTCCTGGAGCGCCGGTGTCCTCACCGGCCACCACCCGTATGGAGCGCCGGTGTCCTCACCGGCCCACGGTCCTTCGGCACGGCGGCGCGTTCGGCAGGAGACTGCGTGAGGGACGGAGGGTGCGGCGCAGGCCGGCGAGGACGGCGGCGCTCCATGGGTCCGGCGCTCCGTACGTCAGGGCGCGCCAGTCCTGGAGCGCCGGTGTCCTCACCGGCCACCGCCCGTATGGAGCGCCGGTGTCCTCACCGGCCCCCGCCGCCGGCGGGCATGGTCCGTGTGCCTCCCGGCCCAGGGGTCGGTGGCGGGCTGATATAACGCAGCCCCCACCGCGCCTCCCCCGGGCCGGTGAGACAACGAGGCAATCGAGCCAATCCACCAAAGGAGCCGTGTGATGGCGAACCCTTCCGGCGGCGCCCGCGAGTTCACGCTCCGGGCCCTCCTGCTCGGCCTGGTCATGGCCGTCGTCCTCGGGGCGGCGAACGCCTACCTCGGCATCCGTGCCGGCCAGACGGTGGCGGCCACCTTCCCCGCCGCGGTCGTGGCGATGGTGGTGATCCGCCGCCTCTTCGGTGGCTCGCTTCTCGAAGAGAACATCGCCCGCACCACCGCATCCGTCGGCGAGGCGCTCGCCGCCGGAGCGATCTTCACCCTGCCGGCCTTCATCATGGCCGGCTCCTGGGAGAGCTTCCACTACCTCGAGAGCACGCTGCTGATGCTCGTCGGCGGCCTGCTCGGGATCCTCTTCGTGGTGATCCTGCGTCGGAGCATGGTGAACGACCCCGGTCTGCCATTCCCCGAGTCCGTCGCCGCCGCCGAAATCCACCGCGCCGGTCAGGGTGCGTCCGGCGGCAGGCTGCTGTTCCGGATGATGGGCGTGGGCGCCGCCATCGAGCTGCTCAAGAACTCGAAGGGCATCCAGCTGTTCAGCGACCGGATCGCCGGCGCCTTCGGCTACGGCTCCTACCAGGGCGCCGTCGAGGTCGGCGGCCAGTCCTTCGGCGCCGCCGCCCAGCCGGGCATCTTCCCCTTCTCGACCCCCGCCGCCTCCCCCGCCTACCTCGGGGTCGGCTACATCATCGGCTTCCGCCTCGCCGCGCTGACCTTCTCCGGCGGCGTCTTCGCCTGGTGGTTCATGATCCCGGGGATCCTCTTCTTCAACCCCGATTTCGCCGACGCCGGCCGCCTCGCCGCGACCGGCGCCGACTGGTCCGAAGTGAGCAGCGTGGTCTGGGGCGAGCTCGTCCGGCCGATCGCGGTCGGGGCGATGATCGCCGGCGCGGTCTGGACCCTCCTCCGGATGCGGAAATCCCTCGCCGAGGGTCTCCGCCGCTCCTTCGGCGAACTGAAGAGCGGCGGCGCCACGGCCGGAACGGAAGAGAAGGACCGCGACATCCCCTTCAGCTGGACCGCCGCCGGGGTCGTCGCGCTCGTCATCCCCACCTTCTTCCTCTACAACTACTACACCGGGCAGCCTCTCGGCGCGCTCGGCTCGGCGATCGTGATGATCATCGCCGGCTTCTTCTTCTCCGCCGTCGCCGGCTACCTCGTCGGCGTGATCGGCAGCTCCTCGAACCCGGTCTCCGGGCTCACCATTTCGACGCTGCTGCTCGCGGCGCTCCTCATGACCTTCCTCGGCGTCCGCGGCGCCGAAGGGGTGGCTGCCGTTCTTGGAGTCGCGGCGGTGGTCTGCTGCGCCTGCGCGGTCGCCGGGGACATGCTGCAGGACCTGAAAGTCGGACAGATCCTCGGCGGCACGCCCTTCCGGATGGAGTGGGCGGAAATCATCGGCGTCGTCTTCGCATCCCTCTTTCTGGTCGTCCCGATGATGCTCCTCCACCAGGGGGACATCGCCGCCGGCGGCGCCGGGATCGGCGGCGAGGAACTGCCGGCCCCGCAGGCCGGGCTCATGGCTCTCCTGTCCCAGGGAATCGTCGGCGGCGACATGCGCTGGCCGCTGGTGGTCTTCGGCATCGCTCTCTGCCTCTTCTTCATCCTCATCCGCGCGCCTTCGCCGATGCTCATCGCGGTCGGGATGTACCTGCCGCTCCAGACCACCTTCGCCATCTTCGTGGGCGGCTTCTTCCGCTGGATCACCGACCGCCGCGCGGCCTCCCTTCCGACGGACCGACGCACGCTGGCCGAAAACGCAGGAACGTTGATCGCCTCCGGACTCATCGCCGGCGAGGCGCTCATGGGGGTGTTCCTCTCCGGCCTGGCGGTCTGGGAGTTCCAGCTCCCGATCCTCGTCCCGATGCCGTCCGGAATCCCCGGATTCCTGGTCTTCGCCCTCCTCGGCTGGTTCCTGATCTCCATCCCGCTCCGGCACGCCCGCCGCTGATCCCGGCGGCGACGTGACCATGGCGCCCGACCATTCCGCGCCGGGCGCCGACCGGATCCGCGTCCGCTACCGGCTGGAGACCCCGCCGGACCAGGCGGATCAGCTCGCGCGCGCCATCGCCGTCGAACAGACGGTCGAGATCCCCGACCGGATCATCCCGCCGCGCATCCGGCGCGAGGTCGTGGGCGAGGTCGAGTCGCTGACCCGGGCGGGTCCCGCCGCCACCGAGGCGACGATCAGCTACCCGCCGGAGTTCGCCGGCAACCTCTCCGAGCTGCTCGGGGTGCTCTACGGCAACGCTTCGATGCTGACGGGCGTGCGGGTGGTGGACTTCGAGCCCCCGATTTCACTTCTGGAACGCCTCAGCGGTCCGAATCACGGCGTCTTGGGCCTGCGCCGCCTCCGGGGCATCCACGGGCGCCCCCTCGTCGCCACCGCACTGAAGCCCCGGGGCTCGAGCAACGAGGAATTGGCCGCGCTCGCCGCCGCCTTCGCCCGGGGCGGAGGCGACCTGGTCAAGGACGACCAGAACCTGAACGACGACTTCGTCACCTTCCGCGCCCGGGTCCTCGCCTGTGCGCATGCCGTGGACCGGGCGAACGAGGCGACCGGAAGCCGCTGCCTCTACCTGCCGCACGCAGGGGCGCCGGCGGAGGAACTCGAGCGCTACGTGGCGTTCGTCGCCGAGGCCGGGCTGCCTGGCGTCCTGGTCTGCCCGATGCTCGTCGGGCTCGACGCGGTGCGGATGCTGGCCGCCCGCTATCCGCTGGTCTTCATGGCCCACCCCTCGTTCTCCGGCGCCTTCACCAACGCGCCGGGGCAGGGGATCAGCCACGGCGTTCTGCTGGGAACCCTCTTCCGCCTCGCCGGCGCCGACATTTCCGTCTACCCCGGCCCGCGCGGCCGGTTCGGCTACCCCGAAGCCGCGGTCCGGGACATCCAGACGCGCCTCCGCGCACCGCTCGGAGGCCTCCGCCGGGCGTGGCCATCCCCGGCCGGGGGACTCGCTTGCGACGAGGTCACGGACGCCGCGGTCGAGTCGGGCCGCGATGCGGTCCTCCTGATCGGCGGCGCCCTCCTATCCCACCCGTTCGGCCTCGAGGACGGCGCCCGCGCCCTCCTCGACGGAATTCGCGCGGAGTTCGGCGAAACCGCGGCCCCGCCGGAGCCGATGGCGGCGGCCGAGGCGGATGGCCCATCGCGGCTCGCCTTCGAATCCGACTGGCAGTGGACCGGCCGGCCCGGTTCCCCCTACAAGGACGCCGGCGACCTTGCCTTCCGGGGCGTTCGCCGGGTCGAGCTGGTCGGCAGGTTCGGCGAGCGCAGCGGCTCCGACCTCCGCTACTTCGAGGTCGAGCCCGGCGGATACACGAGCCACGAGCGCCACCTCCACACCCACGTGGTCATCGGCGCCCGGGGCGAAGGCGTGCTGGTCCTCGACGGCCGGCGGATGCCGCTTCGCCCCCACGACATCGCCTGTGTCGGCCCCCTCGAATCCCACCAGCTCCGGAACGAAACCGACCACCCCTTCGGCTTCTACTGCGTGGTCGACCACCACCGCGACCCCCCCATGCCCCCGCGCGACGCGTAACGGTGGGCCATGGAACCCCGCCCCCATGGAGCACCGCCCGCATGGAACGCCGCCCGCATGGAACGCCGCCCGCATGGAGCGCCGCCCCCATGGAGCGCCGGCGTCCTCGCCGGCCTGCGCCGCACCGCACTCTCCTGCCGACCGCGCCGCCGAGCCGACGGACCGTTGGCCGGGAGGCCCACGCACCATGCCCGCCTGCGGCGGTGGCCGGTGAGGACACCGGCGCTCCAGAACTCGCGCCCCCTGACCCATGGAGCGCCGGCCCCATGGAGCGCCGGCGTCCCCGCCGGCCCGCGCCGCACCGCAGTCCCGTGCCGACAGTGCCGACGGACCGTGGGCCGGGACGCCCACGCACCATGCCCGCCTGCGGCGGTGGCCGGTGAGGACACCGGCGCTCCAGAACTCGCGCCCCCTGACCCATGGAGCGC
>JAAXGQ010000134.1:0-16621 GCA_012271265.1 Vicinamibacteraceae bacterium
CGGTGTGGTGGCCGGTGAGGACACTGGCGCTCCATCGGACGCCGGCGCTCCAGGCGAACGACGCCCGGTTCAGCGCTTCAGGCCGCGCCGAAAAATCCCGCTCGACCGTCAGCTCTCCCATCCTGGCGGCGGACCGGGGCCGGTGCTGCCGGCCGGATACGCTTGGCGTGAGGGAGGGCCACCACGATGGCAAGAGACACGAGACCGAGCTTGAAGTCCACACCCGATGCCTCGGCGGGACCCGGAAACCTGACCCGCCGGCAAGTGCTGGCGGGGGCCGGCGCGGGGGCGGCGGCGCTGCTGGGACCGGGCCGGGCGCGGCGCGCCGCGGCTGCCGCGCGGAGGCGCTCCGCGCAGGGGGAGGCGGTGGTCGTGTTCACGAACACCACCGTGGCCAACCCTGACGAGGTGCTGGACGACGTGGCGCTGGCGGTCGAGGGGCAGCGGATCACCGCCATCGGACCGACCGAAGCGGTTCTCGCGGACTATCCGGACGCGGAGCAGGTCGACGGCCGGGGCAGGGCTCTCGTTCCCGGGCTCGTCAATTGCCACGCCCACATGCGGGCGGTCATCGCCCGGGGCTTCAACGAGGACTTCGGCTTCCCCAACACGGCGAACCTCCCGGTTTCGCCGGCGAGCCTCCTCGAAGGCGAGGAGGGCAACCTCATGGTGGCGGTCGCCGCGCTCGAGGCGATCACGACGGGCACCACGACGATCGTGGAATACACCGGGAACGTCCAGAGGCAGGCGTCGGTGCTCGCCGACTCCGGACTGCGCGTCGTGTTGGCCGAGGGGATCCGCGACAGCGAGAACGTGCCCGGCCCGATGTCCACGCGGGCGATGGCGGAGGCAGTCAGCGAGCCGCCCCGTTTCTCCCCGCGGCTCCGGGACGAGGGCATGGAGCGGATCAGCGACGCGTTCAGCGCCTGGCACGGGGCGCGGAACGGCCGCATCAGCGTGTTCCCGGCGGCGTCACTCGCCGAGACTTCGTCTCCGGAGCTGCTGCGGGCGGTGCGGGAGTTCGCCGAGACCCACGACCTCGGCTACACGATCCACCTGAACCAGAGCCGGGCCGAGTACGAATTCATGGTCCTGCACCACGGCCTCCGTCCGACGGAGTATCTCGACCGGCATGACTTCCTCGGGCCGCGTCTCTTCGCGGCGCACGCCCGCTATGTGAACCACGTCGAGGTCGCGCTCCTCGGCCAGTCGGGCACGATCATCGCCCACCAGGCGGGCATGGCGTCGAACCGGGGCATCAGCCCGCCGATCCCGGAGCTGCGCACGGCCGGGTGCCCCATCGCCCTCGGCACCGACAACAACACGAACGACCTCTTCGAGGTCATGCGGATCTCGATGCTCATGGAGCGGATCCGCCGGAACCGGGACGGGGACGAAGTGCCCGGCCTCCAGCCCCAGCCGGAGGACGTCCTCGCGGACGCCACCGAGGGCGGCGCTCGGGCGGTCCAGCAGCGGGAGGACCTGGGAACGCTGGAAGTCGGCAAGAAGGCCGACCTGCTGGTCATCAACACCCAGCGGGCGCACCTCGTGCCGGCCGGCCGGTTCATCTCGGCGCTCGTCCACAGCGGGCACCCGGGCGACATCGAGTCGGTCATGGTGGACGGCGACTTCGTGATGCGGGACCGGCGGGTCCTCACGATGGACGAGGAAGCCGTCATCCGCGAGGCCGACGCCGTGGGCCGGCGGATCTGGCGGCAGGTGCTCGCAGCGGGCCCGCTGCACGTCCCCCGCCTTCCCCGTCCCGCCTGACCCCGCCGCCGCGCTTCGCCGGGCGCCGGAAGGAGCGTTCGGAGGGGACATCTCGATGGTGGAGTTGTCTATATCACGACATAACCGGTAATATGGTTGTGTCGTGCTCTCGGCGCCCGTCCCCCTCACCGACGACCGCGCTGCGGCGAGTCTTGCCGCGCTCGGGAATCCGACCCGGCTGCGACTCTACCGGCTCCTGGTGCGGGGAGGACCCCCGGGTGTGCCGGTCGGGACGCTGGTGCGGATGCTGGGCGTCCCGCCCTCCACGCTCGCCCATCACCTGACCCGGCTGACACGGGCCGGACTCGTGGCACAGGAGCAGCGGGGGCGCGAAGTGCGGTCGCGGCCGGACTTCGGCGCGATGACCTCGCTCATGGATTACCTGACCAGCCGCTGCTGCCAGGGAATCGATCTCCCCAAGGAAACCTGACATGTCCCGCCTCCAACTCGCCCTGAACGTGACGAACCTCGAGAAGGCCATCGACTTCTACTCCCGGATGTTCGCGACGCCTCCGGCGAAGGTGAAGCCCGGCTACGCCAACTTCGCCATCGCCGATCCACCGCTCAAGCTCGTTCTCTTCGAAGGGCCGGAAGGCGCGACGATCAACCACCTCGGCGTCGAGGTCGAGAGCGGGCGGGAGGTGCGAATCGCCGAGGATCGGCTGCGCGCCGCCGGTCTCGAGACCACGGGTGTGGATGACACCGAGTGCTGTTATGCCGAGAAGACGGAGACCTGGGTCAAGGATCCCGACGGCGCCGACTGGGAGTGGTACGTCAGGAAAGGCGACGCCGCCCGCATGACGAACATCGTCCTCCGGCCCACGGGCGCCGCCGCCGGGGAAGAGGATCCCCCCGCCGCCTGCTGCACCTGACCCGCCTCCGCGCGCTCCCTGGCCGGTATGGAGCGCCGGCGTCCCCGCCGGCCTGCGCCACACCGCAGTCTCGTGCCGACAGCGGCGCCGTACCGACGGACGGTGGCCGGTGAGGACACCGGCGCTCCATATAAGCGGCGCGCCATGGGGGTGGTGGCGGGTGAGAGCGCCGGCCCCATGGAGCGCCGGCGTCCCCGCCGGCCTGCGCCGCGTGGCAGGCTCGTGCCGACAGTTCGGCCGTGCCGCTGGACGGTGGGCGGCGAGGACACCGGCGCTCCATACAGAGCGGCGCGCCATGGGGGTGGTTGCCGGTGAGAGCGACGGCCCCATGGAGCGCCGGCGTCCTCGCCGGCCTGCGCCGCACCATGGAGCGCCGGCGTCCTCGCCGGCCTGCGCCACACCGCAGTCTCGTGCCGACAGCGGCGCCGTACCGACGGACGGTGGCCGGTGAGGACACCGGCGCTCCATGCAGAGCGGCGCGCCATGGGGGTGGTGGCGGGTGAGAGCGCCGGCCCCATGGAGCGCCGGCGTCCTCGCCGGCCTGCTCACGCTGACTGCGCATCGGCGCGATCATGCTCCCGTTTCCTGCCGCCCCCGCGGACGACCGGAGAAATGGTCCATCGCGGCGTGGATGCCGAAGAAGGACGCGATGGGGTCGAGCAGCGCCGTCGGCAGCAGGCGGATCAGCTTGAGTGAGTGGACGAACGCCGGCACGGTGACGTTCAGGCGGTCGCGCTCGATCGCCCGAACCACCCTGGCTGCAACCCGCTGCGGGTCGAGGATCGGGAGCAGGAAGGGGAACCGGGTCCGGACGCCGGCGAACATTCCGGTGTTCACGAAGAACGGACAGACCAGGGTGGTGCCGACGCCGGGCGCGGCCTCTCGGAGTTCGGCCCGCAGCGACTCGTGGAACCCCACCGCGGCGAATTTGGAGGCGCAGTAGTCGGAGAGTCCAGGGACGCCGACCAGGCCGCCCGCCGAGGCCATGGTCACGATGCGGCCTTCGCCGCGCCGGACCATTCCGGGAAGGAAGGCCCGGGTCGTCCAGAAAAGCGCGAGCGTGTTCACCCGCAGCGTCCGCTCCACCGCCTCGGGGGCCAGGTCGGCGATCCGGCTCCCGGAAACGACGCCGGCGTTGTTCACCAGAATGTCCACCGGACCGAAACCGGCTTCGAGCCTCCCGGCGGCGGCGGCGACGGCGGCCCGGTCGCCCACGTCCACCTGGTCGGCGGCTACCTGCTGATCGGGTTCGCGAGCCGCGCCGCGCAGCGTCCGTTCCGCCTCGATGAGGGCTTCCGGATCGATGTCCCAGATCGCTGGATGGGCGCCGCGTGCGACCGCGAGCCGGGCAATCTCCAGCCCCATGCCGCGCGCCCCGCCGGTCACCAGGATCCGGCGCCCCGGGAGTTTCATTCCTCACCTCCTCCGAAGTACGGGGCGAGCGCCTCGGGCGACGAACGCGGAGTCAGGAGACTGACCCCGATGCCGAGGATGAAGGAAACGAGAACTCCGGGGGCGGCGGGATGCACAAGGTCCGGACCCCAGCCGGGCCAGGGGAAGACCTCCGCCTGCCACAGGAACACCGTGACCACGCCGCCCGCCATGGCCGCGAGGGCGCCTTGGCCGGTGATGCGCCTCCAGGTGACCCCCAGCACGACCGGGACGAAGAAGGCGCTGGCCATGATCGCGGTGAAGAGGAGCACGATGAACTGGACCAGGTCTCCGCCGCCGAAACCGCTCAGGATGAGGAGCAGCGGCGCCACTCCGACGACCACCGTGCCGATCCGGGCGGTCAGCATGCGGGTTCGGGGGCCGGACGCGGGCCGAAGGGTCCCGAGCAGATCGTGCGACAGCGCGGACCCGGCCACGAGCAGCAGGGAATCCACCGTGGACATGATCGCCGCGACGATAGCGGCCAGCAGCACCGTGCCGAGGAGCGGGGGCAGCGCGACGGAGGCGATCAGCGGCATCGCCAGGTCGCCGCTCGGCAGGACCGGAAAGAGACCGATGGCAGCCAGGGCGACCAGGAAGACGAGGAGATTGACCCCGGTCGCCACGATGGTCGCCAGGAAGAGGCCGCGACGGGCCTCGCGGGGACTGCGGATGGCGTAGACCCGGATCAGTTTCTCCGGGGTGGCGATCCCGCCCAGCAGAAACGAGAGCCCCATGGTGAAGAGCAGGATTCCCGGCAGCGTGCCGAAGTCGAAGACTCCCGGCCGCAGCGCCTCCACCGCGGTGAAGAGCGCCTCCGGCCCGTCGAGGAGACGAAAGACCATCGGGACAGCTGCAACGGCCCCCAGAACCATCACCACGAGCTGAACCAGGTCGGTCCAGACGACGGCGACCATCCCCCCGACCACCGTGTATGCCAGGAGGATCACGGTGAAGATCGCCATCCCCCAGGTCGCCGGGATGCCGAAGACGGTCTCGGCGATCAGGCCGCCGGCGATCACCTGGGCCTGCATGTAGACCGTCGTCGCGATCAGGATGACGACCGCGCCGAGGGCGCGGGCCCGGCGGCTGCCGTAGCGCCGCTCGAGGAAGGCCGGCAGCGTCAGCTCCCGCGCCCGAGCCAGCCGGGGCGCCAGCACCGCAGCCATGAACCAGTAGCTGAGCGGGATGAAGAGGACCAGCCAGGTGAACTCCCAGCCCACCGTGTGGATCACCCCGACGGTCCCGATGTAGGTCCCGGCGCTCGCGTGCGTGGCCGCGAGCGTGGCCCCGCCGAGCCACGAGCCGAGCCGTCCGCCGGCGATCCAGAAGTCGCTCTCGGTGCGCGTCCGCCGCAGGGCGCCGAACCCGATGGCGAACACCACCACCAGGTAGGCGGCGAAGACGGCGGCGGTCAATCGTGCCGCTTCCCGGCTTCCCGACGTTCAGCGCGCCGCATCCACACCAGCCAGGCGAGCAGGATCACCCCGAAGGTGGCGAAGAGGCCCCAGACGGCGAACCGCTCCATCACGCGCTTCGCCGGGTCGGACGCGCACGCAGAAGCCAGACCAGAGCGCCGCCGCCGGCGAACGCCAGCAGGACCAGCACCGCCAGGTCCACGCTCCGGGAGAGTGTGGCCTCCGGCGCGGCTTCGGGGACGAGACGGAAGCGGAGCAACGACGGCGGCGCGGGCGTCTCGATCGTCACCGGACCGACGGCGCGCCGCCACCAGCCGCCGCCGGGGTGGGCGGGGAACGAATCCACGACTCGCGCGCCCGCCGGCGGAGCGATTTCGGCGCGAAACGCCAGGTCCCCTACGGCGTTACCGGGCTCGTCCGGGATCGGCAGCGTGATGCGGAACAACCCGTCGGCGTCGCTCGTTGCCTCGGTGACGAACTCGGCGCTGCCGTCTGCCGCGCGCTCGAACGGGGCCCTTGCGCGCCGGTAGCCGCGGCCGTCCCGCTCGAGGCGATGAAAGGCGCGGGCTGCCGCCCACGGGTGGCCTGTGGGGATGCGGGTGCGGGCCACGGCGCGATCCGGCGCCGGAACCGTCACCTGAACCTCGATGGCCGGCGCCTCGGTTGGCTGAGCGGCGCCTGCGATGCCGGCGTCTGCCAGCGCTGCGAAGAGAAAGAAGGTGCGGCGCAGGCCGGCGAGGACGCCGGCGCTCCATGGGGCGGTGCTGTGGGCACGAGACTGCCGCGAGGACGGAAGGTGCGGCGCAGGCCGGCGAGGACGCCGGCGCTCCACGGGCGCCAGGAGCCGAAGGAACCCCCGAGGCGGCGCTCCATGGGACGGCCCAGGCCGGGGAGGACGCCGGTGCTCCATGGGACGGCCCAGGCCGGCGAGGACGCCCGGGGTCACGCCCAGACTTCCCGCAGCACCCGCAGGGCATTCCCGCCCATCGCCTTGCCGATGTCCTCGTCCGAGTAACCGTGTCGGACGAGCCAGCGAAGAATGTTCTTCGAGCCCTCCACCGGGTTTTCGACACCGGCGACGTACTTGACCGGATCGAAGGCGGCCCCGCCAGACGCCTTCCTGATCGAGAGCGCGCCGGCGTAGACCCGGTGCAGACCGACGTGGTCGCCGAAGAGCGTGTCCGGGCCGAAGCCGACGTGGTCGATGCCGACCAGGTCCTTCACGTACTCGAAGTGCTCCATGAACGATTCGAGGTTGTGCCGGGGGTGCTGCTTCGTGAGCGTGGTGTGGGGGGCGGCCTCGATCCCGATGATTCCGCCGCGACCCGCGCAGGCGCGGAGCACGTCGTCGGGCGCCATCCGATTCGTGTTCCAGAGCGCCCGGGCCCCGATGTGGGTGATTGCGACCGGCTTGCGGCTGGCTTCGATCACGTCCAGCGTGGTCTGGTCGCCGCAGTGGGCGGTGTCGATGAGCATGCCCACCTGGTTCATGCGCTGCACGACCCGGCGCCCGAACGCCGTGAGCCCGCCGTCGTTCGCCTCCTTGAGGCCGCTCCCGAGCGCGTTCGACTCGCTGTAGGTGATGCCCATTTCGCGGACACCCAGGCCGTAGAGGACCTCCACCCGGTCGAGCTCGTTCTCGATCGGCGCCGCCCCCTCGATCGCCGGCACCCAGGCGATCCGCCCGGTTGCGTGCGCGGCCAGGATGTCGTCCACGGTCTTCGCCGGGACCAGGTAGTCCTGGTGGGCCAGATCGGCGAGCCGCATCCCCAGGTCATGGAGAACCTCGGTCCATTTCCAGCCGCTCCGCGATTCGATGCGGCAGATGCCGTCGAGCAGGTTGTCGAAGACGCAGTCCCACTCGCAGTCCGCGAGCGCGTCGAAGGGCACAAAGCTGCGCCCCTCGCGGATGCTCGCCGGCGTCTCGTCGATCGCCTCGGGCACCGCGATGAGGTGCTCGTGGAGCGACACCAGGACGAGTTCGCCGGCGAGGCGCCGGGCCCTCGCTTCGTCGGCGGGGGGCAGTCGGACCGGGTGCTGGGGGAGAGAGTCGGTTCGGTCGGCGAGGTCCCGCTCCCGGAAGTCACGGCCCGGGGTCAGGTAGTCGAACGACCGGTAGCCGCCGGCGCCCCGCTTGTTTCGTCCCATGGGTCCCTCCGTTCTCATCGAACCGGTTCCGGGACCGCCTGCTGGCGCTCGTTCGCCCGGCGACGGCGCGCGATGCTAGCAGCCCGTGGACGCGTGGAAGGACGACGAGAGAACAGTCCGAGGCGGTACGCTTGGCCGACGGATGGGGCCTCTCCTCCCCGCCGCCCCGGCTCCGACTGAACGCAGACGAGGATGAGCTCGAACACCACCCAGACCGGCGGAGCCCCTGGGGCCGTCGGCGGATTGGGCTTCGGCACCTGGCCGGTCTTTCTCGCCTCGATCTGCACGATCCTGGGGGCGATCCTCTTCCTCCGGTTCGGCTACGCCGTCGGCCACGTAGGCCTGTTCGGGGCGCTCGGGATCATCGCGCTCGGCCACCTGGTCACGATCCCAACCGCCCTCGCGGTCGCGGAGATCGCCACGAACCGGCGCGTCGCCGGAGGCGGCGCCTACTACATCGTGAGCCGCTCCTTTGGAGCGAGCATCGGCGGAACGATCGGGATCGCTCTCTACCTCTCGCAGGGGATTTCGGTCGCCTTCTATCTCGTCGCGTTCGCCGAGGCGTTCCAGCCGGCCTATGCGTGGGTCTTCGAGACCTGGGGCATCACGCCGGACCCGCGCTGGGTGAGCGTCCCCGCCGGGATCGGCCTGATGGTGGTCCTGGTCCGGGGCGCGAACCTGGGGGTGAGCGCGCTGCGGGTCGTCGCCGCCATCCTCGCCGCGTCGATCGCCGCCTTCCTGCTCGGGGAGGCCCCGGAGGCCATTCGTCCCGACGCGATCCGCCTCAACGCGGCGGTGGCCGGAGGCGACGATTTCGCCACCGTCTTCGCGATCTGCTTCCCTGCCTTCACCGGGATGATCGCCGGGGTGGGGCTTTCCGGAGACCTCCGGGACCCGAAACGCAGCATTCCGCTGGGGACGATCGCCGCGACGCTGGTCGGGATGGTGATCTACGCCGTAGCCGCGGTGAAGCTCGCCGCGAGCGCCACCCCGGAAGCGCTCGCGGCGGACCAGCTCATCATGGCCCGGATCGCGCTCTGGGCGCCGGCGATCTTCATCGGCCTCGGCGCCGCGGCGATGTCTTCGGCGCTCGGCTCCATCCTGGTGGCGCCGCGGACGCTGCAGGCCCTCGCCCGCGATGGGGTGCTGCCCTTCGACCGGCTCAACCGGAAGCTGAGCCAGGGGCGCGGCGAAGCCGGGGAACCGATCGTCGCCACGATGGCCACCGGGGCTCTCATGCTGACCTTCGTGCTGGTGGGCGAACTCGATTTCATCGCCCAGATCCTCAGCATGTTCTTCCTGGTGACCTACGGCGCCCTCTGCGCGGTCTCCTTCCTCGAGTATTTCGCAGCGAATCCCTCCTACCGCCCGACCTTCCGTTCCCGCTGGTACATCTCGCTCCTCGGAGCCGTCATGTGCGGCATCTTCATGCTCCGCATGAGTGCCTTCTACGCGCTCGTGGCAGCCGTGATGATGGCGGTCATCTACGTCGGGCTGCGGCGGACCCGCCAGGAGGAGCGCGGCCTCCAGGCCACCTTCCGGGGGGCCATGTTCCAGTTGACCCGATGGATGCAGATCACTCTGCAGCGCAACCGGGAGCGCACGGCCGGTGAGGGCTGGCGTCCCGCCATCGTGGCGCTGACGCGCTTCGGGGAGCAACGGATCGCCCACTTCGACATGCTGCGCTGGCTGTGCCACCGCCACGGGTTCGGGCAGTTCGTCCAGTTCGTCGAAGGCGAATTCAGTCCGGGAAACAAGGCCGAGGCGCAGGCCGAGGTGGGGCGGCTCATCGATCGGGCGTCCGTGAGCCGCGCCGGGGTCTTCGTCGACGCGCTGGTGAGCCCGTCCCACGGCGCCGCCCTCGCGCAAACGCTGCAGCTCCGCGGCCTTTCCGGCCTCCCCAACAACACCCTCCTCCTCGAGTTCGACGCCAGGGCGCCCGAGGAGATCGGCGAGGTGGCGGAGGGTGCGCGGGCGGCGGCTGATGCCGGCTTCAACGTGCTGGTGCTTCGTTCCTCGCCGCTTCGGTTCGGGTATCGATCCTCGATCCACGTGTGGATCACCGAACGAGGGCTCGACACCGCGCCGATGATGATCCTTCTCGCCTACATCCTGGTCGGCCACCGGGACTGGAAGCGGGCCCAGATCCAGGTGTTCGTGGCCCTGCCGGAGTCCGAGCCGGCAGACCGCCGCGCTCCGCTGGACCGGCTGCTTGAGGACGTGCGGCTTCCGATCGCCCGGCAGAACGTGATTTCCGTCCCCTGCGGGAGCCAGGCGGAATTCGAGCGGGCCGTGCGGCGGCGTTCAGGCGAGGCCGACCTGGTGCTCAGCGGACTCGGCGAGGCGGACCTCGACGGGGAACGGCTCCGGCAGGGGCTGGACCGGGTCCCGGATGCGCGGGACACCCTCTTCGCCTACGCCGGTGAGCCGATCTCCATCGACTGAGAGCCGGGGCCGCGTCCGACCCCGCCCGGGGTCAGATCAGGTTCCGCAGCAGCTGCAGAGCGGGAGCAACGCGAATTCCGTCCGCGGTCTGGATGTCCTTCCGCCCGACGGCGCTGATCTGCCATGCGTCGGCGCCGGGAAACTTGCGGTGGAGGTAGCGGAGACTCTTCGAGACGCGGGCATCGGACCACCTGCACTGCACCAGGAGGCGCGGCGTCATCTGCTCGCTCACGACGAACTCCACCTCCCGACCGTCGCGGTCCCGGAAAGCGCAGAGTTCCAGATCCTCTCCCTCGCTGTCCTGGCGCCAATGGACCCACTTGAGCAGGTTCTCCGGGACCACGGTCCAGTCGAAGTGGTAGTGGCGGCGCTGCCGCCGGGCAGACTCCGGGCGAGGGTCGTTTGCCCACCTGGCGCGGCCCGGCGACAAGGACCATCTTCCGGCGCATGTCTTCGAGCACCTGCGGCGCGAGATACCGGGGGTACAGGTCCACAAGCCGGATCTGCGGCATTTTTTGCGTGCACGCAAAATAAGGCGCGGCAAATTTCACACCCCTACCAAATCCGCCGCCCCATGGAGCGCCGGCGTCCTCGCCGGCCCCGACCGCAGGGAGCGCCGGCGAGGACGGAGCCCCCAACCGGGAGAACCGGCGCGCTCCAGGGGCCGCGTCAGGGGGCGATCGTGGAGCCGGCGATCTGTTCTCCGTAGCGGGCAATGGCGGCGTGGTCCTCGGCGGCGTGGCCGTTCTCCACGAGGGTCTTCACGAACTGACGAACGACCGTGGTCACCGGGACGGGCGCCGAGGCTTCGCGGGCTGCGGCGAGAGCGTTGTCGAGGTCCTTCAGGTGGAGCTCGAGGCGGAACCCGGGGGCCCAGTCGCCGGCGATCATCTTGGGAGCCTTGGCGTCCAGGACGGCGCTCCCCGCCAGACCGCCCCGGATCGCCTTGACGACCACGCGGGGATCGAGGCCCGACCGGGCCGCGAAGAGGAGAGCCTCGCCAACGGCCTGGATGTTTGCGGCCACGATCATCTGGTTTGCCAGCTTGACCGCGCCCCCGGCGCCGGCCGGCCCGCACAGCACGGCGCTCTTCCCCAGCACCTCGAACAGCGGGCCGAGAACCTCGAAGGCGTCGGCCGGCCCACCAGCCATGATCGCCAGTTCGCCGGCGATCGCCCCCGGTTCGCCTCCGCTCACCGGGGCATCCACGAAAGGCAGCCCGCCGGCCTCCGCCCGGGCAGCGATCCGGCGCGAGACCCCCGGCTGGATCGAAGACATGTCCACAACGAGCGCCGGAAGCGGATCGGCCTCCAGCACGCCGCTCGGCCCCAGCATCACCAGCTCGGAATCGGGCGAGTCGGGAAGCATCAGGATCACCACGTCCTGCCCCGCGGCGCAGGCCGCCGCGGACGGAGCGCGGCGGGCGCCGCCGGCAACCAGCTCGTCCACCGGTCCCGGGGAACGGCTATGCACGGTGAGGTCGTAGCCGGCGGCGAGGAGGTTCTTCGCCATGGGCTTGCCCATGACCCCGAGCCCGATGAAGCCGATGGAGCGAGGCGGCATGGCGGCGAGGCTACCATCGGGGGACCGGCCGGAATCGCCCCTCACCGGTCGTTTCCGGACGCGGAAGAACCGCCGCCATGAGCCGCTGCTGCCACGAGAACGGAACCGTCAGGTGACGGGGGCCGTACGGGCCGCGGTCCTTCCCGGGCCACACCGGCCGGTCGAGATCCGGCGCCTTTTCCGCCCGGCCCTCGCCTCCGGCGAGATCCTGCTCGAAACGCTGGCTTCGGAGGTGTGCGGCACCGACGTGCACCTCGCTGAGGGACGGCTGGCCGGCGTTCCCTATCCGATCATCCCGGGGCACGTGAGCGTCGGGAGGGTGCTGGAAACGAACGGCGTCACCGAGGACGGCGCCGGTGTCCCGATCGGGCCCGGGAGTGTCGTGTCCTTCTACGACGTTCACGCCACCTGCCACGCCTGCTACCAGTGCCTCGTCGCCAGGCAGCCGACGCGGTGTCCGTCCCGCCGGGTCTACGGGATCACCTACTCCGCCGAGGACGGTCTGCTCGGCGGTTGGGCTGACCAGATCCTGCTGCGCCCGGGGACCCTCGTTGTGGCGCTGCCCGAGGAGATCGGGGTGGATGACCTGATCGGGGGCGGCTGCGGTCTCTTCACCGGGTTTTCGGCGGTGGACCGGGCCGGTCTCCGCCTCGCCGACAGCGTTGTGGTCCAGGGCGTCGGTCCGGTCGGTCTCGCCGCCATCGCCTTCGCGCGGACCGCCGGCGCCGGAGCCATCGTCGCGATCGGGGAGCCGGAAGCCCGCCGCCGGCTTGCCCTCCGGATGGGCGCCGACGAGGCGCTCCCGCTCGAAGGCGAGGCGTTCGGCGCCCGCGTCCGGCGGGTGCGATCCCTGACCGGCGGCCGGGGCGCCGACGTGGTCATCGAGGCCAGCGGCAACCCCCGCGCCCTGCCGGAGGGCTTCGATCTCCTCCGCGACGGCGGCCGTTACGTGATCGTGGGCCACTACACCGACGCGGGAGCCGTGCCGCTCAACCCGCATCTCGACCTGAACCGGAAGCACGCCGATGTCCGAGGTCAGTGGGGCAGCGAGTTCCACCACTGGGTGCGCGCCCTCGACACCCTTGTCCGCCACCGGGAGCGGATCCCGTTCGCCGAAGTGATCGGCCGCCGCTACCGCCTCGACGAGGCGAACCAGGCGCTCGCCGACGTGAAGGCGCTGCGGGTCACGAAGGCGATCATCACCCCGTAGGCCCGGACCGCCGGCGTCCCCACCGGCCCCTCCACCGGGAGCGCCGGCGTCCTCGCCGGCCCCTGCACCGGGAGCGCCGGCGTCCTCACCGGCCCCTGCACCGGGAGCGCCGGCGTCCTCGCCGGCCCCCACACCGGGAGCGCCGGCGTCCTCGCCGGCCCCCACACCGGGAGCGCCGGCGTCCTCACCGGCCACCACACCGGGAGCGCCGGCGTCCTCACCGGCCACCACACCGGGAGCGCCGGCGTCCTCGCCGGCCCCCGCCGCAGGTGGGCATCGTCCGTGGGCCTCCCGGCCCACGGTCGGTCGGCACGGCGTCGCGGTCGGCAGGAGACTGCGGTGCGGCGCAGGCCGGCGAGGACGCCGGCGCTCCATGGGGCGGCGCGGTCGGCACAAGACTGCCTGAGGGACCGAGGGTGCCGCGAGGACGCCGGCGCTCCATGAGAGGCGGTCCATCGTCCGGTCGTGGGTTCCAGGCTGCCGTCGGTGAGAATGTGCCGGACCCGGAGGCCGCGTTCCTGAAGCGCCGGCGCCACCAGCAGCGTCCGGTGGCAGCGTGATATGGAGGAAGCTGCCCCGGTTCGCGGTCCGCCTCGCGCTTACGATCGCCGGCTCGGAACCCTGGAGCAGAGTCGAGCCACGGCACGGGAGGACCGAATTCATGTCCGAAGTTCCCATCGGCAGCGAGAGCGAGAACCTGGCGCGCGAGCGCGGCAGCCGGACCGCCGAACTTGTCGCGGCGGCCCGGGCCGGCCACATCGTCCGCGACGAGCGGCCCTTCATGATGGAGGACCGTTACGCCATCCACCTGGTGGGCGACCGCTGGCAGCGGATCTTCGCCTCACGCGTCAAGGAGTGGCTGCTGAGGAAACTGGTCCTGCGCAAGGTGATGCCGTTCGCCACCTACGTCCTCATCCGGGGCCGGTTCACCGATGACCGCGTGGTCGCGGCGGCAAACGGGGGTGTGCGCCAACTTGTCATCCTCGGCGCCGGATTCGACACCTTCGCTCTGCGCTTTCCCGATCTCGGGGTCCGGGTCTTCGAGGTGGATCTCCGGGCCAGCCGGGAACTGAAGGAGGAGCGGCTGGCGGCGGCCGGGATCGAAATCCCGGAGCATCTCCGCTTCGTGACCGTCGATTTCGAGTCCGACGACCTCGGAGAACGCCTTTGGCGTGCCGGATTCGATCCGGCTGTCCCGGCCGTCTTCGCCTGGATGGGCGTCACCTTCTACCTGACCCGGGAGGCGGTGTCCGACACGCTCGCCCGGGTGGGAGAGCTGGCCGCGCCGGGCTCGGAGCTGATCTTCGACTACCTGAGCGTGCGGGAGCAGGTCGCGGCGGCCGAGCTTCGCCGTTTCGATGCCCTGCTGGCATTCGTGGCGAAGCATGGCGAGCCGATGATCACCCGGTTCCATCCCCACAACGTGACCGAAGAGCTGGGGCTGGAGGATCGCTGGGACGTCGTGGAGCACCATCTACCCTCCGAGCACGTGGACACGTGGCTGGGCGATCGGACGGACATGGCGCCGATTCCGGCGCTCCTCCGCTTTCTCCACCTCCGCCGCGCCTCCGGATAGACCGGGTCACCCGCCGGCCTCGCCGGTGGCGGGCGCCCGGGCGGGGCGCAGCGAACGAAGCAGGTCCGTCCGCGCGCGGTAGGCGTTTCCGGATCGCTCGACGAGGCGGCGGTCCGTGTCGGCCAGCCAGTTCAGGTCCCGGGTCAGGGTCTTCGGCGTTCGCCGGGCGTAGAAGGCCGCGAGGTCCGGGTGGCGAAGCAGCTCCCGCTTCGAAAGCGGCGCATCAGAAGCGCCCAACGCCCGGGCGAGGGCGGTGCGCCGCTCCCGTGCCGGCGAGGGGCGGCCCCCGATCCGCTCATGAAGGAAGCCCAGCCACGCCATCTGCGTCTGCACCGCCTCGACGGCATCTCCCTGCTCCTTCAGGCCGTCCAGCAGACCGCGAAGGGCATAGCGGACGAATTCCCAATGGTCGCCCCGTCCCCGGTTCACCCGCGAAGACCGGTCGAGTTGGCGGTAGTACTCCTGCCGCGTCAGGTTGTAGTGGTTGGCGAGCAGGTGGCAGGCCGGCGTCGGCATGCCGGCCTGCGACAGGAAGGCGAACTCGGCGAGCCGGGCCACGCGGCCGTTCCCGTCTCCGAACGGGTGGATCCAGGCGATGTAGAGGTGAGCCACGATGCCTCTCAGAATCCCGTCCATCATCCGGTCCTCCCGCCCGTGAAACGCCGCGGAATCCGGGATTGGATGGAGCCAGGATGCGAGTCGGTCCAGCAGGTAGCCGCAGTCCTCGGCGGGGGGCGCCCGGTAGCGGCCTACCCCCACCGAGTGCGTGCGCAGCTCTCCCGGTCGGGCGCCTTCCGCCGCATGCGCTTCGAGGCTGCCGAGGATCCGCCGGTTCCAGTCCTGGATCTGCTGTCGGTCGAAGCCCGCCGGCTGGCCGGCGACGGCCTTCTTGGCAACCTCGTTGTACGCCGCCAGGAGGTTGTCGATTTCGATTCCCAGGTAGGCGCGGGAGCGCGGCAGGTCGCGCCGCCCCGCCAAGCGGGCCAGGACTTCCGGCTCGGTCAGCGTGTTGCCCTCGATGGCGGCTGTGGCCAGCACCCCCCGGGCGAGCGAGAGCCGGTGCAGGCGATGCCGCTCGTCGGGCGGAATCAGGGCGCCGGCAAGAACCTCCGACCGAGCCGCCACCTGTCCCAGGAGCAGCCAGATCTCACGTGGCGCAGCCCTCCGTCGCCACCGAAAGCAGATCCAAGGATGCGTTTTCTCATGGCGACGCTCCCCTGCATGTCCATTTCCATGTCCCGTCACATGGCCAATATAACCATTTGATTCCAATGATTTCCATTCTACCGTGGAGTCATGACGTCCGCTGGCATGTCCGCATGGGCGTCCCCGGGCTTGACCC
This sequence comes from Vicinamibacteraceae bacterium, assembly GCA_012271265.1. GTDB lineage: Bacteria > Acidobacteriota > Vicinamibacteria > Marinacidobacterales > Marinacidobacteraceae > JAAXGQ01. The sequence goes on from JAAXGQ010000134.1 coordinate 15,776, forward strand.
TGCTTGGGCCTGGCCTCCGATCGGGGATCCCGACCCGGGGCGGTGTCCCCCTTTGCGCCGCCTATAATCCGCGCGATTCTCGGGGCGTGGCGCAGTCTGGCAGCGCGCCTGCTTTGGGAGCAGGAAGCCGGAGGTTCAAATCCTCTCGCCCCGACAGCAGGCCGCGCTTCGCGGCCCGGAGCGGGAGCGGCGAGGGAGGGCGCCGGTGACCGGGATCGGGCTGCGGGCGGGTTGATCGGCTGCGCCAGTAGCTCAGTTGGACAGAGCGGCGGCCTTCTAAGCCGCGGGTCGGGGGTTCGAATCCTCCCTGGCGCGCCAGACCGCCGCCGAGGCTGGTGGATGTAGCTCAACGGCAGAGCCCCGGATTGTGGATCCGGTGGTTGGGGGTTCGAGTCCCCTCATCCACCCCGCCCCCGCGCCTCGCTGGGCAGTCCTCGGGGACGCCCGCCGGCCGTTCCCCGGAATGGTGGCCCGTTAGCAGGATTCTCCATGGAGCGCCGGCGTCCTCGCCGGCCTACGCCGCACCTCCGGTCCCTCAGGCAGTCTCGTGCCGACACCGCCACCGTGCTGACCGACCGTGGGCCGGGAGGCCGACGGACCATGCCCGCCTGCGGCGGTGGCCGGCGAGGACGCCGGCGCTCCCGGTGTGGTGGCCGGTGAGGACACCGGCGCTCCCGGACTGGCGCTCCATGCGAGGAGTGGCCGGTGAGAGCGGCGGCCCCATGGAGCGCCGGCGTCCTCGCCGGCCTACGCCGCACCTCCGGTCCCTCAGGCAGTCTCGTGCCGACACCGCCGCCGCGCCGACCGACCGTGGGCCGGGAGGCCCACGGACCATGCCCGCCTGCG
>JAAXGQ010000134.1:16756-16988 GCA_012271265.1 Vicinamibacteraceae bacterium
GGCGAGGACGCCGGCGCTCCCGGACTGGCGCTCCATGCGAGGAGTGGCCGGTGAGAGCGGCGGCCCCATGGAGCGCCGGCGTCCTCGCCGGCCTACGCTGGACCGTCGGTCCCTCAGGCAATCTCGTGCCGACACCGCCACCGTGCTGACCGACCGTGGGCCGGGAGGCCGACGGACCATGCCCGCCTGCGGCGGCGGCCGGCGAGGACGCCGGCGCTCCCGGAGTGTTGGC
>JAAXGQ010000135.1 GCA_012271265.1 Vicinamibacteraceae bacterium
CTGCGCCGCTTCGGCCCCGCCATGATCGCGCAGGCCGCCAGCCCGGCCGGCGTGCTGGCCCTCATCGCGCGAATCGCCCGCCTCGAGCCGCCCCAGACGCGCCGCGACGACGTGCAGCAGCGCTTCCAGCAGTTCTCGACGCCGCTCGAGCTCGCCTGGTGCGTCGCCGCCTGCGCCGGCGTGACGGCCCGCGACGTCGTGCTGGAACCCTCGGCCGGCACCGGCACGCTCGCCGCCCTGGCCGGGATCGGCCTCGACACCGCCAACGGCGGACGCCTGGCGCTCAACGAGCTCACGAGCACGCGGGCGGGCCTCCTGCACCTGGCGTTCCCCGGCGCTGGCGTGAGCCGCCACGACGCCGAGCACATCGCGGACCTGCGGCCGGACCTGCGGCCGAGCGTCGTCGTCATGAACCCGCCGTTCTCCCGCTCGGCCGGCTCCTCGAAGCTCGCGAGCGGGACCGACCTGCGACACGTGGCGGCCGCCTACCGGGCGCTTCGCCCCGGCGGGCGACTGGTCGCGATCACCGCGGCCAACCGCGACCCCGGCGCCGGCGGCTGGCCACGCGCGTTCCCAAGCCGCCAGCCCGCGCCGGACGTGCTCTTCACCAGCCCCATCGCGGGGCGGCTCTACCGCAGCCGCGGGACCACGTTCGAGACCCGCCTCACCGTCCTCGAGAAGCCCGGCGAGAAGACCCGGGGGACCGTCGCCATCGGGGAGCCCGCCGCGAGCGCGGAGGACCTGCTCGCCGCGGCGCTCGACGCCCTGCCGCCCCGCCTGCCCCTCCAGGACGTGGCCCCCGCCCCGAAGAGGAGCGCCGGCGCCGACGCGCGCGGCCGCGCCAAGTCCCGGAAGGCTGCGCCACGGAGCGAACCCGCACTACCTTCGCGCTGGCGGGACGCCCAACCGCTCGCCTACACCAGCCGGCGCACCAGCGACGCCGCCGTCATCGACGACGACCGGCCGTATCACCCCTGGACGCCCTCGGTGGCGATCATCGACGGCGCCAAGCGCCACCCTACGACCCTGGTGCAGTCGGCGGCGATGAGCGCCGTCGACCACCGGCGCCCCACGGCGCGGCCGGTCCTGCCGGCCCACCTCGTCACCGAGGGGCTGCTGTCGGACGCCCAGCTCGAGAGCGTCGTGCTCGCGGCCGAGGCGCACTCGGCCGACCTGCCCGGGCGGTACTCGATCGACAGCGACTACGACAACGTGCGCTTCCTCGGCCCCGACGGCCCGCAGGCCACGGACGTCTCGCGCCGGGACCCGGCCGAAGAGAGCAACATCACCTGGAGCGGGCCGACCCCGATGCGTCGCGGCTGGATGTTGGGCGATGGAACGGGGACGGGGAAGGGGCGGCAGGTCGCCGGGATCATCCTGGACCGCTGGCTGCAGGGGAGCCGCAGGGCGCTCTGGCTGTCGGCCTCCGACAAGCTCATCGAGGACGCCCGGCGCGACTGGACGGCCCTGGGCGGACGCGCGAGCGACGTCGCGCCCGTCAACAAGTGGCGGCAGAAGGACCCCATCGACCGGGCCACGGGGATCCTGTTCTCGACCTACGCGACGCTGCGGTCCGCCGGCCGCGGCGACAACCCGTCGAGGCTCGAACAGATTATCGAGTGGCTCGCCGGCGGCACGGGCGAGCAGGCGCGGCACGCCTGGGACGGGGTGATCGTCTTCGACGAGTCGCACGCCATGTCCAACGCCGCCGGCGGGAAGGGCGCGCGCGGCGCGATAGCGCCCAGCCACCAGGGACGCGCAGGCGTGCGGCTGCAGAACGCCCTCCCGCAGGCGCGCATCGTGTACGTCTCGGCCACCGGGGCATCCACCATCGACGGCCTCTGCTACGCGAGCCGGCTCGGGTTGTGGGGGACGCCCGAGACCCCCTTCCCGGCCCGCGCCGACTTCGTGCAGGCGATGGACGCGGGCGGGGTGGCCGCGCTCGAGGTGGTCGCCCGGGACTGCAAGGCGCTCGGCCGCTACCAGGCGCGGGCGCTGTCCTACACCGGCGTCGAGGTCGACATCCTCGAGCACGTGCTCACCCCCGAGCAGACGGCCATCTACGACGAGTACGCGAGGGCCTTCAAGATCATCCACCACAACCTCGGGGCCGCGCTCGCGGCGACCGGCATCGACACGGGCGACGTCTGCAACGCCCGCGCCAAGGCCGCGGCGCGCTCCGCGTTCGAGCTCGCCAAGCAGCGCTTCTTCTCGCACCTGCTGACCTCGATGAAGTGCCCGACCCTGATCGCGTCGATCGAGGACGACCTCAAGAGCGACCTCGCGCCCGTGGTCCAGGTCGTCTCGACCGGGGAGGCCCTCACCGAGCGCCGGCTCTCCCAGGTCCCGGCCAGCGAGTGGGACGACCTCTCCATCGACCTCACGCCGAGGGAGTACGTGCTCGACTACCTGATGCACGCGTTCCCGGTGAATCTCCACGAGGAGTACGAGGACGACGAGGGCAACCGCCACACGCGCCCCGCGCGCGACAAGGACGGCAACCCCGTTCTGTCGCAGGAGGCCGTCGACCTGCGGGACGCCCTCGTCGAGAAGCTCGCCAGCATGCCGCCGATCGGCGCCGCCCTCGACCAGCTCCTCCACCACTTCGGGCACGACGACGTCGCCGAGGTCACCGGGCGCTCCCGCCGCGTGCTGCGGATCTCGGACGACGGCCGCGGCGACCGGCTCGCCGTGCGCAACCGGCCGGCCAGCGCGAACCTCAACGAGACCCAGGCGTTCATGGACGGGAAGAAGCGCACGCTGGTCTTCTCG
>JAAXGQ010000136.1:0-228 GCA_012271265.1 Vicinamibacteraceae bacterium
CCCGCCGTCACGATCGAGAGCAGGTTGCCCGTGGACCATGCCGCGCCCAGGTGCGCGCTGTACGCCTGCACGAGCGCGGCCATCTCGGTGTAGCCGGCCGACACCACGTCGGACAGAAACAGGTTCTGGAGCCAGATCCCGCCCCCGGCAACCATGGCCGGGAACGTGAGCCCCACGCCCGGGATCGGGACGATGTAGTAGTGCAGCAGGGTGCGGGGGATCGCGATC
>JAAXGQ010000136.1:285-3910 GCA_012271265.1 Vicinamibacteraceae bacterium
GTGCCGCTGAACGCGATCTTGAGCCCGGTCCAGGCGACCATGACGGCGGCGAGCCCGCCCCAGAGCTGGAGCCCGAGCGTGTGAACGTCGGGCGCGGCTCCGCCCACCACGGTGTCGAGCACGATGTCCAGGAAGCTCTTGAAGTCCTGAAGCTGATCGGCCGGGATCTGCGCCGGAACGTTCGGGTCGATGGACTGCGGGGGCAGTTGCATGGCCGTCGCGCCCTACCGGTAGAACGACGGGACGCGGAACAGGAGTCCGTCGCGGAGCGCGGCCCGGTTCAGTGAGGCCGCGTTCCGCATCGTCCCGGCCAGCGCGTTCGCGCGCGCCCGGCCGTCGTGCCAGCGGCCCAGCCATTCGAGGTGGGCGAGTTCGGCCTGCCTCGCCCGGCTCGCTTCCCGTGCGGCCTCGTGGGCGAGCACCTGGCCGAGGGCCGCGTTGATGCGGCCTTGGCTCAGCGAGGCCGCCACCCCGGCCTGCTGGAGGGCCGTGTTGGAAAGGTTCTGGTTCGCCGTGAGATCGCCGAACGAGCCCTGCGCGCTCTCGATGGTTCCGGCCAGCGCGGCGGCCGCGTCGAGTGCAGCGTAGTCCAAGACCCGCTGCCGGTCGGCGGCCTCGCGTGCGCGGCGGTGGTCCTCCAGCGCGCGCATCGCGGCTTGGGGCGGAAGGTTCCTGAACAGTGCGAGGATGTCGGCGTCCGTCACGCGGTCGGCCGCGTTGCGGGCGGTTCTCCAGTGCCGCGTGAACGATGCTCCCGTCCCCATTCTCCGGACGGCGTCCACCGTCCCTCGCGCCGGGCCGGTGAAGTCCGAGCGCCAGCCGAGTCCGTCGCGCACGAGGCCGACGGGATCGGCGGCAAGGTCGGAGAACGGTCGGAGGAGCGCGTCGATCTCGCCCCTTGCGGCGCGCTCCATGTGGTCCAGCTGGTCCTCCAGTTCCATAAGCTGGCGGGCCATCGACCGGATCTGGGTGACCTGGTGCGAGATCTGCGTGATCTGGTTCGCGATGATCGTGGCCCGCTGGAACCAACTCCCGAAGTCGAACTGCGCGCTCGCGGGACGGGCGCCCGCGAGGAGGAGGACGGGGACGAGAAGCGCGGGCGCGAGGATGCGGTGAAGCATGGAGAGTCCTTTCTCTTATCGGTGTGTCGGAGGGGTGGGAACGAGGACATCGGAGGTGAGCCAGACGCGGAGCCGGTGGCCCGCGCGGATCGTGATCTCGGGCAGCCGGTTCAGATACCGGTCCAGCATCGAGGTGGCGCTGCCCCCGAGTCCTTGCCCGACGCCTGCCCGGAGCCCGTAGGGGGAGGCTCCGGCGAGCGTGAGCCCGCTCAGCGCGCCGACCGCTCCTGCGGCGGCGAACGTCGAGAGGTAGCGGCGGTTCACCTGGTCGCGGAGCGCGCTTTCGCCCACCTGGTTCAGGCCGGTGAACTCAAGGTCCACCCAGCTTCCATCGGGCAGCAGCAGCCGGTGGAACGCGACGGCGAGGCGGCTCTGGTCCTGGGTTTCGACGGCCCGGGCCGTGCCTACGACGCGCGCGCCGCGCGGGATCAGCACCTGCTGGCGGTCGGCCGAATAAAGCGGCACCGACACCATGGCGAGCACCGGGCCGGGGAACTCGCCCGACAACTGGGTGAGCAGCACAGCCTCAAGGAACGTCCCCTCGTGGATGCGCTCCCAGCCCGGCGGGTCGTGCGGCCGCACCAAACGGCCCGGCTCGGAGGTGCGGGACGCGGCGGGAACATCCGCCCGCGGTGCCGGGCTTCCGGCGCCGGGAGCGAACTCTCCGGCAGCCAGCCCGGCCGCCATCTCGGCCTCAAGGGCGGCAAGCGACTGCCCGAGGGAGGCGAGCGCCCCGTCGAGTGCCGCGTCGTGAGGCTCGGGCGCCGAGGGAGACGCCGTCGCATCCACCGCTCGGTTCGGGTCCCGGTGCGAATGTGCGACGGGGAATGAGCGAAGCGAGCGCGTCCCGCGCTCAACCTCTTCGAGCCGGAGCGCCTCGCGAAGCTCGAACTCGGCCCGGCCCATGCCGCCCCCGGCGCTGCTTGAACCTGCCGACATGTCCTGCCCTGGGGCACTGGACTGCCGCTGTTCCCGGTCCGCATCGGCCGCCGCCTGCTGGCTCTGGCGGTCGGTCTCGTCGCTGAAGCGCCCGTCGAGCGACCGGCCCGTGCGGTCGTCCACGGGCCGCGGCGGCGTGGGGGCGACGCCCTCGGCCGTATCGTCGGGACCGGAAAACGACGAGGACAACAGCAGCCCGGCCACGAGCACGGTGATCAGGACGATCCCCACCTTCGTGACCATGCCACCGGGCAGCGCGCCCTTCGGCTCCTTCATCCACTGCTTCCAGCGGATCATTTCGAGCCCTCCCGGGGCTCGAACCGCCAGCCGGCCCGCTTGTCGCCGATCCGGAGCCACCCGTCGCCCAAGACACGGCGGGCGACGTAAAGGCCGTCTCCGGTAAGATCGAACGCGATCAGGCTCGGTTCGCCGTCCTGAAGCTCGTAGAGCGCCGGGGACTCCTGCGCGCGCGAGCGGAGATAGGTGAACTCCCCGTCGTGCCACATCGCCTCGACCCGGAACGGCCGCTCGGAAGCATCACGGTCCAGCCGGTACTCAAACCGCAGCCGCTCGGGGTAGGCGGCACGGAACGCCTCGATCTCCGCTTCGGCCCAGCCGCGCACCTCGGCGATACCCGCCTCGGCCTCCTCGCGGGCCACCCCCACGGCCTCGACAGCTTCGGCGGCCATCTGGCGGTAGGCGGCGACCTCGCTCCGGGCGACGAACCCGGGAGCGCCGAAGGCGGCCTCCGCGTCCGCACCCGCCTCGACGCGCACGACCAGGTGGGGCGGCTTCTCGCCGTGTTCCGATACGAGGAACGAGTAGATGCGACCGGACTCGCAGACGAGCGCCACGTTCGTCGCCGCGTCCTCGGCAAGCGGCTTCAGGTACGCGACGTTCGCCGCGCCGATCAGGTGCCAGTACTCGGAGTCGCCGACCACGAAGTCGAGGATCCGCTCCCCGGCCGGGAGCACGATGACCGTGGTATGCCGCACGCGCGCGCGGAGCCGGGGGATCCGCTCTTCGCCTTCCTCCGGCACCGGAACCCGCAGGTAGGCGGCATCGCCTTTGGCTTGCTGCGCGGCGGCGTCGCAGGGAACCACGGCCAGAAGCAGCGTCAGCAGGACTACGACGATCCCCAGCAGGATCGCAGCGGTTGGAGTTGCCTTCATGGCGTTCATGTCCTCTCGGTTGGTGGGATGGGGCGGGTTCGGCCCGCGAGCGTTTCGAGCGCCCGGACCAGTCCGTGCCTCGCCACGGCGTCGGCGCGCCTCTCGGCGTCGAGCGGCGAGGAGGTGTAGAGCCAGTAGCTCTCGGGATCGACTTCGAGCCGAAGAACCGCCGCCTCGTCCGGGCGGCGGAGATACAACTCGCACTTGGGCGTCAGCGCTCGGATGCGTTCGACCTCCGACTCGTTCAGCCGGAAGAGCGCCCCGGCCTCGTCCGGTAGCTCGGCGTTGGCGAGGAAGAGCTTGGTGGGGATCGATTCGAGGAGAGCCGAGGCGCCCGGCGTCCCCGTCACGTCCACGGCGGACTGGGTCGCGAGCACGAGCGCGGCGTTCTTC
>JAAXGQ010000137.1:0-1411 GCA_012271265.1 Vicinamibacteraceae bacterium
CGCCCAGATCACCTGCGCGTAGGTCACGCAGAAGAGCGCCAGCAGGCAGACCACGAGCGACGCGCCCATCACGAGCGTGATGAGCGAGGAGAAGATCACGGTCGCGCCCGCCGTCACGATCGAGAGCAGGTTGCCCGTGGACCACGCCGCGCCCAGGTGTGTGCTGTAGGCCTGCACGAGCGCGGCCATCTCGGTGTATCCAGCCGACACCACGTCGGAGAGGAACAGGTTCTGGAGCCAGATGCCGCCACCGGCGACCATGGCCGGGAACGTGAGCCCGACGCCGGGGATCGGGACGGCGTAGTAGTGGAGCAGCGTGCGGGGGATCGCGATCCCGAGCACGAGCTTGACGATCTCCCACGGCTGGAACGTGCCGCTGAAGGCGATTTTGAGCCCGGTCCACGCGACCATTACGGCGGCGAGCCCGCCCCAGAGCTGGAGCCCGAGCGCGTGAACATCGGGCGCGGCTCCGCCGACGACGGTGTCGAGCACCACGTCGAGGAAGCTCTTGAAGTCCTGAAGCTGGTCGGCCGGGATCTGCGCCGGGACGTTCGGGTCGATGGACTGCGGGGGCAGTTGCATGGCCGTGCGTCCCTACCGGTAGAACGACGGGACGCGGAACAGCAGCCCGTCGCGGAGCGCGGCCCGGTTCAGCGAGGCCGCGTCCCGCATCGTCCCGGCGAGCGCGTTCGCGCGCGCCCGGCCGTCATGCCAGCGGCCCAGCCATTCGAGGTGGGCGAGTTCGACCTGACGAGCACGGCTCGCCTCGCGGGCGGCCTCGTGGGCGAGCACCTGGCCGAGGGCCGCGTTGATGCGGCCCTGGCTCAGCGCGGCCGCTACCTCGGCCTGCTGAAGGGCCGTGTTGGAAAGGTTGCCATTCGCGGTGAGGTCGCTGAACGAGCCTTGGGCGCTCTCGATGGTCCCGGCCAGGGCGGCCGCCGCGTCGAGCGCCGCGTAGTCCAAGACCCGCTGCCGGTCGGCCGCTTCGCGGGCGCGGCGGTGGTCCTCCAGCGCGCGCGTCGCGGCTTGGGGCGGAAGGTTCGCAAACAGAGCGAGGATGTCGGCGTCCGTCACCCGGTCGGCCGCGCTACGGGCAGTTCTCCAGTGTCGCGTGAACGAGCGTCCCGTCCCCATGTCCCGGACGGCGTCTACCGTGCCCCGGGCTGGACCGGTGAAGTCCGAGCGCCAACCGAGTCCGTCGCGCACGAGGCCGACGGGATCGGCGGCAAGGTCGGAGAACGGTCGGAGCAGCGCGTCGATCTCGCCCTTGGCGGCGCGCTCCATGTGGTCGAGCTGGTCTTCGAGTTCCGTAATCTGGCGGGCCATCGACCGGATCTGGGTGACCTGGTGCGAGATCTGCGTGATCTGGTTCGCGATGATCGTGGCGCGCTGGAACCAGCTCCCGAAGTCG
>JAAXGQ010000137.1:1525-3886 GCA_012271265.1 Vicinamibacteraceae bacterium
CCAGCATCGAGGTGGCGCTGCCTCCGAGCCCTTGGCCGACGCCCGCTTGAAGCCCGTAGGGGGAGGCTCCGGCGAGCGTGAGACCGCTCAGCGCGCCGACCGCTCCGGCGGCGGCAAACGTCGAGAGGTAGCGCCGGTTCACCTGGTCGCGGAGCGCGCTCTCGCCCACCTGGTTCAGGCCGGTGAACTCAAGGTCCACCCAGCTTCCATCGGGCAGAAGCAGCCGGTGGAAGGCGACGGCGAGGCGGCTCTGGTCCCGATCCTGAACGGCCTGGGCCGTTCCGACGACGCGCGTCCCGCGCGGGATCAGCGCCCGCTGGCGGTCGGTCGAATAGAGCGGCGCCGACACTATCGCGAGCACTGGGCCGGGGAACTCGCCCGAGAGTTGAGTAAGGAGCACCGCTTCGAGGAACGTGCCCTCGTGGATGCGCTCCCAGCCCGGCGGGTCGTGCGGCCGCACCAAACGGCCGGGCTCGGCGGTGCGGGAGGCGACCGGAACATCCGCCTCCTGTACCGGGCCTCCGACACCGGGTGCGTACTCTCCGGCGGCCAGCCCGGCCGCCATCTCGGCCTCAAGGGCGGCGAGGGACTGCCCGAGCGAGGCGAGCGCGCCATCGAGCGCCGCATCGTGAGACTCGGGCATCGAGCGAGACGCGGCCGCGTCCGGGGGTCCGTTCGGATCCCGGTGCGACTGGGCGACGGGGAATGAGCGGAGCGACCGCGTCCGGCGCTCGACCTCCTCCAGCCGGAGCGCCTCGCGAAGCTCGAACTCGGCCCGGCCCATGCCGCCTCCGGCGCCGTTCGAGCTTGCCGCCGTGTCCTGCCCGGCCGTGTCCTGCCCGGAGGCACCGGACTGTCCCTGTTCCCGGTCCGCATCGGCCGCCGCCTGCTGGCTCTGGCGGTCGGTTTCGTCGCTCAAGCGCCCGTCGAGCGACCGGCCGGTGCGGTCGTCCACGGGCCGCGGCGGCGCGGGGGCGACGCCCTCGGCCGTCTCCTCGGGACCGGAAAACGACGAGGAGAGCAGCAGCCCGGCCACGAGCACGGTGATCAAAGCGATCCCGACCTTCGTAACGACGCCGCCCGGCAGCGCGCCTTTGGGCTCCTTCATCCACTGCTTCCAGCGGCTCATCGCACGTCCCTCGGCTCGAACCGCCACCCGGCCCGCTTGTCGCCGATCTGGAGCCACCCGTCGCCCAAGACACGGCGGGCGACATAAAGGCCGTCCTCGGTGAGATCGAACGCGACCAGGCTCGGTTCGCCGTCCCGGAGTTCGTAGAGCGCGGGCGACTCCTGTGCGCGCGAACGGAGATAGGTGAACTCCCCGTCGTGCCACATCGCCTCGACACGGAACGGCCGCTCGGACGCCTTTCGGTCCAGCAGGTACTCGAACCGCAGCCGCTCGGGGTAGGCGGCACGGAACGCCTCGATCTCCGCTTCGGCCCAGCCGCGTGCCTCGGCGATCCCGGCCTCGGCCTCCTCGCGGGCCAGCCCCGCGGCCTCGACAGCTTGGGCCGCCATCTCGCGGTAGGCGGCGACCTCGCTCCGGGCGACGAACCCGGGAGCGCCAAACGCGGCCTCCGCATCCGCGCCTGCCTCGACGCGGACCACGAGGTGGGGCGGCTTCTCCCCGCTTTCCGAGACAAGGAACGAGTAGATGCGCCCGGACTCGCAGACGAGCGCCACGTTCGTCGCCGCGTCCTCTGCCAGAGGCTTCAGGTACGCGACGTTCGCCGCGCCGGTCAGGTGCCAGTACTCGGAGTCGCCCGCCACAAAGTCGAGAATCCGCTCTCCGGCGGGAAGCACGATGACCGTGGTATGGCGCACGCGCGCGCGGAGCCGGGGGATCCGCTCTTCGCCCTCCTCCGGCACGGGCACCCGAAGGTAGGCGGCATCGGCGCTCGTCTGCTGCGCGGCGGCATCGCAGGGAAGCGCCGTCAGAAGCAGCGTCAGCAGGACTACGACGATCCCCAACAGGATCGCGGCGGTCGGAGTTGCCTTCATGGTGTTCACGTCCTCTCGGTTGGTGGGGTGGGATGGTTTCGGCCCGCGAGCGCTTCGAGCGCCCGGACCAGCCCGTGCCTCGCCACGGCCTCGGCGCGCCTCTCGGCGTCCAAGGGCGACGAGGTGTAGAGCCAATAGCTCTCGGGATCGACTTCGAGCCGAAGAACCGCCGCCTCGTCCGGGCGGCGCAGATACAGTTCGCGCTTGGGCGTCAGCTCCCGGATCCGGGCGACCTCCGACTCGTTCAGCCGGAACAGGGCTCCGGCCTCGTCCGGCAGTTCGGCGTTGGCGAGGAACAGCTTGGTGGGGATCGATTCGAGAAGGGCCGACGCTCCGGGCGTGCCGGTCACGTCCACGGCG
>JAAXGQ010000137.1:3923-6133 GCA_012271265.1 Vicinamibacteraceae bacterium
GTCCACGACCATCAGCTTGAGCCGTGCGGTCTCCGCCGGGTCCTCGATCTCCAGGCGCATCCGTTCCAGCAGGTAGCCGAGCGCAGCCTCGCACAGGTCGGCGTGTTCGGCCGCGCCCGCCAGGTCGATCACCTGCCAGTCACGGAACTCGATGTCCGTGCCACCGGCCGGCGCGTTGTCGAAGAACGCGCCCCAGGCACCGCCCTCCGTCCAGCGGCTCAGCGCGGGCCACATCGCAGAGGGAAGCGAACCGGTGAGCACGGTGAGCGTCCGGCGCTCGGCCCCGAGCGCGTAGAGGTCCTCGATCCGCGCGCGGATCTCGCTCGTGTCCGCGCCGCCCGCCTCGAAGCCGCCGAGCTTCAGCAGCCGGAGCACCCAGCCGGTCAGGAACTGGAACGTCCTCGTGGTAGCGGGCAGCGCGAAGGGCGTGAGCCGGAGCGTCGGCTCGGCCTCGCCCGGCGCGAGCTCCAGGTAGCGGCCCCCGAGAAACCGGGTCAGCCAGCGGTAGGAGCCGCCCAGGTCCAGGATCAGGATGCGCGGATCGTACTTGAGCGCCTCGACCAGCAGGAAGTTGAGCGTGAAGCTCTTGCCCGAACCCGTCGCCCCCAGGATCAGCGTGTGGCCCACGTCGCCCGCGAACAGATCGTAGCGGTACGCCGTGCGCCACGGCGTCTCGAACACCGCCAGCGGCTCGCGGTCCAGATGCCGGCTTTTCCGGTTCCCCTTGGGCGGCCCGAACACGGGCGCGAGGCACGCCGCGAGACCGGCCGATACGAACACCCTCCGCACCTGCCGCTTGCGCGGCTGAGCCGGGAGCCGGGCGAACCACGCGGGCATCTGGCCGTAGCCCTCCCGGATCACCTTCGCGTCGTGCGCGGCGAACAGGCGGCGCACGTCGCCGTCCAGCCGCTCGATCACTTCGAGTTCGCCGTGGAGCGCCACGGTCAGCGACGCCTCGCCGTAGGCCACGCCGTCGGCTTCGAGTTCGACCAGCGCCGCTCCCAGCCGGTCCGATTCGGCGGCCGCCGCTGAATCGACCATCGCCGCCGCCGTGCCTTGGGCGTCCTGGGCGTGCGCCATCATCGAGTAGCGGCGCGAGAAGTAGTGGCGCTGCGCGCCTCGGATCCGGCGCCGCGCCGCTTCCACCGACCACGGCCGCCATTCGAGCGAGACGGTCGTCACCGCGTCGAGGCAGTAGAGGTCCCGGAGCAGGTTCGCGTGGGCCTGTCCGGGCGGCGACAGCAGCGAATAGAGGATCACCGGCTCGCCGTCGAGCCGAAGGTGCGACCGCTCCGCCTCCAGCTCCGAGACCGCGAGCCGCCAGTTCATGCCGCTGCCCGTCGAGCCGTCCCAGAACGTGCCGGGGCGGTTGACGAGTTCGGACAGAAGCCGGGAAGCCTCGACGGCTCCCAGCATCTCGACGGGCGTGTGCTCGGCCACCAGCGAGCGGCCCGCGTCGATCATCGCCCGGAACCGGCCCGCGGCCGCATCGATCTCCGAGGCCAGATAGGTGGCTGCCGTCTTGCTGCGGCGCTTCCGGATTCGCGCGAGCCGCGACAAGATTCCCGGCCCGGAACCTCCACCTGCCGGGCGGAGGCCCGGGTCGTCCGACCAGACCACGAACGCTTCGAGCCGCTGGACGCGCCCGGCGAGGAACGCGCTTCGCTTGCGACCCGACAGGGAAGCGATGTCGGAGCCGCGGTCGTCTGGACCCTCGGCGAGACCGGGACGCCGGAGCATGTGGAACTGGAGGCGCGTGTCGGAACCGAGCCCCGACATCAACCGCTGCCACAGTCCGAGCACCCGGTCGATCTGCTCAGGCGTGCGGCCGTCCACTGCGGCGGGCCGGATCCGGCCCGCCGCGACCAACTCGCCCGCACGGGTCAGACAGGTGCGGCCATCGTCGAGCCAGCCCCAATAGGGCAGCTCTTCGGCCAGCGAACCCGCCGCCTCGTAGGCCCGGCGTTCCTCCGCGACCCTCACTTTGAGTCCGTCCGGATGCGGAGATGCCAGGGCTCGTCCGCCCACTTGCCCGGATCGTACCGCGCCGGATAACGGGTGGCGTTCCGCAGCACCGAAAGCATCGCCGGGTCCCTCCGGCCCGCGAGCCAGCCCGCGCCGTAGCAGCCCGCGAACACCAAGCCGCCCGCCACGAGCGAGGCCGTCGCGTTCCACACCGCGACCGCGAGCGTCGCGCCCAGCAGGAACAG
>JAAXGQ010000138.1:0-367 GCA_012271265.1 Vicinamibacteraceae bacterium
GCGGACCACGATCTACGAGTGGCGCGTCGCGGGACGCTTCCCGCAGGCGATTCCTCTGGGAACGCGGAACGTGGGATGGATCGAGGCGGAGTTGGAGGCGTGGTTCCGCGAGCGGACTGCGGATCGCGGGCGCGTCGCCGTGGGTGCCGCCCGCTGACCCCGACTAAACAACCGATGGAAAGGAAAATGAGCAATGAGAACACTATTGACGACGGTGCGAAGCGCGACGCTGGCCGCCCTTTGGCTGCTGACGCCCACCGTGCTGACGGCGCAGGGGACGAGTCCGTGGGTGGACGCGGTGGCGGAGCTTGAGCGGCAGTTCACGGGACCGATCGCGCGCGGGCTGGCGCTGATCGCGATCGTGGTG
>JAAXGQ010000138.1:429-1265 GCA_012271265.1 Vicinamibacteraceae bacterium
TCGCGTGGCTGTTCTGATGCGCGGCCTGAGGCGCTGGCCGGGCTACGCGGCGCTGAACCGTCCGCTCACGGTCTTGGGCGTGGAGCGGCGTCTGTTCCTGCTGGGCGCGACGCTGGCGCTCGCGGTGTGGAACGCGACGGCCTCGCTCATCAGCGGCGGCGTGGTGTTCGCCGTCTGCTACGGCGCGGGCTGGCTGGCTGGCCGCAGGGACCCGGCGATGCTCGCAGTGCTCCGGGCGGCGGCGCGCTGCCCGGCGCGGTTCGATCCGGGCAAGTGGGCGGACGAGCCGTGGCACCTGAAGGTCCGGGCAGACGGCCAATGAGGGTCGCGGAGGAACGCCGGGTCTACGAGACGGCCGGTTCGCTGGCGGAGGAGTTGCCCTACTGGGGCTGGCTGGACGACGGCCGCACCTGCCTCGCGCGTTCGGGCGAACTGATCGCGGCGGGCCGGATCCTGCCCGCCGTTACGGACGGCCGCACGCCGGAGCAGATCGACCGGATGCTGGGCCTCTGGCAGCGGCTGCTGTCGGGGCTCGATCCCGACGCCCGGCTCCACTTCTACCTGCTGCGCCGCCCGGCGTCCATCGAAAGCGAACCGAATACAACCATCTCGGACATCGCGGCCGTCTCGGTGCGGAACCGCCGCGCCTTCCTGTCCCGGCGCGTGCAGGCGCTCGACTCCTACGCCGTCTGGTCGCTCGGGTCCGGCCTCCGCCCGGTTGCAGAGGGTACGCGGTCACGACCGGTAGCCAAGCTCGCGGGGCTGTTGAAGCGCCGCCGCAACAAGACCGCGCCCACCTACCTCGCTTCGGCGATCGAGGCGGCGGCGGGCCGGTT
>JAAXGQ010000138.1:1353-1658 GCA_012271265.1 Vicinamibacteraceae bacterium
CGGGGCGCGCGAGGCGTCCCGGCTCCTCTCCGAACTCGTCAACCGCCCCGGCACGTTCTGGGACGGGGCGACGGGAAGCGGGATGAACTGGCGGCTCGCGCTGTCGGAACTGGAAGCCGAGCGGTCGCATCTTCGGCTGGACGGCGAGCCGGTGACCCTGTACTCGCTGCTGTCGCCGCCGGGCCATGCGCACGCCAATCTGCTCCGGGACCTCTACTGCCTGGACGCCGTGATGACGGTCTCGCTCGAATGGCGGCCGTGGACGGTGGAGAAGGCGCGGCGGCGGATCCGGGGCGCGCAGCGCC
>JAAXGQ010000138.1:1737-2689 GCA_012271265.1 Vicinamibacteraceae bacterium
GCTGACCGTGGCGCTCCACGGCGAGCTCGAAGGGGTCGAGCGGCTGGACGGCGACGTGCGCCGCATCTTCGCCGCGCACGACGCGAAGGTCGTCCGGGAGGGCTTCGGCCAGCTTCCCGCGTGGTTTTCGCGGCTTCCCGCCCAGCCGCGCGGGCGGCAGGTGCGGAGCGTGTTCGTCTCGGCGGGAGTCGCGGCGTGCCTCGCGCCGGTGTTCGGGCCACCGAGGGGTTCGGCGCGGAGCGGCCACCTGGACCGCGAGTCGCTCGCGGTGCTGGAGACCCCGTGGCGCACCGCATTCCAGTACGACCTGTTCGCGGGCGATGTGGGCCACACGCTGATCCTCGGCGCGACGGGCTCGGGCAAGAGTTTTGCCCTGAACTTCCTGCTGGTCGAGGCGCTCAAGTACGGGCCACGGGTGCTGATCCTGGACCTGGGCGGCTCCTACCGCTGGCTGACCCGGTTCCTCGGGGGCTCCCACCTTGAGTTGACGCCCGGAGACACGCAATCGGGTCTGCGGCTTGCACCGTTCGCGCTGCCCCCGGCGACGCGCACGTTCCAGTTCCTGACCGGCTGGGTGCTGCGCCTGCTGAGGCTGGGCGGATACGAGGCCGGTGGCGCGGACACGAGCGAGATCCGGGCGCGGGTCGAGGACCTGTACGCGCTTGGGGCGGAGCGGCGCACGCTGAGCGTGCTGGCCGGTTCGCTGCCTGCCGCGATGTGGCCCGCGCTGAGCCGATGGATCGATGGCGGCGCGTGGGGCGCGTTCTTCGACAACGCCCCAGACGGCACTTCCGACATCGAGTTCCGCGACTGGCAGGTGATCGACCTTGCGGGCGCGGCGGAGCACGCGGACCTGTGCGAGGCCGCGCTGTCGTACCTGCTGGAGCGGATGCGTCTGGAGATCGAGGACCCTCACCAAGCGGCGCGTCTCAAGCTGATGGTCGTGGACGAG
>JAAXGQ010000138.1:2712-6374 GCA_012271265.1 Vicinamibacteraceae bacterium
CACGCAGTCGGCGGTGGACGTGACCGGAACGGCGGGCGCGTCGGCTCTTCTCGAATCCATCCCCACCAAGCTGTTCCTCGCTAACCCCGAACTCCCGGAAGAGGCCGGAGTCCTGTTCCGGCTGAACGAGGCGGAAGTCGCCCGGATCCGGGAGCTCGCGCCCAAGCGCGAACTCTATCTCCGCCGCCCGGACGAGGCGGCGGTGCTCCGGCTCGAAGTCGATCCGGAGAGCTACTGGCTCTACACCTCGTCTCCGCTGGACGCCGGGAGGCGCGCCCGCGCCGTGGCGAGGCACGGACTGGCGCGGGCGCTCGAAGTGCTCGCCCGGTCGAAGACACGCCATCCCACCCCCACAGACGAAAGGAAGTGACACCATGAGGTTTTCCACCACCCCGATTGCATTGACGCTCCTGCTGGCGGCGCTTCCGGCGTCCGCCGCATCGCAACAGCCCCGTGAAGACGCCGCCTTCCTGCGCGTGCCGGTCGCCGGCGAAGGCGAAGACCTGATCCCTCGGCTACGCGCGCGCGTGCGCCATACAACCTTAATCGTCCTTCCGGCCAGCGAGCGGATCCTCGACTTCGTGGCCGGCGACTCGGAGTACTGGCACCTGACGGGCGCGGCGAACGTCGCGTACCTGAAGCCGCTGGCCGAGGACGTGGCGACGAACGTCGCGCTCGTCTGCGAGTCGGGCCGCATCTACTCGTTTCTCGTCGCCGAGCACGGCGAGAAACCGCCGCACCTTGTCGTCCGGGTCGATCCGGCCGCGGAGGCGGCGGTCGCCGCCCCAAGCGCTCCAGGGTTCGTCGCCCGGAGCGAGGTCGCGGCCTACCGGCGGATGGCCGCCGAGGCGGCCGAGGCGGCGCGCAGGGCTCGGCAGGAGGCCGAGACCGGGATCATCGAGGCCCGGCAGCGGGCCGAAGCGGAGATCGAGGCGTTCCGCGCCGAGTATCCGAATCTGCTCGCGTTCGAGTACAGGCTGGACTCGCAGGCGTCCAAGCGACCGTTCCTGGTCGAGGCGATGTGGCACGACGGGCGGTTCACCTACATCCGCTCGCGCGCGCAGGAAGCGCCCGCGCTCTACGAACTGAAGGACGGCGAACCGGCGCTGGTCGCGTTCGACCTCTCGGGCGACGGCCTCTACGTCGCCCGCCATGTGCTGGATGACGGGTGGCTCCATATCGGCGACAAGCGGCTGCGGTGGCGGTTCGAGCCGGGGGAGGAAGGCCGATGAGCCGCTGGAAGCAGTGGGTGAAGGAGCCCAGGGGCGCGCTTCCGGGCGGCATCGTCACCAAGGCGGGTATCGCGCTGATCGCCGTGCTGATCGCCGGGATGCTGTTCTCGTGGTCGCTGACGGGTCCCGAGGCGGACCCCACGGATGCTGCCACCCCGCCCGGGGCGCGGGCGGTCAACGACGGCATGGGCCGCGCGTTCCAGGGGCGCTTGCGCGCGGAGGCGGAGCGCGAGGCCCAGCAGGCGGCGGCCGCCGAGGCCCGCGACGAGATGGAGAGACGCCGGGCCGGTGCCGCCGAGAACGCGGCCCCGGCAGGCGCGGCGAGCCAACCCGGCAGTGGACCGCTCGGCACGACCCCGGCGGAGTTCGAGCTTCGCGAGGCGCTCCGGCTGGAGGAGATCGAGCGGCGTGCGCGCTCGCTCCGCTCGCTTCCGGTCGCCCGGTCGTACCGAGATCCGGGCGGTGTGCGCGGTGGAGGGGGAGCTTCCCCGGCGGCGTCCGAGCCGCCCGATGCCGCGCTGGACGCGGCGCTGGCGTCCTTCGAGCGGTCCGTCGCGGCGCTCGAAGGCGAGTTGGCCGCCGGGATGGCCGGAGGACCGTTTCCCGCTTCCCCCGGCGTTGAAATGCCAACCGCGCCACGCACCGCCGCCCCGGCGGAACCGGGGCGCATGGCCCGGCCGGAGGACCCGCACGGCTGGGAGCGGATCCACGAGGGCTCGTTCCTCGAAGCCGTGCTGCTGACGCAGCTATCGGGCGACTTCCCCGGCCCGGTGCTCGCGATGGTGTCGGTGCCGCTGTATTCGGCGGACCGGCAGCGGGTCCTGATTCCGCGCGGCGCGCGCGTCGTCGGAACCGCGCAGGCCGTCGAAACCCAAGACCAGAGCCGCCTCGCCGTCGCGTTCCACCGGCTGATTCTTTCCGACGGACGCCGGGTGGACCTTGAGTTCCTTGGGCTCAACCAGGCGGGCGAGAGCGCGCTGCGGGACCAGGTCAACCGCCACTATTTCTCGACGTTCGCCGCCGCCGGTGCGGTCGGGGCCTTGAGCGGCCTCACGCTGGCCGGAGCCTCGCCCTTCGGACTCCGGGCGGGCGTCGGCCAGGGACTCGGCGGGAGCGCGACCTCGATGCTGGACCGGTATCTGAACCGGATGCCCACCGTGACGATCCGCGCGGGCCACCGGCTGCGCATCTGGTTCACCGCCGACGTGCTGATTCCCACCCCTCCGAAACACCGATAACAGAAAGGACTCTCCCATGCATCGACACATCTTCGCCACCGCGCTTCTCGTCCCGCTCCTGACGCTCGCGGCTCCGAGGCCCGCGAGCGCGCAGTTCGACTTCGGCAGCTGGTGGCAGCGCGCGCAGATCATCGCGAACCAGATCACGCAGATCTCGAACCAGGTCGGCCAGCTGCGGGCGATGGCCCGCCAGCTTTCGGAACTCGAAGACCAACTCGACCACATGGAGCGGGCCGCGCGCGGCGAGATCGACGCGCTGATCCAGCCGTTCTCCGACCTGGCCGCCGATCCCGTCGGCCTGGTGCGGGACGGACTCGCGTGGCGATCCGAGTTCACCGGCCCGGCCCTTGGCACGGTCGATGCCGTCCGTGAAATGGGCGGCGGCCGTCCGTTCACCGGGCTGTGGCGGACGGCGCGGAGCACTGCCGACCGGGTGACCGAGGCCGACATCCTCGCGCTGTACCGCGACCAGTCTCCCGAGGCGGCGAGACGCGCCGTGGAGGACTACCGCCGAGCGCGGCTGGCCGCCGACCGGCAGCGGGTGCTCGACTACGCGACGCTGGACGCGGCGGCGGCGCTGGCCGGGACCATCGAAAGCGCCCGTGGCTCGTTCGCGGACCTCACCTCGAACGGGAACTTGTCCAACACGGCCCTTCAGCAGGCCGAGGTCGCGGCCGCGCTGAGCCAGGGCCGGATCAACTGGGCCAGGTGCTCGCCCACGAGGCCGCGCGCGAGGCGAGCCGGGCGAGGCAGGCCGAACTCGCCCACCTCGAATGGCTTGACCGTTGGCATGACGACCGGGCTCGGGCGAACGCCTTCGCCGAGACCATGCGGAACGCGGCCTTCCTGAACCGGGCCGCGCTCCGCGACGGGCTCCTGTTCCGCATCCCCTCGTTCTACCGGTAGGGGGCGGCAGGCCATGCTACTGCCCCCGCAGTCCATCGACCCGAACGTCCCCACGCAGATCCCCCCGGATCAGCTTCAGGACTTCAAGACCTTCCTGGACGTGGTGCTCGACACCGTGATCGGCGGAGCCGCGCCCGGCGTGCACACGCTCGGGCTCCAGCTTTGGGGCGGGCTCGCCGCCGTGGTGGTCGCCTGGACCGGACTCAGGATCGCGTACAGCGGCACGTTCCAGCCCTGGGCCATCGTCAAGCTCGTGCTCGGCATCGCGATCCCCCGCACGCTGCTC
>JAAXGQ010000139.1 GCA_012271265.1 Vicinamibacteraceae bacterium
GGGCTCGCGGTACAACTACCCCGCGGAAACCGTATAGGTCCCTGACAGCGTCGCCGACCGGCTTCGCCGCCGGGCCGGCCCACCCCCGAACGGAGGTCATCCACCCATGCCCAGGAAGGTCAGAGGCAAGGCGCGCCCGGATGCGGCCGCCCAGCGGTCGCGCGCGCTCGAGGTCGCGCTCGGCCAGATCGAAAAGCAGCACGGCCGAGGCGCCATCATGAAGCTCGGTTCGTCCGCGCTCAACGTGTCGGCCATTCCCACCGGGGTGCTCTCCGTGGACGCCGCGCTCGGGGTCGGGGGGTTTCCCCGAGGCCGGGTCGTCGAGGTCTTCGGGCCGGAGTCGTCCGGAAAGACGACGCTCGCCCTGACGGTGGTCGCTGCCGCCCAGAAGCTCGGCGGCTATGCCGCCGTGGTGGACGCCGAGCACGCGCTCGATCCGGAGTACTGCGAAGCGCTCGGCGTCGACACCGACCAGCTGCTCGTCTCCCAGCCGGACGACGGCGAACAGGCGCTCGAGATTGCCGAGACGCTGGTGCGCAGCGGCTCGGTGGACGTCGTGGCCGTGGATTCGGTCGCCGCGCTCGTGCCGCGCGCCGAACTCGACGGGGAAATGGGGGACGCCCAGGTCGGCCTGCAGGCGCGGCTCATGTCGAAGGCGATGCGGAAGCTCACCGGGATCGTCTCCAAGTCGAAGACCTGCCTGATATTCATCAACCAGCTGCGCGAAAAGATCGGCGTGATGTTCGGAAACCCGGAGACCACGACTGGCGGGCGGGCGCTGAAGTTCTACTCGTCCGTGCGGGTGGACATCCGGCGCATCGGCGCCCTCAAGGAAGGGGACGCCGTGGTGGGCAACCGGACCCGGATCAAGGTGGTGAAGAACAAGGTGGCGCCGCCGTTCCGCATGGCGGAGTTCGATGTCCGCTACGGGGAAGGAATCTCGCGCGCGGGGGACCTGATCGACCTCGGCGTGAAGCACCGGATCGTGGACAAGGCCGGCGCCTGGTACTCCTACAGCGGACAGCAGCTCGGACAGGGGCGCGAGAAGGTGCGCCGCGCGCTGCTCGCGAACGAGGAGCTCTACGGAGAGATCGAAGCGAAGGTCCGGACGGCCCTCGACCTCCCCGACCCAGCCGCCGCCGCGAAGAAGAAGACGTAAGCCGCCTCTCCGGAGGACGCCGGGGAGCAGGGTGCCGGGGGGCGGACTTGAACCGCCGACACAAGGATTTTCAGTCCTCTGCTCTACCGACTGAGCTACCCCGGCTGCTCGCGGGAGGCGCGGTAGTCTCGCACAGCGCCGGGGCGCCCGGCGCGCCGAAACGGCGGCCCGCTCCGGCTACCTGCGTGACACGGAGCCGTCGGCGGTCGTCTGGGCCGGATCGCCGAGGGAGGCGGCGTAACGGGCGATCCCGTCGCTGATCGAGGCGGCAAGCCGGTCGCGGTGGACGTCGGTCCGCAACTGCTTCGCTTCGTCCGGATTGCTGACGAATCCGACCTCGATCAGAACGGCCGCCATCTGGGCGCCGAGGAGGACGTGGAAGCCAGCGGTCTTGACGCCGCGATTGTGGCGATGGCGCCGGCTTCCCAGCACTCCCTCCACGAGCGCGGCCTGCATCGTGCCGGCCAGTTCCCGGGATTCCTCCACCCGGTTGTGGTTGAGAATCTGCATCAGCAGCTTCGGCATGTCGGACATGCGGATGCCGCTCGCGGAGGCGTTCTCGCGCGCTGCGACCTCGGCTGCTTCGGGAGACGTGGCGAGGTTCAGGTAGTAGGTCTCGAGCCCGCGTGCCGAGCGGTTTCGCGCCGCATTCGCGTGGATCGAGACGAAGATGTCGGATCCGGCGTCGTTCGCGATGAAGGCGCGCTGCTCCAGCGGGATGAATTCGTCGCGGTCCCGGGTCATGACGACCTCGAACCCGCGCGCCGCGAGGTCATCCCGCACCCGCCGCGAGATGTCCAGCACGATGTCCTTTTCGCGCAGGCTGCCGGAACGCGTGCCCGGGTCATGTCCTCCGTGCCCCGGGTCGATGACCACCCGGCGCACCCCGGCGCCGAGCTGGCGGGCGAGGGAGTAGCCGGTGCCGGTCGGCTGCGGGACCGCCGGCTCCTCACCACTCGCGGGTGCGCCTTCGCCCTCGCCTTCGTCGGTCCGCGGGGCGTCCGCGTCGGCGGCGCGCGCCGGCGGCGCGCCATGAATGTCCACGACCAGGCGGTAGGGGTCCGGCAGTTCGAAGACGGTCACTTCCCGCACGCTGGAGAAGTCGAGGACCACCCGCACCCTGTCGGCGTGGGGACCCACCCGGATCTTCTGGAGATGGGAACCGCTGATCGGGAAGTCCTTTTGCAGTTCCTCGCCGAGGCTCGCCCCGAGGAAGTCGAAGAACACCCGGGGTGGTCCCTCCAGGCGACCCTCGACGTGTTCGGCGGGACCGCTCAGATCGATGACCACCCGGGTGTGGGACTGGCCCACCCAGTGGCGGATGTCCCGCACCTCGACCGGCGTCGGCGTCGCTGGGCGTGCGGTCTCCGGTTGCGCTTCCGTCCTCGGCGCCGGCTCGGTCTCGGGCGCGGGCTCCGGCTCCGCCGGGTTGAGAAGCGCCTCCGCGCGCCGCAGCTCCGTTCCCCGAGGGTCGTGTTCCGCGAGCCGGCGGGCGGCGCGGCGGGCGCTTGCCGCATCCCCAAGCGGACCGTGGAAGAGCCGCACCTGCTCGTAGAGCGCCTTCGCCACCCATTTGCTGGTCGGGTAGCCGCGGGCGAGCTGCGCGTAGGAGTTCGCGCTCTTCGCCGCCAGGGACCGGGCCCCGAAGCGCTCGGCGGCGTCCCGGTAGAGCCCTCCTTCCTGGTAGAGGGCGTCATCGCAGTAACCGCTCCGGGGCCAGGCCACCACGACGCCCCGGTACGCCTCGGCGACCCGGATCCACGCCGATCGCTCCCGCTGCTGCGAGGGGCTCCGGCGGAGCGCGGCTTCGGCCCGTTGCGCCTGGTTGTAGAGCTCGCGGGCTCCCTGCGCCGCCCCGAAGCCGATGGCCGCCCCCGGCAGGGCGGCCGTCACCACGGCGGCCGCCGCCGCGGCGATCAGCGCCGTTCGGAAGAGTCGCGGAACAGGCCTCATGGGGCGGCCTCTGCCAGGACCTCGCGAGGGCGGGCGCCGCGCTGCGGGCCCACGATTCCCTGACGTTCCAGTTCCGCCACGATCCGTCGGGCCCGCTGATAGCCCAGCCCCAGCTCCGTCTGGAGCATCGAGGTCGAAGCCTTCCGCTCGCGGAGCACCAGGCTCCGGGCCTGAGGCAGCATCGCGTCGGCACGGCGCTGGTCCGTGGACAACGGCCCCGAGCCCCGCGAGCCGACGATCAGCGCCGCTGCAGCCGGATCCTCCTCGACCAGCAACTGCTCATCGAACTCCGGCTCGCCGAGGGCCTTCCAATGGTCCGCGAGGCGCTCCACCTCGTCCTCGGCGACGAAGGCGCCCTGGGCGCGGGGAAGGTCGGCGCCGGGACGCATCATGAGCATGTCGCCGCGCCCCAGAAGTTCGTCCGCCCCGCCCCGGTCCAGAATCGTGCGGGAATCCACCGAGGTCGCCACCCGGAAGGCGATCCGGGTCGGCAGGTTCGCCTTGAGCGAGCCGCTGATGATGTCCACCGAGGGCCGCTGGGTGGCGAGCACCAGGTGAATGCCTTCGGCTCGCCCGAGGGCGAGCAGGCGGTGCAGCGCCTCGCTGACCTCCGCCCTGGCGTGAATGAGGAGATCGGCGAGCTCGTCCACCACGACGACGAGCCGGGCCATCGGTTGGGGCAGGTCCTCGCCGGCGCCGTCCGCGCCGCCCCGGGGGCGGCTGCGCAGTGCGGCGACGCGGCGGTTGTAGCCGGCGATGTTGCGGACGCCGTGCTCCTCGAGCAGGCGGGTGCGCCGGTCGAGCTCGCTGCAGGCCCGCTGGAGCACGACCTTGGCCCGGTCGGGCTCGAGGATCAGGGGCGTCAGCAGGTGGGGAAGATCCCGGTACGGCCGCAGTTCCACCCGCTTCGGATCGATCAGGATGAGCCGCAGTTCATCCGGTGACCAGTTCACCAGCAGCGAGCAGAGCAGGGTGTTGATCTGCACGGACTTGCCGGCCCCGGTCGCCCCGGCGATGAGCAGGTGCGGCATGGCGGCGAGGTCAGCCACCAGCGGTTCGCCATCCACGCTCCTCCCCACCGCCACCGGAAGGGCGGCCCGGCTCCGGCGGAAGTCGTTCGATTCGAGAATCTCGCGCAGCCCGACCAGGGCCGGCTTCTCGTTGGGGACCTCGATGCCCACCACGCCCCGGCCCCGCATCCGCTCGACCCGGATGGCCGGCGCCTTGAGCGCCATGCAGATTTCCTCGTGGCGGTTCTTGAGCTTGTTCAGCGTTTCGCCCTCGCCGAGCCGGAACTCGAACGTGGTGACCACCGGGCCGGGCTGGATGTTCACCACGTCTCCCCGCACGCCGTGCTCGCGGCACGCCTCTTCGAGGGCCCGCTGCCGCTGCTTCAGCACGGCGCGTCCCGGCCCGGGCTGGCTCGCCCGGCGGGTGAACAGCTTGAGCGGAGGCATCGCCCACTTCGCGTCGCGGGCCGCTCCCGGCGGATCCTTTCGGGTGGGCGGCGGAGAGGCCGCCTTCCGCCGGGGCGTCCTGGCGGCGGGCGGCCGTTTCGCGGACTCCTCCGCCTGGGCGGTGGACGGCTTCGAGGTCCCGATGCGCGCCACCACGCGCCTCGGAAGGAGGCGCCCGGAGTCCGGCGCCGCCTTCTGCCGCCGCCTCCGGAAGAGGCGGGTGAGGCCGGACGGTTTCGACTTCGGCTTCGTCGCGGGCGCGCCGTCCCGCTCCTCCTTCGGGGGCCTGAGCGACAGGGCGCTGATCACCACCAGGGCCGTGAGCACCAGCGCCGCCCCGAGCGGTTTCAGAAGGGTCGCGAGCGCCGACGCCAGCATCTCGCCAAAGAGGCCGCCCCAGTTGAAGCTGGCCGCTCCTCCGAAGGTCTCGTAGGCGAGCGCGCCCAGTCCGGCCAGCCCGATCGCGAGACTCGTTCCGATCACGAGCCGGATGGCCCCGGCGTGCCGATCGGGGTCCCGCATCCCGCGAAGCCGCCGGCGCCCGGCATCGAGAAGCGCCAGCGGCGCGGCGAAGGCGACGAGGCCGAACAGCTGGAGCAGGATTTCGGCCGCGAAGGCGCCGACCGGGCCGAGCCAGTTCGCGGTCTCCGCCGTCGGCCCGGCGCGGAGCAGCGGCACCGGGTCGCCCGCATCCCGCGACGCCAGGGCGGCGCCCAGCGCCACCGCCGCCGCCAGCAGCAGGACTCCGACGGCCGGACGACGGCCGAAGACCGCCCTAAGCGCCCGAAAGGCCAATCCCGACCCCTCCTGACGCGAGGCAATACCAGCCGAACTGATGGAACCGGCGCTGCGCCAGCCAGCCGAAGACCCAGGCGAGAGCCAGGGTTCCGGCCAGGAAGGCGGCAACGAAGCCGAGCGCCAACTCGAGCGCGACCGTTCCGACTCCGAGCTCCGCCAGCGCCGGATCGCCGAAAGCGTGCGCGAGCTCGAAGACCACGGCGCCGCCGATCACCGGGGCCGAGAGCAGGAAACTGAAGCGGGCGGCGTCCCCGGCGGCCAGACCCCGCGCCCGGGCCGTCAGGATCGTCGCGCCGGAGCGGGAGACGCCCGGGAGGATGGCGACGGCCTGGGCGGTCCCGATGAGGAGGGCGTCCCGGTAGCGGGCCGGACCGGACAGTGGGCCGCGGGAGGAGCGGCGGCTCCCGAGCAGGCCGCGGCAGCCCAGCAGCGCGCACCCGGTCAGAACGAGCCCGAGCGATGCGAACTGCGGCGCCTCGAACAGGCCCCGGATCGGTTCCGCAAGCAGAAAGCCGGCCAGCGCCGCCGGGAACGACGCCACCACCAGCATGACGGCGACGCGTCGTCCCGCCTGCCTTTCGCCGGAAGGCCGGCCCGGAAGCAGAGCGGCCACGATGGCGGCGACTTCGCGGCGCAGCGCAATGAGGGCCGCGGCGAGCGTGGCCAGATGGACGACAATCCCGAACAGCGCGCCGGGAGTCCGGACAGCCGCCTCCGGCAGCGCTGCGCGCGTCAGCACCAGGTGCCCGGAACTCGACACCGGCAGGAATTCGGTCAGTCCCTGGACGGTTCCCAGCAAGAAGGCAGCCATGGCGAAATCCCCGAGATTCCCCGGATTCCCGGAGTTTATGTTACGAGATCTCAAGTGATGCCTGAAGGGTGTGTCGGATCCGGCAAGAGGCGGCGCCGGTGACTTTTTTCCCGACGCGGGCGCGCGGTCAGAACTTCCTTCACGACCGTTCAGCCGCGACGCGCTTCGCGGCGGCGGCGCTCGGGATCGGGGAGAAGGATCCGGTTCCGGACGCGGTCGTCGAGATCGGGCCCGGCAAGGGGGCGATCACGCTCGCCCTGATCGCCGGCGGGGCGCGGGTCCTCGCCGTGGAAATCGATCCGCGCCTCGCCGCCATCACCGAGCGCACCGCCCGGGACCGGGGTGTCGCCGGCCGCCTCCGGGTGGTTGTCGGGGATGCCGGCACGATGGACTTTCGGGCCGCGATCGACGACTTCGGGGCGACGCCACCGCTGCCCGCCTGCGGCAACCTTCCGTTCTCGACCGCCTCCCGGCTGCTGCTCCGCCTCCTCGACCAGACGACGCCGGGAGCCGGACAACTCTTCGATTCGCTCACCCTCACGCTCCAGCGGGAGGTGGCGGCGCGCGTTGTGGCTGTCCCGAACACCCGGGACTACAGCGCGCTCAGCGTCGTCGTCCAGCAGGCGATGCGGCCCGCGATCCGCTTCGAGATCCATCCGGCGGCGTTCCGGCCGCGGCCTCGGGTGGTTTCTTCGGTGGTCCGGCTCGCGCCGCGCCGCGATCGGCCCGAGGTCGGCGACGTGACCCGCTTCCGCGCCCTGGTGCGCGGCCTGTTCCGCCATCGGCGCAAGAACCTGAAGAACAGCATCGCCGCCCTCTCCGACCCGCATCTCCGCGAGAGCGCGGCGGCGGCGGCCGCTCTCCTCGGGATGGATGCGACCCGGCGGCCGGAGAGTCTGACCGTGGCGGAATTCGCGCGTCTCGCCCGTCGCGCGGAGGGGTCCCCAGCCCGGCCGCGTGCTCGTCCGGCTGCGTGCTAGTCTCGCCGCGCTTTCCGGGTGCATGCTCCCGTGTCCGGGGACGCCGCTGTCCGTGACCCGCCCGACCTCTCCGGCCAAACTCCCGCCGCGCCGCCTCGTCATCATCGGCAGCGGTCCCGCCGGATACACCGCCGCGCTCTACGCGGCCCGCGCCGAGCTCGCCCCGGTGGTGCTTGCCGGCTCGGGCCTCGACCCCGACATCGGCCTCCCGGGCGGTCAGCTCATGCTGACCACCGACGTGGAGAACTATCCCGGTTTCCCGGACGGCGTGACCGGCCACGAGATGATGGATCTCTTCCGCAGGCAGGCGGAGCGGTTCGGCGCCGAGACCCACAACGTGGACGCCACCGCCGTCGATCTCTCGGCGCGTCCGTTTCGGGTGTGGGCCGGGGAGCAGGGCTGGGAGGCGGAGGCGGTGATCATCGCCACCGGGGCCCGCGCCCGCTGGCTGGGCCTGCCGAGCGAACGAGCCTTCATGAACCGGGGCGTGTCCGCTTGCGCCACCTGCGACGGAGCGCTGTACCGGGGGCGGGAGATGGCCGTGGTGGGCGGCGGTGACACCGCCATGGAAGAGGCTCTCTTTCTGACCCGGTTCGCCACCACCGTCCACATCATCCACCGCCGCGACGAGCTGCGGGCCTCGAAGATCATGGCCCGGCGGGCGCTGCGCCACCCGAAGATCCGCCTCGTGTGGGACACCGTGGTGGACGAGGTTCTCGGTGATGACGAGGAAGGGGTGACCGCGCTCCGGCTCCGGAATGTGAAGTCCGGGGCTCGTTCCGAACTCCCGGTGGGCGCCCTCTTCATCGCAATCGGCCACGTCCCCAACACCGAGCTGTTCGCCGGCGCCGTGGCCCTCGACCCGCACGGCTACGTCGAGGTCGAACCGGGGACCGTGCGCACGTCCGTGGAAGGTGTCTTCGCCTGCGGCGACGTGATGGATCCCGTCTGGCGGCAGGCGGTGACCGCCGCCGGGACCGGGTGCATGGCCGCCATCTCCTCGGAACGCTGGCTGGCGGAGCGTGAGTCCGAGGACATGCCGGAGGCCGTCGCCGACGCGGCCTCGGCGACGATCGTGTCGGCGCCGGTTCCGTGATGGCTGTCCTTTCCGCTTCCCGGCGCCGCCCGTGGCTCGTTCCGGGCGCTCTCGTTCTCTTCGCCGTCGTGTTCGCCGCCTCGGGGTCGCTCCTCGGCCCGGCCGACCCCGCGGCCGCGCAGCAGGAAGCGGAGGCTCCCGCCCGCCGCGGCGTCCTTGACGAGCCGGTGCCGGACGTGGAACTGCCAGACCTCGACGGCGGGACGGTCGCTCTTCGCGATCTGATGGGGAAGGTCGTGGTCTACGACTTCTGGGCGGTCTGGTGCGGTCCCTGCGAACAATCGCTTCCGTTCTTCCAGGAACTCCAGGACAAGTACGCCGACGAGGGCCTGGTCGTTGTCGGCCTGCACGTGGATGACGGCCGCCCCGAACCCGCCGAAGTGAAGGCCTGGATCGAGGAGCGCCACGTCCGTTACCAGAACCTCTTCTCCACCATCGACATGGAGGAGGCCATGCGCATCTTCGCGATGCCCACGACCTACATCGCGGACCGGGACGGCATCGTCCGCCTGCGGCACATCGGGTTCAACCCGAGCCGTACCCCGGAGCGGCTGGAGGGGGAAGTCCGGGAGCTTCTCGGTCTCGAATAGCTGACGCCCGGTCCCCCGGCGGGGACCTGCTGCCTCCTCCGCGCTCAAGAGAACCCATGCCTGGAGTCGCGGTCGTCGGCACCCAGTGGGGGGACGAGGGCAAGGGCAAGGTGGTCGATCTGCTCGCCCCGGGGTTCCACACCGTGGTGCGTTTCGGCGGCGGGCACAACGCCGGCCACACGGTCGTCGCCGATGGGAGAAAGCTCGTCCTGCACCTGCTGCCCTCGGCGGTGCTCCACCCCGGCGTCCGCTCGGTCATCGGAAACGGTTGCGTCGTGGATCCCGAGGCGTGCCTCGCGGAACTCGACGAGGTGGAGGCGGCGGGCCTGGATCCCGGCGCCCGGCTGCTGTTCTCCGAGCGCGCCCACTGCATCCTCGATGTCCATCGGGAGGTCGAAGCCCTGGAGGAGTCGCTCCGGGGGAAGGGCGAGATCGGCACCACCCGGCGGGGCATCGGGCCGGCCTACGAGGACAAGGCGGGCCGGCGCGGGGTGCGCCTCGCGGATCTCAGGGACCGGGACCAGCGGGACGGGCGGCTCGCCCACCTCATGGCGGTGCGGGGGCGGTTGCTCGGCTGGAGCCGCGAACGCCAGTGCGAGGAAGCGCGCGCTGCCGGGGCGCTGCTGGACCGATTCGCCGAGCGGGTGCTGCCACTCATCGGAGACGCCTCGCTGGCGATCACCGGGGCCCTAGCCGCCGGACATGCGGTGCTTTTCGAGGGAGCGCAGGCGGCCCTCCTGGACATCGACCACGGCAGCTATCCCTTCGTCACCTCCTCGTCGGCGGTGGCGGCGGGAGCAGCCGTCGGATCCGGGGTGGGCCCGGCGGCGGTGGGGCGGGTGCTCGGGGTGGCGAAGGCGTACCAGACGCGCGTGGGCGGCGGACCGATGCCCACCGAGATGACCGAGGCGGACAACGCCAGGGTCGTCCGGCGTGGGAACGAGTACGGCGCCTCGACCGGCCGGCCGCGGCGCTGCGGCTGGTTCGACGCCGTCGTCCTCCGCTACAGCCGGCGGGTGCACGGCCTCGACGAGCTGGCGATCACCAAGCTGGATGTTCTCGACGGCTTCTCCCGGATCCGGGTCGCGGTGCGCTACCGGCTCGACGGCGAGTCCGTTTCCGAGTTCCCGGCGGACCCCGAAGCCATCGGGCGCTGCCGCCCCGAGTACCGGACGTTCTCCGGCTGGCGGCGCCCCACTGGCGGGGTGACCCGCATGGAAGACCTTCCTCGGGAGGCGCGGGTCTATCTCGATGCTCTCGAGGAACTCACCGGAGTCCCGATCACCCTGGCCTCGACCGGCCCCGACCGCCTCGCCTCGATCCGGCGCGGGCCGTCGCGGATCTTCCCGTGATCGAGCAGCCTGTAGCCGAAGTGACGCGGCATTCGAGCGGATACGTCAGGGGGCGCCAGTTCTGAAGCGCCGGTGTCCTCACCGG
>JAAXGQ010000140.1 GCA_012271265.1 Vicinamibacteraceae bacterium
CCGCCGCCACTGTCGCCGCCGGCGCCCCGGTCCGCCTCCTCCTCGGCCACGGCGAGCTGGGAGTCCGGGTGGAAAGGGTCTATCCGGGCGAGGGCCCCACCCAGCCTTTCGGAGACGCGCCGTCATGAGTGACACGCCGACACCTGCTCCCGACCTGACGAAGTTCGAGCGAACCCAGGCGGAACTCGACACCGTCCTGGCCAGGCTGGAAGACCCGGAGGCGCCACTCCAGGAACGCCTCGCGCTTCATGTGCGGGCCGTCCGCCTCCAGGAGTTGCTGGAGGCGACGCTGGAAAGAGCGCGGGAGACGCTGGAGGAACCGGTTGCGCCGCCCGGCGCCGCCCCCGATCCGGACTTCCCACAGGGTGCGGAGGAGCCCTACGAATCCGTGCTGGCGCGACTCGGGGACACCGTCAGGGAAATGACGAACCGGGAACTTCCCCTGGCCCGGGTGATCGAGCTGCGTCGGACGGCGCTCCGGCTTGTCGCCCGGTGCGAGTCCATCCTCGCCGGCGTGCAGGAAGAACTCGACCGGAGCGCATCGGGATCGGACGCCGCGAGCCCCCCGGGGCCGCCTCCACCGGCCGTCCCCCCAAAGGGCGATGAAGCCCCCTTCTGACCCGGGCCGGCTCCCCCTGCCTTCGTTCGGCCCCATGGAGCGCCGGCGTCCCCGCCGGCCTGCGCCGCACCTTCATGCCGCGCACCTCGGGACCGATGCGGGTGCGCGGTCGCCGTCGCCGGCGCCCGTGAACGCGCCGCCGTCCCACCCGGCCCCGACGGGCGGTCCTCTGGATGCGTTTCTCCGGGACGGCGCCAGGCTGGTCGACGCCTTTCTCGACCAGGCGCTTCCATCCGGAGCCGACGACGCGCTGGCCGAAGCCATCCGGTATGCGGTCTTTTCCGGCGGCAAACGGGTGCGCCCGGCGCTCGCCATGGCCTCCTCCCTGGCCGTGGGCGCCCCGGCCGGCGACGCCCTGCCGGCAGCAGGGGCGGTGGAACTGATCCACGCCTATTCGCTGATCCACGACGACCTTCCCTGCATGGACGACGATGACCTGCGGCGAGGGAAACCCACGGTGCACCGCCGCTACGGCGAGGCGATGGCGGTGCTGGCGGGTGACGCCCTCCACACTCTGGCGTTCGGCATCCTGGCCGGGAGCGATGCCCCGGCGCCGATTCGGGTCGGCTGGATTCGGAGGCTTACCGCCGCGGCCGGCCCGGAGGGCATGGTCGGCGGTCAGGTCCTCGACCTGGCGGCGGAGAGCGCGCCCCCGGACGCCGCGGGGCTCGAGGCCATCCACCGGGCGAAGACCGGCGCGCTGATCGGAGCCGCGGCGGCCATGGGCGCGATCGCCGGCGGGGCGTCCCGGGCGGATGTCGAGCGGCTCGAGAGGTTCGGTCGGGAGATCGGGCTCGTCTTCCAGATCGTGGACGACCTGCTCGACGAGGAGGAAACGACCGCCGCTCTGGGGAAGACCGCCGGCAAGGACCGGGCCCAGGGGAAGGCCACCTATCCGGCGATTCACGGCGCCGAGGCGGCCCGGGGCGAGGCGGAGGAGCGCGCCGAGGCAGCGGCTCACCTGTTGGAGGGACTCACCGACCCACCGCCGGGCCCCGAGAGGGCGCGCGCGGCCGAAGGACGCGACGTGCTGGTCCGGCTCGCGGACCGGATCCTGCGGCGCCGTTCCTGACCCGGGGACCGGGCAGCCTTCCGTGGCTGCCCTGGATGTGGCCCGCGCCGGATAGGCTCCCGGTCGGAACAGGCAGGCGAGCGGAAGAGGAAATGCCCGACAGCGGTGGCCATTTTCGCCGCTTCCGGCTGCCGGCCGGCCGCCCTCCGCGGGTCGGGATCGTGGCCAAGATCGCGGCGGCGGAGACCCGGGAGACGGTCCGGACCCTCGTCGGCTGGCTGGAGCGGCGCGGGGTCGAGGTCACGATGGAAGGCGCGCTCGCCGATGCCGCAGCCTGGCCGGGGCGGTCGGCTCCGCTCGCCGGGATCGGGACCGGCCAGGACTTCATCCTCCTCCTCGGCGGCGACGGGACGCTCCTCGCGGTCACCCGGGCCATGGGGGAAGACCAGCGCCCCGTTTTCGGGGTGAATCTCGGAAGCCTGGGGTTTCTGACCCAGGCGCCTCTGGATCAGCTCTACACCGGTGTCGAGGCGATCCTTGCGGGCGAGGGAATCATCGATGGACGGGCGACCCTGGCGGGGATCCTGGTGCGGAACGGGCGGGAGGTGGCGCGGCAGCACGCCGTGAATGACGTGGTGGTGACCGGCGGCGCCATCGCCCGCGTCATCGGGGTGCGCCTGAAGACCACCCAGGGCTTTCTCGCCAACGTGCTCGGTGACGGGGTGATCGTGGCGACGCCGACCGGCTCGACCGCCTACAGCCTCGGGGCCGGCGGCCCGGTCGTCGACCCCGCGGTCGAGGCGATCATCCTCGCTCCGATCGTGCCCCTGACGCTGACCCAGCGTCCGGTGGTCTTCTCCGATTCCGAAGAGCTTTCCCTGACGCTGCGGCCTCGGGGCGGTGAGGTGTACGTCACCTTCGACGGCCAGGCCAGCCACCCCTTCCGTCCCGGAGATGTCCTCCGCATCCGGAAGTCGCGGCGCCGCATCCGGATGCTGGGTGTCGGAGAACAGAACTATTTCCGGGTCCTCAGGAAGAAACTGCTCTGGAGCGCCCTGCCACCGAAGCGGGCTCCCGCCCGCCCCCCCATCCCGCCGCATCCGTAAGCCGGCCTTCCGGCGCCGTGGGTCTTCGCGGACTCAGCGGAGGCGACCGACGCGGACGGTGACCCCCATGGTCAGCGCCGACACGATCGCGGCGCCGCCAGCCCCTTCGGCGAGGTGCAGGGCGCCTTCACCGCCCGGATAACCGAGACGGCGGTAGTCGAAGGCCAGCGACACCGGAATGGTCGGGAACGGCACCTTGAGGCCGACTCCGAACATGGCAGCCCCGGTCCGGAACTCGTCGCCTCCCTCCACTTCCGAGTTGCGCCAGCCGTAGCCGACGACGGCATAGGGTGTCATCGCCGCCAGCGGCAACTGGGCCACGAGGGCCAGGGAGAGTTCCCGGCTTTCCTGCAGCAGCGGTTCGAGCAGAAACGTCCCTGCTTCCTCATCGGTCACCGAGAACTCGAAGGCCGTGGTGGTGCGGGTGTAGCTGGCCTCGACGCCGAGGTACTGGACGGCGAACAGGCTGGCCCGCGCCCCGTAGTGCTCGCCGAACCCGACGTCATCCGCCTCCGCGGAAACCGTCTGGAAGATGTTCCGGGCGAAGCCCAGATCCTGGTCCACGAGCTGGCTCCCCACCAGCAGGGACCCCTCGAGCCGGGTCCAGCTGCCGCCCCGCCGGAAGACCGCACCGTCCGGGACCCCGGCCTGTCTCGAAGCTCTTGGAAAGAGTGCTTCCTCGGGCGCTCTCTCGAGAACGGCCGGGGCTCCGGGTTCGGCTTTCCGGGTCGCCGCGGATTTCGGTTCCGCGGAGCCGCCGCAGGCTTCCGGCTCGCTGGCGGCTGGGCCCGCCACGCTCGCCATCAGCAGCGCGGCCAGACCCAGCCGCCTCGAACTCACGGACGGACCTCGATGCGCACATTGGGAGCGTTCCGGCCGATGAGCGGCACCAGACTCGGGGCCACCGTGACCGAAAAGTCCTGATCCACCAGCCAGGGAAGGAAGAAGTACGCGAACGTGCTGTGATCGGGCGGGATGGGATTCACCCGGAGGATGTAGTGGCCATCGGCGAGTCCCCCCACTTCGAAGTTTCCGCTCTCGTCCGTCCAGGCCCCGACCAGAACGCCGCGAACCGGGTCGTACACCGTGACGTGCGCGCGGCGGACTCCCTCGCCCGAACCCGCCCGGACGACCGTCCCCCGAATCACTCCCGTTTCGGCGCCTGGGCCCGGGTACAGGACCGAGGCCCCGGTCACGTCGTCGTCGGTCAACGCGCGCCCCAGGGACTTTCCCGCCCCGTGCGAGAACGGCCACATCACCGCCGAGCCCTCGAGGACCGAACCGTCCACGATCCTGCCCACGTTCGAATGGCCGAGCCCCAGGAAGTGACCCACTTCGTGCGTCAGCGTGCTGCGGAGGTCCCATCCCCCGGCGCGCTCCGGGTCATTGGTCCAGTTCAGCGAAGGATTCACCAGGATGTCCGACTCGATGATGCGGCCGGTCTCCGCGTCGGTAAGCCAGGTCGTCACTCCGAGCGTCCTCGGCGAGAGTCCGAGCTCCGCCATGTGCTCTCGGGTGGTGAATCCAATGGTGTTCGTGGCGTCGAACGCGTCGAACGGCCTCTGGTTCGTAAGTCCCTGATAGGAAAAGGAAATCCCGACCTGGGCAGAACTCTCCCACTTCGCAAACGCGGCGCGCGTCTCCGTCGCGACCTCCTCGACGCTCATCCGGTAGTGGGCCATATTGGCCACCCAATAGCCGACCGGCTGTTCGGAGGCCGGCCAGACGAAGCCGTGTCCCCCGTACAACTGATAGGCGCCGGCTTCGTGAAGTCCGCCGGCGATCACGAGGCCGGCCGAGAGCGACAGAGCGACGCGCCACGCCCTCCTGCGCCTCGCGCCGGGGAACGGGTCGCGATCCGGATCCATGGGCTGCTGGTGGATCCAGGCCCTCAAATGGGCCGAAGGGCGCTCCGAACCAGCGCCCGAACCTCTTCCAGGGAAACGCGCCCTCGCGGCGACGCGGATTCGTGCGGAACGTCCGCGCCGTCCCGGCTCCTCAGGGTCAGGCCGAGAAGGGAGCGACGCAGGGTTGGCTCGCCGGTGCGCGGATCCTGATCGAGGCTGAACTTGCCGGCGGCCAGCCCGAGCACGCCTGGAATGCGGCCGGCTGCGCCCTCGGAGAACACGAGCACCCGCTCTCCGAGTTCGAATCGGGGCGATCCGGGCACCACGAGGCGGTATCCCTCCGCCTCGCCCCCCAGGATCCGGAGGGTGACCATGCGCCGCCCGCGCCGCTCCCCCTTCAGGAATTCGTCCACCTCGATCGTCACGAACGTGTGGATGGAGTTCCGGCGCACTGCAACCTGCGCCCGCATCCCCACGACCTCTCCAATCAGGATCTGGTCGGCGGCGACGGCCATCTCGGGGAGCGTCTGGTACAGGACCGTGGAGCCCGCGCCCAGCCCGGGGAGCGCCAGGGCCAGCGCCGCGAAACCCACCAGGCGCCCGGGGCCCCACCGGGCGGCACACCACATTCCGCGCATCAGCTGCCGGAATCTAGCAGAACGGGCCTCCTCCTCCCGGCGCCGGTCCGGCAGGGCCGGAGTGGCAGGATTCCGCTCCCATGGCGGCGTCCCCGACCCCGAAAACCGCGCCGCGCCCCGCCGTGCCGGAGCGGGGGACAGTCGTGCGGGTCACCCGGCGCGAGACGACGGCCCGACTGTCCGACGGCTCTGAGGCGGGACGGCTGATCCGCTGTGCGGTGGGTGGCCGACTCTTCGGGCGTTCGCGGAACAAGGCCGCCGCCGCGGCGCTCGTGGTGGGGGACGAGGTGGCGGTCGAACGCCTCGCGGTCGAAAGAGGCCGGACGAGGCGGCGGCACCGGAGTCGGCGGTCGCCGGAGGGGCGGATCACCGAGGTGCTTCCCCGTCGGAACGAGCTGAGGCGGACCGTCGGCCGGGTCGGGCGACGGGAGACGCGAACCTTCGCCGCCAACCTCGACCTCTTCTTCATCGTCTCGGCCTTTCGCGCCCCTCCGTACCGCACCGGATTCCTCGACCGCGCGCTGGTCGTGGCCTTCGACGCCCGGGTCACCCCCGCGCTCGTCTTCAACAAGGTGGATCTGGCGGACGCCGACGACGTGAAGCGTCTTCGCCGGGATCTGGCTGGCTACGGCAGTCTGGATCTGGACGTTCATGTCACCAGCGCCCTCGGCGGTGACGGTCTCGCGGCGTTTCGCGCCGCGGCGTCACGGGGCCGCTCCGTACTGTTCGGTCACTCCGGAGTCGGCAAGACGGAGCTTCTCGCCGCCCTCGGCATCTCGGGGCGCCGGAGCAGAGCACTGGATCGGCGCGGACGGGGTCGGCACACGACCACCGGCGCCGAGATCGTTCCGCTGCCTGGCGGGGGGGAGATCGTGGACACGCCGGGGGTGCGCGCCCTTGGCCTCGACGGCCTGACGGCGGCCGAGGTGCGGGCGGCGCATCCCGACGTCATGGCCCATGCCGACGGATGCCGTTTCGCCGGCTGCTCCCACGAGAGCGAGCCGGACTGCGCCGTGAAGCGGGCCGTGGCCTCCGGCGCCGTCGCGCGGAGTCGCTATGAGAGCCTCATCACACTGAGTGCCGAGGCCGCGGGGCTGGAAGCCGGACGGACGCCTTCCGGGCCCGGTAGGGAGCCGCCACCGGCATCGGAATGAGCCGGGCCACGGCAGCGAGCACCTCGTCGACGCCCTCCCCGGTCCTCGCCGAAACGGGTATGGCCTCGGCGCCGGCGAAACGGTCCGGAAGCGCCGCCTGCACCGGGCCCGGAAGCCGATCGGTCTTGTTCAGCAGTGTGACGCGGGGGATCCCGGAGAAACCCAGAGTCGCGAGAAGGCCCTCCACCGCATCGGCGCGGGCCTCGCGGCGGGGGTCCGCCGCGTCGACCACGTGGAGGAGCAGCGACGCCGCCGAAATCTCCTCGAGCGTGGCGCGAAAGGCGTCGATCAGGTCCGACGGAAGGTCCTGGATGAAGCCCACGGTGTCCGAAAGCAGCACTTCGCGCTCCACCGGCACCCGAAGCCGGCGGTTCGCCGGGTCGAGGGTCTCGAACATCCGGTTGCCGGCGGCAACACGGCTGTGGGTCAGGCGGTTGAGCAACGTGGACTTCCCCGCGTTCGTGTACCCGACCAGCGAAACGACCGGGACGCCTCGGGAATCCCGAAGACGCCGCTGAATGCGGCGCTTCACCGCCACCGCAGCCAGGTCCCGCCGCAGCCGGGCGATACGCGCCCGCACCCGCCGGCGATCGACCTCGAGCATCGTCTCCCCCGGCCCGCGCCCGCCAATGCCGCCCCCCAATCGCGACAGCGACGGGTCCCGGCCCACCAGCCGGGGCAGCCGATAGCGCAGCTGGGCGAGTTCCACCTGAATCCTGCCGTCCCGGCTGCGCGCGCGGCGGGCAAAGACGTCCAGGATGAGCTGGGTGCGGTCGAGCACCTTGAGATCGGTGGCGCGGGCGATGTTTCGGGCCTGGGCCGGACTCAGATCGCGGGAGAACAGGATCACGTCGGCGCCCCGGTCGAGCGCCCGGATCACCAGCGCCCGCAGCTTTCCCTTGCCGACCAGGGTCCGGGGATCGAGACGGGGACGACGCTGCTGCACCGCATCCACCACGACCAGACCTGCGTCGCGCGCAAGTTCGCCCAGTTCCTCGACCCGCTCGTCGAGCGGCTCGCCGCGCGCCGCCACGCCTACCAGGATGGCCCGCCCCGAGTAGCCGCGTCGGGGCCGACGGGGTTCCAGCCGGGCGAGCTCCTGCTCCAGCCCGGCCACCAGCTCCTGGCAATCGACGGCAATCCGGCTTGGCGGGGCCGGGGGGATGAGTTCCCACGGCGTTTCGTCCGGCGGCCTCGGAGCGCCCGGCCTCGTCGGAGGTCGGATGTGGGCCGCGTGAACCAGGAGCGGCAGGCCGCCCTCGTCCACCGTGATCGCCGCGATCAGATCGAGCCGGAGGAGCACCAGGTCGGCCAGGTCGTCCCGCGTCAGCGGCTCCCCCGCCAGGTGGGTGTGGAGAAAGCGCAGACCGCGGAGGCGGACGCCCGCGGCCCGCTGACGCTTCAGATCGGGGAGCTCGATCTGCCGGGCGTCGCCGACCCCGACCCAGCGGACCGCGCCGCTCCGGTCCACCAGCACGCCGACCTGCCGCCGGATCCGGCGCGACAGGGCGGAGAGGCGGCGGGCGAAGTCCTGCGGAACCACGACGGCGCGGGGGAGCCGCCGACCGTGGAGCCGTTCGAGGGCCCGGCGATCGCGGGCCTTCAGGCCCGCGGTCTCACCTCCGACCCGCAAGCCGGCCGGGCCGGTGGATGACGGACGTCAGCGCGACGGTCCGCCTCGGAGGTCCCGACTCTCCAGAAGAAGGTCGAGCTTGGCGCGCGCCGAAATGAAGTTGGGGTCGATGCGGATCGCTTTCTGGTACTCCTCCATCGCCTTCTCCTCGTCTCCCAGCTTCAGGAGCGTTTCCCCGAGGAAAAACCGCGCGTCGGCCATGTCGCGTTTCTTCGAGAGGGCGCGACGGAAGAACCCGACGGCCTCGTCGTAGCGCTGCTCGTGGTAATGGAGAACGCCGAGGTGATAGTGGACGTAGGCGTTGGAGTCATCGTTGCGGGCCGCCAGCTTGAACTCCTCGATGGCCCGGTCCACGTCGCCCTGGGCGTAGTGGGCGCTCGCCAGGTTCGCGCGCGCTTCGGTGAATTCCGGCTGCAGCTCGAGGGCGAGTTCGTACTGCTCGATCGCGTCGTCGACTCGTCCCCGCCGCTTGTAGGCGACGCCGAGGTTGTTCCGGGCGCGGTTGAACGAGGGACGGATCGAGAGCGCGAGCTCGTACATCTCGATCTCGCGGGCCAGCGGGTCGAAGCCGCCTTGGTCGGCGAGGGCCTCGGCGAAGTAGCCGTAGAGGAAGCCCTGGTTGTTGTAGAAGTTCGAGATCGCCTCGAAGTCGTCGATGATCCGGGCGCCCCCGTACTCCCGTTCGGGCGTCGCGGTGAAGTCGACGAAGATGAGGTCCGGACCGTCCTTGATCCCGCCGGTGATGTGCCCGCTGTTCACGATGACCTCGGCCTCCTTGGAGACCCGTTCGATCGTTTCCACGTCCACGTAGATCGCCTCGACGCCAACCGCCCGGGACATGCCGACGAACAGGTTCGTGTAGGCGAGGCAATTGCCGCGTCCTTCGCGGTAGACATCCTTCGCGGTCTTGTTGGACAGCCAGTCGTAGGAGATGGCGCCGCCGGTGTGGTGGCGGATGGCCCGCACGATGGCCCGCATCTTTTCCTTGTCGGTGCGCAGGTTTTCGGTCACCCGGAAGGCCAGTTCGCGGATCTCGTCGTCGATCTCGAACGGGATCTCGACCTGCGCCAGCATCTCCGGTGTGATCCGGTGGTTCAGGTCGGCACGGATCTCTTCGACCGACCAGGTGCGCTTGGGAGCGGTCCCGCACGCGGCAAGAAGGAGCGCGGGAGCCAGGAAGACCGGCAACCCGAGGCGCAGCCAATGCGGCCCGGAGCCGGGGGGTCTTGTGAAACGCATCGAAATCGAGTATAGCGCCGTCGCGCGGCAGGAAAATGCGGCGCCTCGCAGTCGGAATCGGAGGTGTTCCGACCCGCGCCGGGTGCGGGCTGGTTGCTCCGTTTTCGGACGCGAACCGGGAGCCTCCGCACTGCGGCGCGGACGACCCCCGATCCGCCTCGAACGCGCCGGAAAGGGAAGAATTCGTCTGGCCCAACGACGGATCCCGTCCCCCGGTTCCCTCCCGAACGGGCGTCGTTTTCGATTCGCCTGGCCGGCGGCGCCGCCGCCCTCGAGGCGCCCAACGTTTGCGGGGCGGCCCAGCCAAGCGTATTCTTCCGCTTCACTCTTCTCCACTGGAACATGCGGGACCGGTTCGGGGCGGCAGCCTGGCTCCATTGCCGTTCCGCCAAATGGGGGTCCCATGCCTGAGCCATTCCGGGGTCGTTCCCCGTCGCCCTTCCCCTTCGCCCTGCTGGCCGTCGCGCTGGCGGTTCCGGCGCTCGCGCAGGAGAACCTGAGCCGGGGCGACCGCCGCTTCCTCGAGGAAGTCGAGCCGATCATGACCGCCCAGGAGCGGCAGATCTTCGCCGAGATCGATCGCGGTGACCGGGGCAAATTCCAGGACCTGTTCTGGGCGCGGCGGGACCCCACCCCGACGAATCGGCGCAACGAGGCGAAGGATCAGTTCGAGAACTGGACCGAACAGGCCGACGATCAGTTCGGGAGGCGCGGACAGAGGGGTTCGCGGACGGACATGGCGCTGGTCATGCTGCTGCTCGGTCCGCCAGACAACCAGGAGCGCGTCGGGGGACGGGGCGGCGGACCTGGCGGCGCGCGGCCTCCCGCCGGCGCGACCGGCAACAACCCGCTGCAAAGCAGCGGGGGCGCACCCGGCGCGGGCGCCGGCCCCGGCGGGGGTGGCGGTGGCGGCGGCTTCGGCGGCCCCGGCGGCGGTGGCCTGAAGATGACCTACGTCCCGAATCCCACCCGGGGGCTTCCGGACGGGCTGGAGCTGGAGTTTCGGGCCACGCAGATGGGCCTCCGCCTCGTCCGGAGCGACGAGATCGAAGCTGCGCTGGAGCGCGCCCGCCAGCGACAGATCGCCTGGCCGAGCATCAACTACGCCCGGGACGAGGACGGACGCCTGCGGGACCTCGATGACCTCTTCGATCCGAACAGTCCGGCGAAGCAGATCCTGAACGCGCTGCGGGACGGCGGCGAGCCAAGCACCGACATCGGGCTGACTCCCGACTTCCTCTTCTTCCGTTCCAACACGAACGACACCTACGTCGCCGCCGTCGTCGAGGTGGCCGGGGACACCATCGACTGGAGCGGCGACACGGCGGACGCACAGGTCTTCTACAGCGTGGAGGACGCGCTGGGAACGGTGATCGGACAGGCCGAGGAGAACGTGCAGCTCCAGCGGGGCGAGAACGGGGACGCGGTCCTGGAACTGCCGATGCAGATGCCTCCGGGCGCCTACACCCTCCGCCTCGGCCTCCGCGACACGGAGACGGACTCCCACGGCTCGATGAACCTCACCGTGGAGGCGCCCGACTACACCGGCGGTGAGCTCGTGCTCTCCTCGCTCGCCCGGTTCTCCGACGGCAGCCGGGTGGAGGACTTCACCCCGGTGCCCGGCCGGGCGCTGCTCGTGGGCGGCTTCCACTTCATCCCCAAGGTGTCGCCGGAATACGAAGCGGGCGGCGATCTGCGGGTGGTCTTCAACGCCTATGGCTACGCCTTGGACGGCGAGACAGCCGGCCTGACGTGGCAGATCACGTTCACGAAGGACGGGGAGCAGGTCCTCCGCTACAACCCCTCCCCGTTCCAGTTGTCGTCGCCGGAACTGGCGATCGCCATCGTGGACGTCCCCCTCGCGCGGCTGTTCCAGGACGGGCGGCGGGAGCCGTTCGAGGCCGGCTCGTACACGGCGGAAATCACCGTGCGTGACACGGTCGGCGGCGGCTCGGTGACCGAGTCC
Organism: Vicinamibacteraceae bacterium; assembly: GCA_012271265.1. Classification (GTDB taxonomy): domain Bacteria; phylum Acidobacteriota; class Vicinamibacteria; order Marinacidobacterales; family Marinacidobacteraceae; genus JAAXGQ01. The sequence continues at coordinate 11,215 of JAAXGQ010000140.1, forward strand.
GTGACCTTCGAGGTGTCCGGCTCCTGACCCTTCTTCCGCGTTCCCTGCCCGGGAGCCACCTGCGATGCCGCTGACCGGCCGCCAATCCTTCCGGCTGCGGCTCGTCGGCGGCCTTCTTCTCGTCGCCGGCTTCACCGCCGGTTTCGTCTATCTCTCGTCGAGAATCGTCGGGGGCATCGGCTGGAGCGGCGCCGCCCGGCAAACGCGTGCCCTGCTCGCCGCCACCGGGGAACGCCTCCGTCCGAACGAGGCTGCCCAGGACTCCACCTACCAGGCGCTGGAGGTGTTCGACAGCGCCCTGGCGCTGATCCGTGAACAGCATCTCGAGCCGGTCGAGGCGCAGACGCTGATGGATGGAGCGGTCCGGGGTCTCTTCGACGCCCTGGATCCCGATAGCGCCTTTCTGAGTCCCGCCGAAGCCGATCTCTACCGCAACCCGCTGCCCGGGCGGGTCGGCATCGGCCTCGAAAAGCGCTACTACCTCCATGTCGACGATGTGCTTCCCGGATCCCCGGCCGCCGAGGCAGGGATCGAACGGGGCGACGCGATTACGGCGATCGACGGTCAGAGCACGCGGGATCTTCGGGTTCCCGCCGGCGAGCTGCTGCTGACGGGACGCCTCGGCTCGGGGGTGGAGCTCTCGATCCGCGGTTCCGCGGAGTCCGAATCGGAGGATGTCGTCCTGCGCCGGGTAGCGCTTCCGCCCGCGGCCGTGGAGCACGAAGCGATCGAGGAAGGCATCGGGGTGATCCGGATCCGGCGTTTCCACGAGGAAACACCCATGCAGCTCGAAGCCGCGGTGCGCGCCCTCACCGCCTTGGGCGTCGGTTCCATCGCTCTCGACGTGCGCGGGAGCCGCGGGATGACCCAGGACTGCGCCGCGGGCGCGGAGAGCGCCGGGGTCTTTCTGGACGGTGTCCGCGTCGAGACTGTCCAGCGTGGTCCGGGTGGAGATGAAGTCTCCACGCCGGTCCCACCGACCGCGGCGGAGGCGGTCTGGGACGGGCGGCTCGCGGTGGTCACCGACGGCAGCACCGTCTGTGCGGGAGAAGTGCTCGCCGCGGCGCTCGCCGAGGGCGACCGCGCCGAGATCGTGGGCGGCCGGACGGCGGGCCGCGCCGGCCAGCCGGAGTTCATCGAGGTGGACGGCGGGGGCGCCATCCTGCTGACGACCACCCATGTGCGAGCGATCGGGGGTGACGACATTCTGGGCACGGGAGTGCGGCCCACGCTGCTTCCCGACGCTCTGGAGGAGATGGGGGTTTCGATCCGCGAGCTCGGCGACGAAAACCCCGAGCTGGAGCTGGCGATCCGCGTGCTGCGTCACCAGCCCGTCGAAACGCCGCCCCCGCCGCCCGCTTCCAACTAGAGAGTGGCGGCCGGAGCGTGGCGCCGGCGCCTCATTCCGGGGCTCGCCATCCTCCTGGGCGCTGTCGGCGCCGCAGCGGGGGCCTGGCAGGTGTTCCACGTCGCTCCGCTCGAGCAGGAACTGCGAACGCCGTTCCGGGACCATGGCGGCGAGGTGATGTTCCGCGTCGGCGCCGGATCGACGGCCCGCGCGGTCGCTGAGCGACTCGAGGCCTCGGGCATCGTCGCGAGCCGCCGGGTCTTTCTCTACGGAGTGCGGGCCGCCGGAGTGGAGGCCGGGCTGCAGGCGGGCCTCTACCGGTTCGATGATCCGCTGACGCCCGCCGAGGTCGTTCGCCGGATCGCGGACGGCGTGGTGGCCACCCTGCGGTTCACGCTCCCCGAGGGACTCGATCTGGATCAGACCGCGGATGCGCTGGCGACGCAGGAGGTCGGCGGGGCCGACCGGCTTCGGGAGGCCTTTCGCGACCCTCGCCTGACCCGCGAACTCATGGGCGATCTCGATCCGGAGGCGGAGACGCTGGAGGGCTACCTCTTCCCGAGCACCTACCGGATCCCGCCGGAGACTTCAGCGGAAGGCGTCGCGCGCCTCCTCGCCGAGCAGTTCGCGGCACTCTGGACTCCCACGCGGCGCGCCTCGGCCGCTCAGCGCGAACGCTCGATCCGGGAGATCGCGACCCTGGCCTCGATCGTCGAAAAGGAGACCGGGGATCCGGCGGAGCGGCCCCGGGTGGCTTCCGTGTTCTGGAACCGGCTGCGCATCGGCATGCCGCTCCAGACCGATCCGACCGTGCTCTACGCCATGCGCCGCACGGGGAACCAATCGGGCAACATCCGCCGCGCGGACCTCGAACTGGAATCGCCCTGGAACACCTACCGGGTCCGAGGCATTCCCCCCGGGCCGATTTCCTCGTTCGGCGTGGCGGCGCTCGACGCCGTCCTCGCCCCGGAGCAGACGAACTTCCTCTACTTCGTCTCCCGCAACGACGGCACCCATGTCTTCAGCCGCTCGCTGCGAGAACACAATCGCGCCGTCCGCCGCTGGCAACCCCGCATCACCCGCTGACCTCCCCGGCGAGAGCGCCGGACCACCGCCCTGAGGACACCGGCCCCATGGAGCGCCGGCGTCCTCGCCGGCCTGCCCCGCACCCTCCGTCCCTCAGACAGTCTCCTGCCGGCCGCGCCGCCGTGCCTGCGGACCGATGGCCGGGAGACCCACGGACCGTGCCCGCCTCCGGCGGTGGCCGGTGAGGACACCGGCGCTCCAGAGGCGCGGTGGCCGGTGAGAGCGCCAGCCCCATGGAGCACCAGCCCCATGGAGCGCCGGCGTCCTCGCCGGCCTGCCCCGCACCCTCCGTCCCTCAGACAGTCTCCTGCCGGCCGCGCCGCCGTGCCTGCGGACCGATGGCCGGGATGCCCACGGACCGTGCCCGCCTCCGGCGGTGGCCGGTGAGGACACCGGCGCTCCAGGCGCACGCTGGCCGGTGAGAGCGCCAGCCCCATGGAGCACCAGCCCCATGGAGCGCCGGCGTCCTCGCCGGCCTGCCCCGCACCCTCCGCCTCTCAAGCAGTCTCCTGCCCACCGCGCCGCCGTACCGACGCACCGTGGGCCGGCGAGGACGCCGGCGCTCCAGGCGAGCGGTGCCCGGTGAGGACACCAGCGCTCCAGAGGCGCGGTGGCCGGTGAGGACACCGGCGCTCCAGGCGAGCAGTGGCCATGATCCGTGACCAGGGTCATCTGGTGCGCTCCCGGCGAAGGTAAATTCCGGTCGTTGTGCTGCTTTCCGGGAAACGGGGCCTGATCGTCGGCGTCGCCAACAAGCGCTCGCTCGCCTGGGGGATCGCCCGCGCGGCGGCGCGGGAAGGCGCCCGGCTCGCCCTCAGCTACCAGAACGAACGGCTTCGTCGGAACGTGGATCGTCTCGGCGGCGAAATCGACGGGACGTGGACCCTTCCCCTCGACGTAGCCGTCGAGGAGGAAATCGACGCAGCCGCCCGCATGGTGCGGGAGCGGTTCGGAGGACTCGATTTCCTGGTGCACGCCGTGGCCTTCGCGCTCCGGTCCGATCTGGCTGGCGACTACGTTTCGACCTCGCGGGAGGGCTTCCGGATCGCCCACGACATTTCGGCGTACTCGCTCACCGCGCTGACCCGGCGTTGCGCGCCGATGCTGGAGGCTGACGGAGGGGGCGCCGTCGTCACCCTCAGCTACCTCGGCGGCGAACGCGCCGTCCCCCACTACAACGTGATGGGCGTCGCCAAGGCGGCCCTCGAGGCCTCGGTGCGCTATCTCGCAGCCGACCTCGGCCCTCGGGGGGTGCGGGTCAACGCGATTTCGGCCGGTCCGGCGAAGACCCTGGCCGCGTCCGGCGTTGCCGGGATCGGCTCCATGGTGAAGCACTACCGCGAGTTCGCACCGCTTCGCGCCGGAACCGATCCGATGGAGGTCGGCGACGCCGCCGTGTTCCTGCTCTCCCATCTGTCGCGCGCGGTCACCGGCGAGGTGCTGCACGCGGACAGCGGCTTTCATGCACTCGGCGCGACGATCCCGGGGGTCTGAGATCCGGGACACCTTCGGCGGAGATCGCGACGTGGACACCGGGGACAGCGGCCCCTTCCCCGGCACGGTCGACCGGCCGCCAACGGTTCCTCCTGCCGAGGACCTCATCTACGACTGGAACCGGCCCGATCCGGACAACGCCTGGTTTCCCGAGCGGCCGGTGCGGCTGAACGACGAGACGCTGCGCGACGGGCTGCAGAGTCCCTCGGTCGTGTCCCCGCCGCCCGAGAAGCGGATCGAGGTGCTCCATCTGATGGAGGACCTGCGGATCGACTCCGCCGACATCGGGCTCCCGGCGGCGGGTTCCCACGTGGAAGCCCAGGTTCTGCGGATCGCCCGCGAGATCGCGGACAACCGCATGCGGATCCGTCCCAACTGCGCCGCCCGCACGATCGTCGCCGACATCGAGCCCATCGCCCGGATCTCCGATCAGGTGGGCATCCCCATCGAGGTGGCGATGTTCATCGGAACGAGTCCGATTCGCCAGTACGCCGAAGACTGGGACCTCGACCGGCTGCTTCGCCTCACCGAAGCGGCGGTGACATGGGCGGCCGATCACGGCGTGCCGCCGATGTACGTCACCGAGGACACCACCCGCACCCATCCGGACACCGTGCGCCGTCTCTACACCGCCGCGATCGAGGCTGGGGCGCGGCGGGTCGTCGTCTGCGACACGGTGGGACACGCCACTCCGGACGGGACGACGCGCGTGCTCCGTTTCGTCCGCCAGGTCATCGACGACACCGGCGAGGATGTCCAGCTCGACTGGCACGGCCACCGCGACCGGGGCCTGTCCGTCCCCAACAGCCTCACCGCGATCGAAGCCGGCGCCGACTGCGTGCACGGGACGGCGATCGGCATCGGGGAGCGCTGCGGCAATACCCCGATGGACCAGTTGCTGGTGAATCTCCGGCTGCTCGGCTGGATCGACAACGACCTGCGGGCGCTCCCGGAATACTGCCGTCTGGTGGCCGAGGCGACCGGTATGGCGATTCCGCCCGGCTATCCGGTGGTGGGGGAGGACGCCTTCCGCACCGGCACGGGCGTGCACGCCGCCGCGATCATCAAGGCTCGACGCCGGGGCGACGACTGGCTCGCTGACCGGGTGTACTCGGGGGTGCCAGCCGGGGAGTACGGGCTGCGCCAGCGGGTCGAGGTGGGACCGATGAGCGGGCTCTCCAACGTCGTCTACTGGCTGCGGCAGCACGGTCACGAACCCACCAGCGAACTCCAGGCGGCCGTTTTCCGCGCCGCCAAGGAAGCTCGCCGCGTCCTCACCGACGGCGAAATCGAAACCGTGATCCAGAGGGCGCAGCGCCCATAGCGGTCCTCGGCGGCGTCGTTCAGAGGACCGCCGGCGCCGGCGAGAGAACGCCGGCCGCTTCGAGCCAGCAGCCGAGGCGAAGGACGCCCGCGTCGCCGCCCGGAGGGCCGACCAGCTGCACTCCGGTCGGCAGGCCCTCCGGATCCCTTCCGGCCGGAGCCTGGAGGGCCGGAAGCCCGGTGAGGTTGAAAGGACCGACCAGCCGGATCAGACCGGGGCGCAACGGCTCGCCGGTCGCGAGGCGTGGTTCTCCGGCGCGAGGTGGACCAGACGGGGTGGTGGGAACGACCAAGGCGTCCACGCCGGCGAAGACCCGGCGGAACGCGTCGGTGACGACCCGCCGTCCGATCCGGGCGAGGACCAGGTCACGTGCCGGAATGCGGGCGCCGAGCCGGAGCAGGAAGGCGACATCGGGGCTGATGTCCCCGGGTCGAGTCTCCATCCGGGAGCGGTGCACGGCGGCGGCCTCGGTGAAGGCAATGACGGCCCGGGCAACGTCCGAAAGCCCGGCTTCGGGAATCCGAACCGGCGCCAGCGCGGCGCCCAGTTCCCTGCATCCCGCCACCACGCGTTCCGCGGCCGCGCGCGCGGGACGGGTCAGATCGGAGTAGAAGAAATCGCGGGGAACGCCCACCCGGACCCCTTCGAGCGGCGTCCGCCGGGATCCGAGCGGGGGTCCCTCCGAAAGCGTCGGCGACGGGCCATCTTCAGCCAGAACATCCCACAGGAGGGCAATGTCGAACGCCGAGCGCGCCATCGGGCCGACGTGATCGAGACTCCAGGAAAGGGGTGTGACGCCGGAGCGGGAGACGCCCTCGTAGGAGGGCTTGAAGCCGAAGATCCCGGTCAGCGCGGCGGGAATCCGAATGGACCCGCCGGTGTCGGAGCCGATCGATCCGAATCCGATTCCGGCGGCGACGGCAGCAGCGGAGCCGGAGGATGAACCCCCGGTGATCCGGTCGCCGTCCAGCGGATTCCGGACCCTGCCGAAGGTGGGGTTGTCCCCGGTGACCCCGAAGGCGAACTCCTGGAGATTGGTCTTGCCGAGCAGTACCGCGCCGGCATCACGAAGCCGACGCCAGGCTCGCGCGCTCCTCGAGGGGCGACGCGGAAATCGCGACCCGGAGGTGGTGACCAGCCCCCGAACATCGATGATGTCCTTGAGGCTGAGGGGCACGCCTTCCAGCGGCCGTGATGTCGGGGATCCGAAGGGCCCCTCCCCCGTCCCGCCCCGCCGGCGGCGCGCATCGGAAAGCCGCGCATCGGCGACCGCGTCCTCTCTCAGGTGGATGAAGGCGCGGAGGTTCGAGGCAGCCTCCGCCCGCAGGCGGGCGTCGGTGACCACATCGACGGAGGTTCGCTTCCCGCTCCCCAGCCGCTGCAGGGCGCCCGCGAGCGTGTCCGCCGGCGGAGACTCCGGGAGCGGGGGCGGTGGGATCCGGCCCTTCGCCGCGGTGCGCCCGGCGCGGCCCATCGCCGCGAGTTCGCCCGAGGTGAGGGGCTCGGGAAAGTCGGGGAGCCCGGCGATGACCCCGGAGAGTTCTGCGAGACCCTCGCGCAGTTCGCGCTCCCAGGCTCCCATGTCCGCGTCCGTCATGGAGTCGCCCCCGTATGGATCCCCGACTGGAAACTAGCGTCTTCCGGTGGCCGCCGCCGGTCCCCGGAGGACCCGCGCCGGCAGGGCCAGCAGGGCGCCGAGCAGCGAGAACATCCCGCCGGCCGCGACCCCGAGCAGCCGGAACGGCAGCAGCAGGAGCCAGACCACGGGATAGGCGATGAGCGCCAGCAAGGCCAGCGGCCAGCAGACCACCAGCAGGACGAGCCAGAGAAAGAACGCGGCCATGCTGTTCCTTACGCGGAGCCGCCGGCTTCCGTTTCCCCCGGGTCCGCGCCAGGCGCCGCCAGGTCGTCGAGAGAGGCCTCCCCGGCAGCGAGTGCGCGCAGGAAGGCCCCATCGCCCACCGGGACCGCGAGCTCCCGCGCGCGGCGGAGTTTGGATCCGGCGCTCGCGCCCGCGACGAGGAGCGAGGTCCGGCCGCTGACGCTGGAGACCACCCTTCCGCCGTGCCGCTCGATCAGCTCCCTCGCCTCCTTCCGGGTCAGCCCGGCAAGCGTGCCGGTGAGGACGATGCGGGTCCCCTTGAGCGTCGAGACCCCGGTCTTCCTCCAACTCGGGCAGACGCCGAGCGCCGCAAGTCGATCGAGCTGCTTGCGGTTTGCCGGCGCGCCAAAGAACGCCAGCACTGAATCCGCCACCTGATCCCCGATCTCGTGGATCGCGAGGAGATCCTCCCGACTCGCGGCCGCCAGTTTCTCCACCGTGCCGAAGCGGGCCGCGAGCACCCGGGCCACGTGGACGCCGACATGGCGGATCCCGAGCGCGAACAGGAACCGGTCCAGCCGCACCGACCGCGCCGCCTCGAGTTCCCCGAGCAGGTTCGCGGCCGACTTCTCGGCGAACGGGCGCCGACGCCGCTCCGGCAGCGAGACCAGGTCCTCCTCCCGCAGCCGGAACAGATCGGCGGGACGGCGCACCAGCCCGCTCGTCACGAGCTCCCTCGCGCGAATCGGGGTGAGTCCGGGGATCGCCAGCGCGGCTGGCTTCCCGAGCCGGACCAGCACCGCCGCGAGTTCGTCGGCCTCCCACGCCGGCGACTCCGCCGCCGGCGCATCGGGCGGGGCCCGCAGTTCGCGGAGAAGCGCCGCCCGCCGATCTTCGGCCAGCGCCCGCAGAAGCCGCGCCGCCCGGGTCGGACCGATGGCGGCGGCGAGCCGTCCGGAGTCGGCGGCTTCCGGGGCCTCCAGAATTCGGGGCAGGGCCTCCACGACCTGCCCGGCAAGCTTCGGACCCACGCCCGGGAGCCCGAGTCCCACCAGCAGCCGCTCGGGCGCGGCCGGAAGGGCGCCCCGTGCCCGAGCAGCGAAGGAGCGCGCCGAATCCGCATCGAACGATCGGCCCGCCGGCTGCGGAGGGACCGCCAGAAGCTGACTCCGCGTCAGCCGGAAGAAGTCGGCAGGCGCCCGCACCCGGCCCGTCGCCATGAGCAGTTCCACCAGTTCCACGCCCAGCGCCTCGATCTCCATCGCGCCCTTACCGACGAAGTGGGTGAGCCGGGCCAACCGCTGCGGCGGGCACTCCCAACCGCCGGTGCAGAAGTGGTTGGCGCCTTCCTGTTCCACCTTGTGCGGGCACTCCGGGCACGCTTCCGGCATGGCCCACGGCGCGTCGGAGCCGCCGGGGCCGCGCGCGGCGATCCCGATCACCTGGGGGATCACATCGCCGGCGCGCTGGACGTAGACGGAGTCGCCGGCCCGCGCTCCCAGCCCGCGGACCATGGCCTCGTTGTGGAGCGTGGCCCGGGTTACCGTCACGCCGGCCACGCCCACCGGGGCCAGGTGGGCCACCGGTGTGAGCTTCCCGGTCCGTCCGACCTGGATGTGGATGGCTTCCAGCCGGGTGGCCGCCTGTTCCGGCGGAAACTTGAAGGCGATGGCCCAGCGCGGCGATCGGGAACGCTCCCCCAGTTCGCGCTGGTGGAGGACCTGGTCCACCTTCACCACCACGCCGTCGAGTTCCACGTCGAGGCCCTCCCGCACTTCGAGGATGCCTGCGTGGTACCCCAGGATGTCGTCCGGGGAGGCCCCGGTCGCCCACCAGGCGGCCGTCCGCCCCGATTCCGGGACCCCGACACCCGCCCGGCCTTCAGGAGCGACCAGGAAACCGAGCCCGGCGAGCGCCCGGAGCACCTCCGATTGCGAGCCCGGACGCGGTGTGTCGGGGTCCTCCCAGAGCAGGATGTCGTAGGCGTAGAGCGCGAGGGGTCGCGAAGCGGCGATCCGGGGATCGAGCTGGCGAAGCGATCCGGCCGCCGCATTGCGCGGATTGCGAAAGGGCTCCTTCCCTTCGCGCTCCAGTCCGGCGTTCATCCGGGCGAAGGCCGAGCGCGGGAGGATCGCCTCGCCCCGCACGGCGAGGCGCCGTGGAAACCCGCTCCCGGCGAGGTGGAGCGGCACCGATCGGATCGTACGCAGGTTCGCGGTGACGTCCTCTCCAACCGCTCCGTTCCCTCGCGTGGACCCTTGCCGGAACCGCCCGTCCCCATAGACCAGCTCGACCGACAGTCCGTCGAACTTCGGCTCGAGGCAGTAGCGGACGGACCCGCTGCCGAGTTCCCGCTCCACGCGCCCGGCGAATTCGCGGACGGCGTCCGCTTCGCCCACGCTGTCCAGCGACAGCAGCGGAACAACGTGAACCACCTCCCCAAACATGCCGGCAGCTTCCCCAGGGACCCGGGCGGTGGGCGAATCGGGACCGGCGAGCTGCGGATGCGCCGCCTCCAGCGCCACAAGCTCCCGGTAGAGGCCGTCGTAGGCGGCATCGCTGATCTCCGGCGCCGCCTCGACGTAGTAGAGGTGGTCGTGCCGGCGGATCTCGCGAACAAGCTCGCGGTGGCGACGGAGCACGGGCGCCGGGACGATCATCCGTCGTCCACCGCAGCCTTCCGGCGGAAACGCCTCTTCACCCAGCCGATGAGCCGTCCGGCCCAGGGGATGTCCCGTTGCAGGACCGCGAGTCCGGCCAGGATCAGGAGCACTCCCTGGAGCACCGGCAGGAATAGGCCGACAACTCCCAGGGCGAGCAACGCGAATCCAGCGGCGAGGCGCAACACCCGCCAGCGGCTCCCGGCCGCCCGCCGCAAGCGGGGCGCGTCACGCGGCGCGGCCCGGTCCGCCATCTCCGGATCGGACCTTGCCGGGGCCCCGGCATAATTCGCGCCCCCTCGGTCACGCATGCCGTGGGGAAGGTAGCACCGGGACCGGCATCCCGGCGCGGCCCCGAAACGCCGGATCGACGCGCCGCCCGGATCCCCCGACCATCACCTCGCATGACCAGCAAGCCCGGCGTCCCCACCGCGAAGCAGGCGCTCCTGGTCTTCCTGGCCGCCTTCCTGGGCATTCTTGGGGTTGGTGCCGGACTCAACTGGATCGGGGCGCCGCTGGCCGTTTCGGTTCTGGCGGTCCCGGGGGTCACCCTGTTCGTCGCCGTCGCGGCGATTCGCGTTTTCCGTCTCGACCCGTACCGCGTCTTCCTGTTGCGGCCGGCGAAGAACGCCCACCTGTTGCTTGCTTTCCCGGTCGCGCTGGCGCTCTTCGTGGTGAGCGACCAGTTGGCGAACCTGAGCCGGTCCCTGATCCCGCTCGACGAGGGCGTCCTCGAGGCGGCGGCGCACCTCGTCCGGGCGGAGACCCTGTTCGACTGGGTCGTGCGGCTCGCAGGCATCGGATTCGGGGCCGCGGTGTCGGAAGAACTGCTCTTCCGGGGCGTCCTCCTGTCGGGCCTCAGCCGGCTCGGCCGCGTGGGGGCGATTCTCGTGACCGCCCTCCTGTTCACCGCCGGTCACGGCCTCCTCCTTCCCAACTACTTCGTGGCCGGCGTCGTGCTCGGAGTCGCGGCCGCGGCCACCGGCAGCATCCTGGTGCCGATCGCCGTCCACTTCTTCCACAACATCACCGCGCTGCTCCTGTTCAACCTCTCCCGGATCGAGACCCTGGGTGACCCGCTGTGGACCCCGCCCGGCATCCTGGTCCCAGCCGTCCTGATCCTCGCCCTCGGGTTGGGAGTGTGGATCCGGCACGGCGTCAAGCGGTGGCGCAACGCGCATCCGGCCGAGTCCGAGGGGCCGGCGGCGGCGGAGATTCCGGCGCCGCCGCCGGAGTCGTTCAGTCTCGCGCGCGACCTTCGGTTTGTCCCCCGGAAGCGCCGGACCATGGGCTTTCTCGTCCTCGCCATCGCGATGGCCGCCGGAATCCTGACCGTGACCGGGCTGTTCGGCTATCTCGGCTACATGGCCAACGGCGAACCGCAGCGCGCAGCCATGATCGAGTCCCTGCAGCGGATTTCGCACGACGCGCTCGCGCCCGCCGCCGCGGAGCGGAGCGCCGAGATCGACGCCGCGTTTCAGACCCTGAGCGAGTTGAACCGCGAGGGTCGCCTCGGGCTGCGCCACATCTGGCGGACCGCCCGCGTCGTCGGCCTCGCCACCGTGGACGGCGCGTTCGACGAGGCCGATGTCGAGGACCTGCTCATGACCGTCGGAGGCGTCCGCTCGGAGCAACCCGGAAGCACCGCCCTGCCATCCCCCACCCGAGAGTGAAGCCAGGGAAGCCTGGCGCGCGCCCGCCTGAAGCACCGGTGTCCTCACCGGTCGACATGGAGCGCCGGTGTCCCCACCGGCCACCGCCGCAGCCGGGCATGGTCCGTGGCCGTCCCGGCCCACGGTTCGTCGGTACGGTGCCGCGGTCGGCACCAGACTGCCCAAGGGACCGACGGCGCGCCGCAGGCCGGCGAGGACGCCGGCGCTCCATGGGACCGGCGCTCCAGACGTCAGGGCGCGCCAGTCTCGGAGCGCCGGTGTCCCCACCGGCCACCTCCCCATGTTGCGCCGGCATCCTCGCCGGCCACCCCCCATGGAGCGCCGGCGTCCTCGCCGGCCATCGCCGCAGGCGGGCATGGTCCGTGGGCCTCCCGGCCCACGGTTCGTCGGTACGGTGGCGCGGTCGGCACGAAACGGCCCAAGGGAACGACGGTGCGCCGCAGGCCGGCGAGGACGCCGGCGCTCCAGGGGGCCGGCGCTCCAGACGTCAGGGCGCGCCAGTCCCCGAGCGCCGGTGTCCCCACCGGCCACCTCCCCAGGAGCGCCGGCATCCTCGCCGGCCACCCCCCATGGAGCGCCGGCGTCCTCGCCGGCCACCGCCGCAACCGGGCATGGTCCGTGGGCCTTCTCCCCATAGAGCAGTCCTCAAGGTGGGCCTCCCCGCCGTCCTCGGCGGAGGGAGCAGCCGGACGGGGTCAGGGGCCGAGGCGTTCTTCGAGAAGGCCGCGCGCGATGAGGGTGAAGTCGTGCTCGGTGACGATGCCCACCAGCCGCCCGTCCTTGACGACCGGAAGCGCCCCGATCCCCCGTTGGTTCATCAGCCGGATCGCATCCACGGACAGGGTGTCCGGGGGAATCGTCACCAGATCGGTCTTCATCACCTTCCGCACCGGTAGCAGTTCGTCCTCCTCGAGCCGGCTTTCGGCCACCAGGCGGATGATGCAGCGGTACGAGACGAGCCCCACGAGTTCGTCCCCGTCCTCGACCGGCACATGGCGAATCCGCCCCCAGTCCATGATGATCGCGGCGCGGCGGACGGACTCCTCCGGGTGCACCGTGCGGAGTTCCTGGTTCATGAACTGGTCCACGCGCAGGTAGTGGTGCTTCCAGCCACCCGAGTCAGCGAGCCGGGCCGGGCTCCAGCGGGCCACCGGGAGGCCCTCGCCCTGCTGCCTTCGCATCGCCCCGGTGATGGCGCTCAGCCGCTCCGCTTCGGAGGCGACGTTTTCCAGCCGCTCGTGGGAGTCGAGGATCCACCGCGCTCCGGAACGGCCGGTGGCGACCCGCTCCTCGATGATGCCCATGTAAGTCTCGATGTCCGAGGCGACCACGCCCTTCCGCTGAAGTCCTTCGCGCGCCCTGGGGAGGAGTTCCTTCGTGAGGAGATCGCGCGCCTGCCAGCCGCGCCCGTCCAGCCAGGTCATCTCGGCGCTCAGGCCGAGCCGGCTCGCCGCAAAGAAGTTCTCGGCGGCGTCCACGAAGGGCATGGAATCCGCCGGATCGGCGCGGTCCTTGGCGAAGGCGCTCATGAGCCCGAGCCAGAGCGCCGCATTCGCCACTTCGTCGGGAATCGTGGGGCCGCTCGGCAGGTACCGACTCTCGATGCGGAGGTGCGGAATCCCGTTCGTGATCCCGTAGCAAGGCCGGTTCCAGCGCCAGACGGTTCCGTTGTGAAGCTGCAGCGCGCTCAGCCCGGGAGGATCCTCGTCGGCAGGGTCTTCGTCGCCAGCGTCGAGGAGCACCGCGTGCTGAGCCACGTTCTCGCGCAGGATCTCCATGATCCCGCCGGTGACCCACCCCCGACCAAAGGACCCCCGGGGAGCCCGCCGCCGCGCGTTCGGCTGAGGACCGCGGGTGTCGATGCTCTGCTGGAACAGGCCGATCCGCGTCTCCCGCCAGAGGCGGCGGCCGAACAGCAGCGGAGAGTTCGCCGAGCAGGCCAGAATCGGCCCGGCGACCAGCTGGGCCACGTTGTAGAGCCGGCTGAACTCGTGCGCCCCGACCTGCAGGTGGATCTGGAAGCTGGCGTTGAGCGCCTCGAACATCACGTTGTCGTGGGTCGCGTGGAATTCGTCGGCGCCGGTGAGATGGATGGAATAGGGCTGCTGCCGGCGGAGCCGCGCCAGCGCCTCGTTCAGGACGCGATAGCGGGGCAGTGGCGTCAGGTTGTCCAGCGTCGTGTCGGACAGGCGTAACGTGGGGAGAATGCCGGTCAGGCAGACGTCCACGCCCACGCGGCGCGCGGCGTCGGCGGCGAGGGTCATGACCTCTTCCAGCGAGGCTTCCATCCGGGAAAGGAGGTCGCCGGAGAGCACCATCGGCGGCAGGTTGGCCTCGAGGTTGAACCGGGCGAGCTCGGTGGTGAACCTGGGGTCGTCGAGAGCCTCCAGCACTTCCATGGCCTTCGAGGCCGGGCGGTGCCCGTCCCCGATCAGGAACATCTCCTGCTCCACACCCACCCGGTAGACATCCTTCTCGATCCGGCTGTCGCGGATCAGCGCCTCCAGGCGGCGCAGGTCGAGGAAGAGGCGCCGCTCGAAACGGCGCAGGGCGGCGCCGGTGACGGCGCGGGCGTCGAGTCTTCCCATGGCGCCGGCGATTCTACGGAGCCCGGGCCCGGCGCAGCCCGCGGATCAGCCTTCCTCCGGCGCGGGGACGATGCGGCCGTCGAAGAGGTGGACGGTGCGATGGGCCCGGCCGGCGTAGCGCGGATCGTGGGTCACCATGCAGATCGTGGACCCCTCGCGGTGGAGCGCATCGAGGAGGTCCATGACCTCGGCGCCGTTCTTCGAGTCGAGGTTGCCGGTGGGCTCGTCAGCGAGAAGGATGGCGGGATTCCCCACGACCGCCCGGGCGACGGCCACTCTTTGCTGCTGTCCACCGGAGAGTTGCGAGGGGTAGTGCTTCGCCCGGTGGACCATGCCCACCTGGTCGAGGGCGTTCATCACCTTGCGCTTCCGTTTCTTCGGGGCCGTGCCGCGGTAGACGAGGGGCAGCTCGACGTTCTCGTAGGCGGTGAGATCGCCGATCAGGTTGAAGGCCTGGAAGATGAAGCCGATCTTCTCGTTGCGGATGCGGGTGCGCTCCACCACCCCGAGGTTCGCCACCGACCGGCCCTGCAGCAGGTATTCCCCCGCGTTCGGGGTGTCGAGGAGCCCCAGGATCGAGAGCAGCGTCGACTTGCCGCAGCCGGATGGCCCGGCGACAGCGATGTAGTCGCCCTCGTCGAAGCGGAGGCGCACGTCGGAGAGGGCGTGGGTCTCGACTTCCTCGGTCCGGAAGATCTTGCTGATCCCGTTCAGTTCGATGACTGGTTCTGCCACGGATTCCTCCTTGCTTCCGGGAGCTGCCGGCCCGTCAGGCCGCGTGGATTGTCTCCCGACCGGCTAGTGGCTGTTCCAACTCAGCGCAGGCGGATCCGTTCCGCGCCCGCCCACTGACCCGGGTCGGACAGCACGACCTCGTCGCCCTCCGCGAGACCTTCGAGGATCTGCACCGCGCTGACCGACACCCGGCCGAGATGCACCGCCACGCGGCTCGCGCTGCGGCCGTCGGGCCCCACGCGGAAGAGTTCGATCCGTTCACCCTCGCGTCCCACTGCCGGCCGCCCCACCTGGAGAACATCGGGCAACCGCGCAATCTCGATGAGCCCGTCCACCGAGAGATCAGGGCGGGCGCCGCGCGGCAGCGGTCCGTCAAGAGCAACGTCCACGGTGACCGCGCCCTCCCGCACCGCGGGCTCCACCCGGCTGACCGAACCGTTGACGATCCCGTTCCGGGTGTCCACCCGCGCCGTCTGGCCGATCTCGATGTCGCGGGCCTGTGCTTCCGGAACCCGCAGTTCCGCCTTCAGCCGGTCGAGCGCCGCGACCCGGGCGAGGTCGTGGCCGGCGGTGACCTGTTGGCCGGCTTCGGCGGCCACTTCCTGGAGCGTCCCGGCGATGCCCGCCCGCACCTCCAGGCGGGACGCCAGTTCCCGCTGGAGCACCGCCTTGGCTCGCAGGCTGTTTACGCGGGCCTCCTCGCCCTCGAGTTCGGCCCCGGCCGCCGCCTCGGCGAGGCGGAGCCGCTCTGCCTCGGCTGCCGCCCTGGCGGCCAGCTCCTCGGCGAGGCTGCGGCTGTCCTCCAGGGCGAGCCGGCCGATGATGCCCTCGGCGTGGATCGCGGTGTCGGCCTCGGCGTTCAACGCCGCCTGCCGCGCCTCCGCCTCGACCGAGGCGAGCTGGGAACGTTGCTGGAGCGCCTCGCGCCGGAGCCGCACCCGGCGGTCCACGAGGTTCGCCTCCGCTGCCGCCAGTTCCAGATCCGCCGCTTCGACCTGCTGTTCCAGAGCGGGGTTTTCGAGGGTGAGGAGCACCGTCCCGGGATCCACTTCCGCGCCGGGGAGCACATGGATGGCGGCAACCCGGCCGTCCACCGCCGCCGCCACCCGCCGGACCACGACCGGAACCAGCGTTCCCGGGGCTCGCGCACCCACCGCGAGTTCGCCTCGGCGCACGGTATCCACGACGACCGTTGACCGGTCCACCGAGGGACCCGCCGGCTCCAACAGGAGGGCGAAGCCGATGACCGCGGCGAGCCCGGCGCCGCCTCCGAGGCCGAGCAGCAGCCGACGCTTCCGCCGACGCTCCCGAACCCCCTCGCGGGCGACATCCATGGACATCTGCGCGATCCCGGGAAGACGGGTGCTAACGCTCCGGGCCGGACGCGCCGGTCGGGGTGGCGAGCGGGACCGACCCAAGCAGCGAACGACCAGGCAGGTCGGGATCAGCGGGCAGGTCAAGGAGGTCGAGCGCCGTGGGAACGACGTCGAGGGCGCTGGCCCGAGGCCACCGGGTCCCTGGCAGGAGGCGCGGACCCCAGCCCCCCACCATCGCCCGCATGTCCGGACGCAGCGGGAAAAAGCCGTGGTTCCCCGAGGGCCGGGCCGGCATGATCACAGCAGCCGCCGGGCGCGCGGAGGGCACGAAACCGGGACGCAGCCGCAGGAACAGGTCCCCGGTGGTGGCGCCCCCGATCGGGATCGAACCTCGGTCGTCGGGGCGAACGAACCCGGTCACCACCGGCTCTCCCGATGCGTCGCGGATCCCGAGCACCGCTCGCCGGACGGCGGCGAGCGCGTCCGCCTCTTCCCCGGGCGGGACGATGCCCCCCGGACGCAGATCGCGGTTCACCGCGATGCTCCCGTCGGCGGTCGTCAGCAGCATGGCCCGGGTCCGGGACAGGTCCGGCAGCCCGTCGGGGCCGAAGGCGAGCAGTCCGGCGCGCTCGAGCGCGACATTCACGTGGACCAGACGGTTCGTGCCGGCCATGCCGTGGTCGCTCACCACAAGGACGTGAGCCCCGCGCTCCTCTGCCAGACGGAAGACCCGCCCGAGCACCCGATCGACCTCGCGGAACGCGTCGCGCAGGATCGGGCGCAGTAGGGCTGCGAGGTCCGGATCATGGCCCGGGAGCCGCTCGTCGAGGTAGCCGTACAACAGGTGGCCGAACTCGTCGGCTGTCGGGATATAGAGCCCGATGAACCGCCAATCGGGAATCGTGGCCGCCGCTGCGAGGTGTTCGACAGCGGCGTCGGCGGTGGCGCCGGCGATTTCCACAAGGCGCGCTTCGGCCCGGCCGTCGCCCTCGCGAAACCGGGGGGGGCCGAGGCTGCCTCGCGCGTAGGCGGCGGCGCCGGCAGCCGCTGGCCACGACGGGGACCCCAGTCGCGCCTCCCAGGCCTCGGCGGGATGCGCCGCCACCTCGTGTGCGGCGGAGCGATGCACCACGAACCGGGCGGGAACCTCCGCCGTGCCCGGCTCGGCAAGAAACGCCCGCACCCGGAAGTCCACGCGACGGCCTTCCACCGAGGCGGCGATGGGGACGGAGAAGTTCCCGGCCGCCCCGACCGCGACCCGCGCCAGAAAGAGGAGCGGATCTGCTTCGGCGTCCGCGCCGTCGTCCCGGCGCGGGTCGTCGAGCACGGCAAACGTGTCCCAACCGCTCCGGGGATCGCCCCGATCGTCGAGGAATACGCCGAGGAACCTGCTCTCCCCGACCCCGAAACGGAAGACTCCGCCTGCGTCCCCGAGGCCTGCGGCGCCGGCCACCGGGGGATTCGCGAGCGGATGATCCTCGGCCGTGAGGGTCTCCGCGGGTTCACGAACCCCGGCATAACCGGTGAGGACGAAGAGACGTTCCCGGGCGTCCCGATCCAGCCCTTCGAGCGCCGCCTCGAGCGGATAGGTGTGCGTCGTGTGGATCGCGACCGCCGTCAGCCCGGCCCGGCTTAGCCGGGTCCAAAGAGGTTCGGCGCGAAGCTGGCGCGCGGAAAAGCCGTCGCGGGTATCGAGCAGCGAATGCGCGGCGGGCGGAACCGCGAGGACCGAGTTCCCGGTGATGCCGGTCTCACGGCCCGGCCGTCCCGTCCAGATCATCGCGAACGAGGCCGCGGTCTTCGACGGAAAGGCCGGCGCCATCCCGTCGGCCAAAGCGCCTTCGTCGCGGAGCCGGGCGAAATTGGGGAGGGCGCCTTCGCGGAGGAACTCGCGGATCTGGGCATCGCCGCCGCCGTCCACCGCCAGCACCACGAGGCGCGGCAAGGGGCGGCCCGCCTCCGCGCCGGCGTGGCCGAACGCCGCGATTCCGGCCAGAACCCCGACGCCCGCGCCGAGGATGACAGCCGCCCGCACGCCGTGATTATGAACCGCCGGCGTCCGCGCACCCGCGCCGAGGACCGCATTTCCCCGGGCGCCGGAACCGATCGGTCTCGGGTCCGGAAGAGCCTGCGTTCGGGTCGCTCCAGGCGCCGCTACGGACCGGAGGGTGCGTGCTACGATGCGAAGCGTGCGGCAGGAGACTTTCACCTCGTCCGCCACGACGCATGGGATCCGGGTCGATGTGGAAGCGCGCTTCGCGGACGAACGGCGACGCCCGGTTCCGGAGTGGCTCTTCCAGTACGAAATCGAGATCACCAACGAATCGCGCGACCTGGTCCGGCTGCTGAGCCGGCACTGGATCATCGAGCACGGCGACGGCAAACTCGAAGAAGTCCGAGGCCCCGGGGTCGTCGGCGCCCGTCCGTGGCTGGTGCCCGGCGAGTCGTTCCGCTACACCTCGTGGTGTCCGCTGCGGGCGCCTTTCGGCTCGATGAAGGGGGCCTACCTGATGGAGGGCCCCGGCGGAAACCGTTTCGAGGTCGAGATCGCCGAGTTCGCGCTCAGCCCGCCGGTCACCCTCCACTGAGCCTGCGGCGCCCGTCGCTCCCGGGCGCTCCATAGCCGGCCGCCGCTCACCCCTCCGCGTCCTTGGATTCGACCCGCCTTTTTCCCCGCCGACCGCGCCGCCGGCGCAGCATGGCCGACCGCGCCGACCGCTACGAGCTCTACGAAGCCGCCGTGCAGGACGCGCCGGGGGACGCGGAGTTCCTCGACGACGAGTTCTTCCGGCGCCGGGGGCGGCGGGCCGACTCGTTCCGCGAGGATTTCTGCGGGACCGCGGCTCTCGCCTGCGAGTTCGCCCTGCGCCGACCCGGGAGCCGGGTCTACGCGATCGATCGGGATCCGGTCCCGCTGGAGTGGGGGCGGGAGCGTCATCTGCCGCGCCTCGACCGCGAAGCGCGGGAGCATGTCCGGCTCGTCGAGTCCGATGTACTCGACTGGGAAGGGCCGGCGGTGGACCTGATCGCCGCGATGAATTTCAGTTACTGGATCTTCGAGACGCGGGAGATGCTGCGGAGGTACTTCGAGCAGGCGCGCCGGGCGCTGCTGCCGGACGGGCTGTTCTTTCTTGACGCCTACGGGGGCTCGGACTGTCACGAAACGAAGGAGTACCCCCGCCGGGAGCAGGGCTTCGTCTTTGTCTGGGACCAGGTCTCCTACGACCCCATCACCGCCCATATGGAGTGCGCGATGCACTTCGACCTCCCCGACGGAAGCCGGCTGGCGAACGCCTTCCGCTACGCGTGGCGATTCTGGTCGCTGCCCGAGATCCGGGAATTGCTGGAGGAGGCGGGCTTCCGCCGGACGTTCGTCCTCTGGGAAGGCGCCGACGAGAACGGCGACGGCAACGGCGTCTTCGAGGAGGTCGAGGCCGGCTCCCCGGACCCCACCTGGATCGCCTACCTGGTGAGCGAGCCCTGACCGGGAAGGCCGCCCCGGAGGGGCTCTCCCGAGGGACTCCGGCCCGGGCGGCGGACATGAGGCTCGACGAGGGCCTGAAGCGCCATTTCGGATTCTCCGGCTTCCGGCCGCTCCAGAAGGAAGCCGTCGCGGCGCTTCTCGCCGGACGCGACGCCGTGGTCCTGCTGCCGACCGGCGGGGGGAAATCCCTCTGCTACCAGTTGCCGGCGCTGCTGCTGCCGGGAACCACTCTCGTGGTCTCACCGCTCATCGCGCTGATGAAGGACCAGGTGGACGCTCTTCGCGCCCGCGGCGTCGCGGCCCGGTTCCTGAACAGCTCGCTCGGCCTCGCGGAGAGCCGCCAGGTCTGGAGCGAAGCCTTGCGGGGCGATCTGAAACTGCTCTACGTCGCTCCGGAACGCATCGCAGCATCCGGCTTCGACCTGCTTCTCGAACGCCTGGAGGTGAGCCTGGTAGCGGTGGACGAAGCCCACTGCATCTCCCAGTGGGGCCACGAGTTCCGTCCCGACTACCGCACTCTTGGCGGGCTCCGGGAAGCGCTGCCCGAGGCGCCCTTCGCCGCGCTGACGGCGACTGCCACCCGAGGCGTGCGCCGCGACATCGCCAACCAGTTGCGGCTGAAGCGGCCGGAATTCTTCGTGGCCAGTTTCGACCGGCCGAACCTCACCTACGAAGTCGTCCCGAAGCGGGGCGCCCTCGAGACCCTGGTCCGGCTGCTGCGGAAGCAGGAAGGAGAGTCCGCGCTCATCTACTGCCTCTCCCGAAAGCAGACGGAAACCCTCGCGGCACAACTCAGAGGGGCCGGGTTCCGCGCCCGGCCTTACCACGCCGGTCTCGATGCGGCGCGCCGGCGCGAAGAGCAGGACCGGTTCCGCTCGGGCGAGATCCAGGTGATCACGGCCACCGTCGCGTTCGGGATGGGGATCGACATGCCCCGGCTCCGCCTCGTGGCGCATCACAGCCTCCCCAAGTCGGTCGAGAGCTACTTTCAGGAGACCGGCCGGGCCGGCCGGGACGGCGGGCCGAGCCGCTGCGTCCTGTTCTTCAGCCATGGCGACCGGATCGCGCAGGAGCACTTCTTCCGCGAGCTCCAGGATCCCCGCGAGCGGCGGGCGGCGGAGGCCCGCCTCGCCCGGATGGTGGAGTACTGCAACCTCACCTCCTGCCGGCGCCGTTTCCTGCTGGAGTACTTCGCCGACCCCGCCGCAGCGGGGACAGGCAACTGCGGCGGCTGTGACAACTGTCTCGACGGGCGGAAGACCGATGACCGTGATCTCGAGGAGTACGACGCCACCGACATCTCGCTGAAGTTCCTCTCCGCCGTGGTCCGTACCGGGCAGCGCTTCGGGACGCGGCACATCGTCGCGGTGTTGCGCGGCTCCCAGGCGAAGAAGATCCTCGATCGCGGCCACGACCGGCTGAGCGTCCACGGGATCGCCAGTGATGCTTCGGCCGACGAGCTGGCCGGGCTCGCCGAGGCGCTCCTGCAGCGAGGCCTCCTGGTCCGCCGGGGCAGCGAGTTTCCGACCCTCGGGCTCTCCCCCGCCGGCCGCTCGTTTCTCCGAACCCGCACCCCCCTGATGCTGCAGCGGCCCCGCGCTCTCCGGTCCCCGGCGTCGCCCGAGGGAGGCGCCACGAAGCTGGACGACGATCTGCTCCGTGCGTTGAAGGACCTTCGCCGCAGGATCGCGGCCGAACGGGGCGTTCCTGCTTACATTGTGTTTCCTGACCGCACCCTGACAGCCATGGCGGCGGCCGAGCCGCGCGATGACACGGAGTTCCTGGACCTGCCCGGCGTCGGCCCGGCGAAGCTGGAGTCCTACGGCCCAGCCTTCCTGGAAGAAATCGCCAAGTTCCACAGCGACGCTCCGCCGCAGGCGCAAGGGGCGAAATCCGAGCCGGGGCCACCGGCAGCGACCGGGCCCGCGGAGGCCGGGAAGCCGAAGCAGAATGGCGCCGGCATGAAGAAGTCCGCTGCCGAGCGCGTTCGTTCCCGGCTCGCCCGCGGTCTTTCCCTGGAGCAGATCGCCGCCGAACTCGGGATCCAGCCGGGGACGGTGATCGGCCACATCACACAACTCGTGGCAGGGACGGAACCCTGCCGCCTGGATCACCTCCTCCCCGGCGCCGACCGCACCGCTCGGATCCGCGACGGTCTGGACCGGCTCGGAATCTGGCCGCTGCGTCCGGTCAAGGAGCTTCTCGGCGACGAGGTCTCGTACGATGAGATCCGGCTGGTGCGGGCAGCGATGGTCATGGAGCGGCGGGGCGCGGGGGCCAAGGCGGCGCGCGACGGTTCCGGCTACCGTCAGACCGCCGCGCTCCTCGTCATCGGGAATGAGCTCCTCGCCGGAAAGGTGGCCGACACGAACACCGGGAAGCTGGCCCGGCTGCTTCGCGAGAAGGGGATCGAGCTGCGCCGGGTGGTGACGATCCGGGACAGCGTCGAACGGATCGCCGCCGAAACCGCCGCCCTTGCCGAGCGCCACGACGTGGTGTTCACGTCCGGCGGTATCGGCGGCACCCACGACGACGTGACGATGGAGGGCGTCGCCCGGGCCTTCGGAACGAGCGTCGTCCACCACCCGCGCTTTCTCACGGCGATCCGGGAACGCGGACTCGAAAACAGCCATCGCGGCCTCGCTCGCGTGCCCGCCGGCTGCGAGCTGCGCGGGGGAACGCCCGGCGGCTCCTGGCCGGTGCCGGTCATGAGGAATGTGTGGATCCTGCCCGGGCTGCCCTCGGCCTTCGACGACAAGATTGAAGTGCTCGCGGGCTGCCTTCCCGAGGGTCCGGCGTTCCACACCGACTTCGAATTCGTGCCCGGACCGGAGGAAGCCCTGATCCCCCTCCTCGACCGCGTCGTTGCAGCGCACCCTGAGGTGCAGATCGGCTCCTATCCTGGACCCGAAGGGACCCGCATCACGTTCGACGGTGACGACGGCGGCGCCGTGAACCGGGCGGCAGCGGCGTTCCGCCACGCGCTCCAAGGCGCGTCCACCGGCGTCTGACCGCTCCCATGGAGCGCCGGCGTCCTCACCGGCCTACGCCGCACCGTTGGTCCCTTACGGAAGTCTCCTGCCGACAGCCCCGACGTCCCGACCGACCGTGGGTCCGGAGCCACGGACCATGCCCGCCTACGGCGGTGGCCGG
>JAAXGQ010000141.1 GCA_012271265.1 Vicinamibacteraceae bacterium
ATCTCCTCAACCTCGGTCACCAGGTAGTTGTGCTTCGTGATCGGCAGGGTGACGCCGGTCACGTCGGTCTCCTGGAAGGCGTCGGTGCCGATCAGGGCGCTGCCGACCTGGCCGGTGATACACACGACCGGCGACGAGTCCAGCATCGCGGTGGCGATGCCGGTGACCATGTTCGTCGCGCCCGGACCTGACGTGGCGACGGCGACCCCGACCTCTCCGGTGGCGCGCGCGTAGCCGTCGGCCATGTGGGTGGCGCCCTGTTCGTGGCGCACGAGGATGTGCCGGATCGGGTAGTCCAGCATCGCGTCGTAGGTGGGCAGGATCGCGCCGCCGGGGTACCCGAAGACGGTCTTCACCCCCTCCCGAAGCAGCGTCTCCCAGATGATGGCCGCGCCGGTGCGGTGTCCCGGAGGCGTCACGCGTCGCCCCCTGCCGGCGCCTCGGCCTCCGCCTCGAGCGCGATCCGGATGTGCTCGGCGATCCGCTGCCCTTCCGCGCCGCCGAGCGAACCAGGGCGCCAGTCCGTCTCGAGCCCGCTGAAGGGCTTTCCCCTCGGACCGGTCCGGGGAATCACGTGGAAGTGGACATGCGGAACGGCCTGCCCCGCACCCCGCCCGTTGTTCTGGAGAATGTTGCTGAGCGGGCTGCCGCTCGCGATGGCGGCGGCCCGGCAGAGGCGGGGCAGCACGCGGCCGATCGCCGCCGCCGACTCGTCGGAGAGTTCGGCCATGGTGGCCGCGCTTTCCCGAGGCACGACGAGCAGATGGCCGCGGCTCTGGGGGGCGATGTCGAGAAACGCCACGACGAGATCGTCCTCGTACACCCGGTGGCTGGGGAGTTCTCCCTGAATGATCCGGTCGAAGAGCGTGGGTGCGCGCACGGGCGAACTGTAACCGGCCCAACCGGGTGAGAATGAACGACCTGCGCCAAAGAACGGCTCCCTTCCCCGACCATCCCGTCGGTATGCTTCGGCGCGTGAAGCGCTGGGTTTTCGAACGCTTCGGCGCCAAGCACCTTCGCCTCGTCGAAGCGGAAGCGGGTGAGCCGGGGGCCGGTGAGGTCCGGGTCGCGCTCCGGGCCGCCTCGCTGAACTACCGCGACCTGCTCATTCTGAAGGGGCTCTACAACCCGAGGCTCCCCCTGCCCCAGGTCCCGGTGAGCGACGGCTGCGGGAATGTCGTTGCCGTCGGGCCGGGGGTCAGCGGTTTCACTCCCGGCGACCGGGTGATCACCCATCCGGTGGTGGGCTGGGAGGATGGCCGCTTCCGCCGCGAGTACGCCCGCGCCACCCTGGGTGGGCCCGGGCCCGGCATGGGTCAGGAGGAAGTGATCGCCCCGGAGGCCGCCTTCTGCCGCGCCCCGGCGAACCTCGACGACGAGGGGGCGGCGGCGCTTCCGATCGCGGGGTTGACCGCGTGGAGCGCCCTGGTCACCGAAGGACCGATCGGACCGGACACGACCGTGCTGACCCTGGGGACCGGGGGGGTATCCATCTTCGCGCTCCAGATCGCAAAGGCGTTCGGCGCGCGGGTCATCATCACCTCGTCCTCGCACGAGAAGCTGGCGCGGGCGGCCGACCTCGGCGCCGATGTCGGCATCCACCGGCTGGAGAACGAGAACTGGGACCGGGCGGTCCGGGACGCGACAGGAGGTCTCGGCGCCGATCGGGTCGTG
>JAAXGQ010000142.1 GCA_012271265.1 Vicinamibacteraceae bacterium
GCTCCATGGGTGCGGCGCGGTCAGCAGGAGACTGTGGTGCGGCGTAGGCCGGCGAGGACGCCGGCGCTCCATGGGGGCGGCGCGGTCAGCAGGAGACTGCGGTGCGGCGTAGGCCGGCGAGGACGCCGGCGCTCCATGGGGGCGGCGCGGTCAGCAGGAGACTGTGGTGCGGCGTAGGCCGGCGAGGACGCCGGCGCTCCATGGGTGCGGCGCGGTCAGCAGGGGACGGGCGGTGCGGCGTAGGCCGGCGAGGACGCCGGCGCTCAGTGGGGGCGGCGCGGTCAGGAGGGGACGGGCGGTGCGGCGTAGGCCGGCGAGGACGCCGGCGCTCCATGGGGGCGGCGCGGTCAGGAGGGGACGGGCGGTGCGGCGTAGGCCGGCGAGGACGCCGGCGCTCCATGGGGCCGGCGCTCCATGGGGCCGGCGTTCCATGGGGGCGGTGTTCCATGGGGGCGCGGTGGGGATCGGGATGGGATGATGCGCGCCGCCGATGACCGTTTTGCCGCGCGGGCGGCGCCACCCGACGCTGTTCGAGCCGGCCACGCTGCTCATCGGCGCGGCGATGGCGCTGCTCGGGGCCGTGATCGGGATGGAGCTCCTGACGCGCGTCGGGATCACCCCGAACAGCTCGATCATCGCCGCCGTCCTCGCCATCGGCATCGGCCGGATCCCCCTGGCGGTGACCCGCCGGTTCCGCAGCACCGGCCGGCAGAACCTGCTGCAGACGGTCATTTCCGCGGCCAGTTTCGGCGGGGCGAACGCCGTGCTGCTACCGGCGGGCATGGTGTGGCTCTTCGGTCGGCCCGACCTGGTTCCGGCGATGATCTTCGGCGCGGTGCTCGGGGCCCTCCTCGACATCGCCATGCTCTATCGGCTGTTCGACAGCCGGGCGTTTCCCGCTACCGGACTGTGGCCCGCGGGCATCGCGACCGCGGAGTGCCTCAAGGCCGGGGACCGGGGTGGGCGGCGGGCTCTCCTTCTGCTGGTTGGCGGGGTGCTCGGGGCGGGTGGCCGGGTCATCGGGATCCCCACCGACATCGTCGGCGTGTGCTGGATCGGCAACCAGGCCGCGCTCCTCATGTTCGGTCTGGGGCTGCTCGCCCGAGGCTACGCCCCTGTCGTGCTCGACGTCGATCTTGCCGCGATCCATGCCCCGCACGGCGTGATGCTGGGGGCGGGCGCGGTCGCGCTGTGGCAGATGGCGCGAGCGGTCCGAGGCCGGCAGAGGGAGGAGCAGGCGCCCGCCGGCGCCCAGCCCCCCGGGCTCAAGGTCTTTCTCGCCGGCTACGGAGGATTCGCCGGCGCGGCGGCTCTGATGGCGGTTCTGGCCGGGCTCGGCGCCGGGATGGGGCTCGCCGGCGTCCTTGGGTTCGCCGCCTTCGCCGCGGCGGCGGCCCTGATTTCGGAACTCCTGGTGGGGGTCTCGGCGATGCATTCCGGCTGGTTCCCGGCCTTCGCCACCTCGCTCATCTTCCTCCTGCTCGGGATGCTGCTCGGGTTTCCCCCGCTGGCTCTCGTCGTCCTGGCGGGTTTCGCCTCCGCCACCGGGCCGGCCTTCGCGGACATGGGGTACGACCTGAAGGCGGGCTGGATCCTGCGCGGCCGGGGAACGGACCCGGCGTGGGAACTCGCCGGGCGTCGCGCCCAGCGGACCGCCGAGGTGTTCGGCCTCCTCGTCGCCTCGGGACTCGTGGCGCTGACCTACCGCAGCTACTTCAGCGCCGACCTCTTCCCCCCCTACGACCGGGTTGCGGTGGCCACAATCACCGCCGGCCGGGATCCCGATCTCGCCGGCCAGCTGCTGCTCTGGGCGGCGCCCGGCGCCGTGCTCCAGTTCCTCGGGGGCCCGAACCGTCAACTTGGCGTGCTGTTCGCCACGGGCCTCCTGATCCTGAACCCGGCCGCCGGCTGGACGGCGCTCGCCGCGCTTTTCGTCCGCCGCGTCGTGAGCTGGCGGACGGGCGAGCGGCTCGACCGGCCCCGCTATGTGCTCGCCGGGGGTTTGATCGCCGGGAGCGCGCTCATGAGCTTCGCCTCCGGGGCCGCTGCCGGCCTCTTCTCCCGCCGCTGACCCCGGGCCACTGTCCGTTTATGCTCCGCCGATGGGAAATGCGATGGGAAGTACGGTGGCAGTGCGTGGAAAGCGGGTGAGCGGGGCCTCCCGGTCTCGCGCCCGGCCGGGGCGGGATCCGTGGGCGCCGGTCTCGGCGTTCGAGTTCCCGGGATGCCGACGGGTCCCGATGACCTACGCGGAGTACGAGAAGACCGAGGGGCGCATCGAGTTCTGGGACTCGCTCTCGGAGACCGCCTTCGAGGCGCGGGAGCCGCTCGGGGTGGCCCACGAAGCGCGATCGCGCGGTCTCACGACGCTGATCCGGCGCATTGATCTGGCGCGGGGCGCCTCGTGCGGCTTCCTCGGCGGCGCCGATCTGCGGATGCGGGTCCCGGGGACCGGGCGCATGCGGACGATGCAGCCCGACGAGAGCGTCTACCTGAGCGCGGAGCGGGTAGCCGGGATCATCGGGAGCGGCGGGCATCCGGACTGGGTTCAGGTCGAGGAGGGAGAGCTTCCGGACGTGGTGCTGGAGGTGGATCACACGACCGATGTGCGGCGCGGGAAGCTGAAGCAGTACGAGCTCTGGGGGGCTCCCGAGGTGTGGGTGGAGGTTCCCGACCGGATCACGTATTCGCGGCCTCGGGGGCTGAAGCCGGGGCTGACGATCCACCTGCTGGAAGGGGGCCGCTATCGGGAGTCCCCGGTGAGCCGGGCGTTTCCCGGGTGGCGGGCGGAGGAGATCCACCGGGGTCTGAACGAGGTCACGCTGTCGAGGGCCACGATCGGGGCTCTGGAGCGGGTCGGGAAAGCGCTTGGTGCGCGGCATGGGACCTCGGCCGAGGACGACCTTCAGACGCGGCGCCTTCTCGAAGCGGCCCGCCGGGAGACCCGAGCCGCTACGCGCCTCGAGCAGCTCCGCCTCGTGCTCCGGCTTCGAGGCATCCAGCCCGATCCGCGGCTTGGCGACTCGCTCACGGAGGATGACCGGCGCCGGCTCGTGCTCGCTTCGGAGGAATCGATCTACGAAGCCATCCGGGCCGCCGCCGATGAGGCCGACTTCTTCCGCCGACTGCGCGGAGACCCGTCCGACTGCTGAACGGCGCCCCGAGCGAGCTCCGCCGCCGCCAGGCTGCGGCCTGCTGTTCCGGTACGATGCCGGAACGGAAATGTTCGGGGGGGTGGCGCGGGCCGGGGCCGCTCTGGCGGCATGCGGCTGCCTCGCGGCCTGTGGTGGGGGCGCCCCCCCCGGGGCGGAAGGGCCGGGCCCGCTCGTTGTGGCCGCCGATGTCGGCTTTGCGCCGCACGCGATGATGGCGTCGAACGGCGAGTTGGAGGGCTTCAACATCGACCTCGCGCACGCGATCGCGGAGCGACTCGGGAGGCCCGGGGTGGAGATCGTGGACTCCGAGTGGTCCTCGATCTTCTCCGGGCTCTACGCCGGGAAGTTCGAGTTCGTCATCGCCCCGACCACGATCACCGAGGGCCGCGCCCGCCGGGTTCTCCTCAGCGAGGGGTACCTCGACACCGATCCGGTCTTCCTCCTGCGCGAGGACGCCCCGGAGCTGACAGCGCTCGAGCAGCTCGAGGGAATGCGCATCGCGGTGAACAACGGCTCGGCCTACGACCTCTGGGCCACGGCGAATCAGGAAGCCTGGGGCTTCACCACCCATCGCTACGGCAAGAACGCGGATGCCGTCCAGGCGGTGCTGTCCGGGCGCGCCGACGCCAACCTGGTGGGCGAGAGCGTGGCCGCGTGGGTGGTGCGCCAGAACCCGAACGTGCGCGCCAGCCTGCGCATCCACGCCGAAACGGCGTTCGCGATCGCGTTTCGCAACGAGGACGCGCCGCTCAGAAACCGGATCGAAGGGATCCTCGAATGCCTGAAGACCGAAGGGGTCATCGCGGGCATCCACCGGGAGTGGCTGGGGACCCTTCCGGCGCCGGGCTCCGCCGCAGTCACTGCGTACGAAGGCTTCGGGCCTCCCGGGCTGCCGGGCTTCGAAGCGACTCCGGGGCGGGAACCCTGCCCGAAGAGCGCGGCCCGACCCGCAGCCAACTGACGTCCGCCGCTGCCCGAAGCGCATCCGCCTCCCACGTTGCCCCGGGTCGACCCCGTTGCGAGGGCGGGCGTGGCGCTGCCGGTCCTCGAACTCCGGGGCATCGGGAAAGCCTTCGACGGAGTCCCCGCGCTCAAAGGCATCGACCTGAGCGTCCACGAGGGTGAGCTCGTGGCCCTGATCGGGCCCTCCGGTTCGGGGAAGAGCACGCTCCTCCGCTGTTGCAACCGCCTGACCGAGCCGGACGGCGGCGCCGTGCGATTCGGTGGGCGGCCGGCGCCGTCGGGCGGCCGCGCGCTCGCCGAGGCGCGGCGGCGGATGGGCATGGTGTTCCAGGCGTTCAACCTCTATCCGCACCTCACCGCGCTCGAGAATGCCGCGCTCGCCCCAAGGCGCGCGGCCGGCCTTTCCCGGAAGGCGGCGGAGCAGGCCGCCCGGGAGGCGCTTTCCCGGGTGGGGCTTGCCGATCGGGCCGACGCCCGCCCCGATGCGTTGTCCGGGGGTCAGCAGCAGCGGGTGGCCATTGCCCGGGCCCTCGCGCTCAGGCCCAGGATCCTGCTGCTCGACGAGCCCACCAGCGCCCTCGACCCGGAACTCGTCGGGAGCGTGCTCGACGTGATCGGTTCGCTCAAGGCGGACGGGGTGGCCATGCTCATCGCGACCCACGAAATCGCCTTCGCCCGCGAAGCTGCGGACCGGATCGTCTTCCTGGCGGAGGGGCGGATTCTCGAGAGCGGTCCTCCGGAGGAGGTGCTCGACCGCCCGCGCAGCGCCCGCCTCCGCTCCTTCCTGCGCCGGCTCTGACCGGGGCGCCGACCTGATGGGGATCTTCTTCGATCCGGAGGTCTGGGGCATCGCCTGGCCTCCGATCCGTTCGGGAATCCTCATCACCCTGGCGCTGGCGCTCGCCTCGATCGCCGCCGGGACGGCGGCGGGCTTCGCGCTTTCCCTCGCGCGGACGCTGCCCGTCCGGCGGCTCGCCGCGGCGATCGTGGTTTACAGCGACGCGTTCCGCGCCTTTCCCCCGCTGGTCCTGCTCGTCGTCCTGTATTTCGCGGCTCCCTTCGCCGGCATCGAGCTGAGCGGATTCGCGGCGTCGTTCCTCGCGCTGGCGCTGGTCCTTGCGGCGTCGGCGGAGGAGATCTTCTGGGCCGGCCTCACTTCGGTGCGGCGGGGACAGTGGGAGGCGGCGCTCTCCACCGGAATGAGCCGGGCCGCGACGCTCCGGCGGGTGATCCTGCCGCAGGCGGTCCGACTCACGATCCCGCCGCTCACCAACCGGGCCATCGCCACCGGCAAGAACACCGCGCTCGCTTCGGTCGTGGCCGTGCCCGAGGTGCTGAACCAGGCGGCGAGCATCCAGGCCCAGACGGCGAGCCCGGCGCCGCTCCTTCTCGCCGCGGTCGTCTACGTCGCCCTCTTCCTGCCCCTCGTCCGCCTCGGCCGCTGGCTCGAGGACCGGTTTCCCTCGCCCTGAGCGGCTGATCCGTCGTGGCGTCCATCTTCGAGACCTTCCTCAACGGAGAGGTCATGCTGGAGAGCGCCGGGCTGCTGCTCCGCGGTCTCCTCGTCACCCTCGAGGTCTCTGTGCTGGTGATTCCGGGCGGCATCGCTGTCGGGGCCGCGCTCGCGACCGCGGCTTCCGTCGCGCCCCCGTGGCTCGACCGGGCGCTCTCGTGGGGCGTGGACCTGGTGCGCGCCTTTCCGCCGCTCGTCCTGCTCGTGCTCATCGTCCATGGCCTGCCGTTTCTCGGACTCGAGCCTCCGCCGCTCCTCGGAGTCGCCATCGCGCTCACGGTGAACACCGCGGCCTACTACGGAGAGATCCTGCGCGCCGGGATCGCGAGCATCGACCGGGCCCAGTGGGAGGCGGCGCGGTCCACCGGCCTCTCGACGCCGGGCGTCCTCCGGTTCGTGATCCTTCCTCAGGCGGTCCGGAACGTGTTGCCCGATCTCGCCGGGAACACCCTCGAAGCGGCGAAGCTGACCGCCCTCGCCAGCGCCGTGGCTCTCCCGGATCTCCTGCGGATGGCCCGGATCGCCCAGGGCGTCCACTTCAACCCCTCCCCGCTGGTCCTTGCCGCGATCCTCTACCTGCTCTTCCTCTGGCCCCTCGCCGGGGTCGTCCGTCGCATCGGCGGCCGGACGACCCTGCCGGTCTGATCGCGGCCCCCCCCGGCGCGCCGTAGACGCGCCGTTGCGGCGTCAGCCGTCCTGGAAGGTGCTGGGGCGGTAGGAGGCGGCCGAGGTGATCAGCCCGTAGTGCTCCGGGCGCCGGTGGCGGGCGAAGTCGAACATCGTGCGGCGCAGGTCGGCGCCGAAGTCGAGATCGCAGTCGTGGATCACCAGTTCGTCCCCCTCGGTGGAGGCTTCCGCCACGATCTCACCGGTCGGCGACACGATCGCCGAACCCGCGATCAGCCGATGGCCGTCTTCCAGGCCGGACTTGGCCGCCGCCACGACCCAGGTGGCGTTCTGGTAGGCGCCCGCCTGGATGGAAAGCCGGTGGCTGAACATCCTCAGGTGCGGGGGCTCCCGATAGTGGATGTTCTCCTCGGGAGTGTTGTAGCCGAGGACGACCATCTCCGCCCCCTGAAGCCCCAGGACCCGCCAGGTCTCCGGCCAGCGGCGGTCGTTGCAGATGCACATCCCCATCGTGCCGCCGAGCGCCTCCCACACCCGGAACCCGAGATCGCCGACATCGAAGTAGCGCTTCTCCAGGTGCTGGAACGGGGCGTCGGGGAGCCGCCTCGCGTGCCCGGGGAGGTGGATCTTCCGGTACTTCCCGACGATCGCCCCGGTCTCGTCGGTGAGAATCGCCGTGTTGTAGCGGCGGACGCGCCCCTCTTGCCGCACGAGTTCGGCATAGCCGAGGTGGAAGGCGACGCCGAGCCGCCGCGCGGCAACGAAGAGCGGAGCCGTCTCCGGCCCGGGGACGGCGGTTTCGAACCACGCGTCGACATCGGCCTGGTCGCCGTAGAAGGTCCGGGGGAAGAACGTCGTGAGCGTCAGCTCGGGAAAGACGACGAGCCGGCAATGGTCCGCCGCCGCCTGTTCGAGGAGCGCGAGCAGCCGCTCCACGACCTGTTCGCGCCTCTCGGTGGACTGGATTCCCCCGACCTGGGCGGCCGCCACCCGGAGCACGCGCATGGCGGCCGATTCTACGGGCGGGAATAATCGGCCCATGCCGCGACTTCTGCCCCGACTCCTGCGCCGACTTCCTGCCGTCCTGGCCGTGAGCGCCGGAGCGCTGCTGACCGGGTGCGGAGGCCCCACCCCCGCGGCGCCGCCCAACTTCCTGGTGATCGTCGCCGACGATCTCGGCTATACCGACATCGGCGCCTTCGGCGGGGAGATCCGCACGCCGCATCTGGATGACCTGGCGGCGTCGGGGTTGCGGTTCACCAGCTTCTACACCAGCGCGACCTGCTCCCCCACCCGGGCGATGCTGCTCTCCGGTGTGGATCACCACCGCGCCGGACTCGGGGGGATGGCCAGCCTGATGGGAGAGGACCTCGCCGGACGGGTCGGCTACGAGGGCTTCCTCAACGAGCACGTCCACCACCTGCCCGCCGTCCTGCGCGAAGCCGGCTATCACACCTCCATCGCCGGCAAGTGGCACCTCGGACAGGCGGAGGACCAGGCGCCGCCCGCGCGGGGCTTCGACCGCAGCTTCGTCCTGCTCCCGGGGGCAGCCAGCCACTTCGAGGACGCCGCCCCGGTCGACCTGCTCGACGAGATCCGTTACCGCGAGGACGGCGCCTTCGTGGACGCCCTGCCCGAGGGGTTCTATTCCACCCGCTTCCACACCGATCGGCTGATGGACTACATCGGGGAGGCGGTGGAGCAGGAGAAGCCGTTCTTCGCGCTGGGGACCTACACCGCGCCGCACTGGCCGCTCCAGGCGCCGGACGAGTTCCTGGACCTTTATGCCGGGCGGTATGACGGCGGCTGGGAGGAACTGGCGCGAAGCCGGATCGACGGGGCGAAGCGGGCCGGCGTCATCCCCGCCGACGTGGAGGCCCCGGCGCTCCCGGCCTATGCGCGGGCGTGGTCGGACCTCGGTCCGGAAGCGCAGCGCGTGGAGGCGCGGAAGATGGAGATCTATGCGGCGATGGTGGAGCGGCTCGACCACCACATCGGCAGGCTCGTGGCCTTTCTGGAGGAACGCGGTCTCCTGGAGAACACCATGATCCTCTTCTTTTCCGACAACGGGCCCGCGGGAGAGGACGTGACCGGGCTGCCCGGCAACGACGTCTTCCTGCGGGAGACGTTCGACTTCTCCTACGAACGGATGGGGCGGATGGGCTCCTTCGTCTGGTACGGACCGGAGTGGGCGCAGGCCGCGAGCGCCCCGTACCGCTACTTCAAGCAGTTCAACCACGAAGGGGGGATCCGGGTGCCTGGTTTCGCGGTCGTCCCCGAACGGCTCCGGGGCCGGCTCCCCGGCGCGGTGAGCGGTGCCTTCGTGCAGGTGATCGACCTCTTCCCGACGCTCGTCGAGGCCGCCGGCGCGGCGCTGCCGCCGGCCGAGCCGGGAGTCGCGCCTCCGACCGGGCGGTCCTTCCTTCCGCTCCTGACCGGAGACAGCGACGAGGGCCACCCGGAGCCGGTCGCCGGCTGGGAGCTGTTCGGCCGCCGCGCCTACCGCGAGGGCGCGTGGAAGATCGTCTGGCTCGCGCCGCCGCTCGGGGAGGGCGCGTGGGCGCTCTACAACCTCGACGACGATCCCGGGGAGCTGCGCGACCTCGCCGGCGAGCGGCGCGACGTCCTCGCCCGACTCCTCGAGGGCTGGGACCGCTACGTGGAGGCGAACGGCGTCATCGTCGTGGAGGACGATCGGGCCTTCGGCCAGCCGGTCCCGCTCCGCTGAAACGGCCCGCGCTTCCCGGACCAGGCCGTCCAATCAGGGACGGAGCGTGGACGGACCGGGGCGGGGGCGCTCCTTGAGGAAGTCGTTCCAGGCGCGGGCCCGCAAGGTGCCCCGGGGGTGCTTGACGAGAGCGAGCACCAGCTGGCGGGCCAGGGACGGATCGGTGATCAGGGGGATCCCCCGATCCACCGCCCGCCGGCGGATGCGGTACCCGTCGGGGTGGCCCTCGGGGTCGTAGGCCACCGGCACGTTCACCACCAGATCCACGTCGCCCCGGTCGATCAGGTCGAGGCCGCTGATCGGGTGCGGGTCGCCGAAGCCCGGGCCGAGAGAGCGCCCGGCCACCGGCACCCGTTCGACCATGGTGTTCACGACGCCGCCCCCGGTGAGCACCTCGCTGGTGCCGCTCGTGGCGTAGATCCGCAGGCCTAGTTCGTCCACGATCATGCGCGCCGTGCGCAGGAAACGGTGCTTCCAGAGCTGCGGGCCGAGGGAAAGGAGCACTCCCCGGCGGGGACGTCGGAACCCGGTGGAAATCATCCCGTGGAGAAGGGCCTCGTGGAACGAGTCACCGAGGCACCCCACCTCGCCGGTGCTGGCCATCTCCACCCCCAGCAACGGGTCGGCTCCGCCGAGCCGCGAGAAGGAGAACTGGGGCACCTTCACCCCGACATGCTCGATCTCGTAGTGGGGGCGGTGCTGCATCTGCGGATCGGCGCCCAGCATGATCCGGGTGGCCGCCCGGGCGTAATTCCGTCCGGTCACCTTGGAGACGAATGGCAGGCTGCGCGACGCGCGCAGGTTGCACTCGATGACCTTGACCACGCCGTCGCGGTGGAGCATCTGGATGTTCGCCGGGCCGGTAATGCGCAGGTGGAAGGCGATCTTCTCGGCGATCCGGCGGGCCTGTCCCAACGTGGGCAGGGTCATGTCGGCGGGCGGGAGCACCAGGGTGGCGTCGCCGCTGTGCACGCCGGCGTCCTCGACGTGCTCGGTGATCGCCCAGAGGACGACCTCCCCCCGGTTCGCGACCAGGTCGATCTCGATCTCGCGGGAGTCCTCTTCGAACCTGGTGATGACGACCGGGTGCTCGGGGGAAATCGCCTTGGCTTTCCTCAGGATGGCGGCCAGCTCGTGGGGCTCGTGGGCGACCGACATCGCCGCGCCGCTGAGCACGTAACTCGGGCGCACCAGCACCGGGAACCCGCCCAGCTTCTTCACGATCGCCGCCGCGGAGGCCGCGTCGGTAGCGTGGGCCCAGCGGGGCTGGTCGATTCCGATCCGGTCCAGGAGCGCGCTGAACTTGTTCCGGTCCTCGGCGCGGTCGATGTCCTCGGCGGCGGTTCCGAGGATCGGAACCCCGGCCGCGTGGAGGCGCATGGCGATCCGGTTCGGGATCTGCCCTCCCATGCTCACGATGACCCCGTCCGGACGCTCCTTGTCCACGAGGTCGAGGACCGATTCGACGCTCACCTCGTCGAAGATCAGCTTGTCGCAGATGTCGTAGTCGGTGCTGACCGTCTCCGGGTTGTAGTTCAGCATGACCGTCTCGCAGCCGAGCCCGGCCGCTGCCTGCACCGCGTTCACACAGCACCAGTCGAACTCCACCGAGGACCCGATCCGGTACACGCCGGAACCAATGACCAGAATGCGCCGCCTCCGGTCCCCCGGAGCCGCCCCGTTCCCCTGACCGACCACCTCGTCGCCGGCGGCGTGATACGTCGAATAGAGGTAATTCGTCTCCGCCGGGAACTCGGCCGCGAGCGTATCGATCCGCGCGATGCCCGGCGCGATCCCGGCGGCCTTCCGCACTTCGCGCGCCTTGCCTCGGGGCTGACCGGTCAGGGCCTCGACCGCCTCGTCGGCAAAACCCTGTTTCTTCGCCCGCAGCAGCAGATCGGTGGGGACCGGCCAGCCGCGCCGCTCGAGGTCCCGCTCGGTGCGGACGACCGCGGCGATCCCGTGGAGGAACCAGGGATCGATCCGGGTCAGCTCGCGGACCCGCTCCAGCGCCGCGTCCGGGTTGCCGGCGTCGAATCCCTTCCGTAGCGCCCGGGCCAGGGCGAAGACCCGCCTCGGCGTCGCGTCGCGCAGCTCGCTTTCGAGGTCGGGGAACGTGAAGGCGGACGAGTCCAGACCGCAGACGCCGATGTCGAGCATCCGCAGAGCCTTCTGGAGCACCTCGGGGAAGGTGCGGCCGATCGCCATGACCTCCCCGACGCTCTTCATCTCGCTGCCGATGCGGTTTCCGGCGTCCTGGAACTTCCCGAGATCCCAGCGCGGCGCCTTGAGCACCAGATAGTCGAGGGCCGGCTCGAAGAACGCCTTTGTCACCCCGGTGATCGAGTTCTTCAGATCCGGAAGGGTGAAGCCGAGCCCGAGCTTCGCCGCGACCCAGGCGAGCGGGTACCCGGTCGCCTTGCTCGCGAGGGCGGACGAACGGGAGAGCCGGGCGTTCACCTCGATGACCCGGTAGTCCGGCGATTCCGGGTCGAGGGCGAACTGCACGTTGCATTCGCCGACGATTCCCAGGTGGCGCACCGTCTTCAGCGAGACGGTGCGCATCAGCTGGTACTCCTCGTCGTTCAGCGTCTGCGACGGGGCGACCACGAACGACTCGCCGGTGTGGATCCCCATCGGATCCATGTTTTCCATGTTGCAGACGGTGATGCAGTTGTCGTCGCCGTCGCGGACGACTTCGTACTCGATCTCCTTCCAGCCGCGCAGGGACTCCTCGACGAGCACCTGGGCGCCTCCGGCGGTCTGGTCGTGGGAGCCGAAGATGTTCCGGAGCGCCGCCTCGAGTTCCTCGCCGGTCTCGACGATGGCGCTGCCCCTTCCCCCGAGCGCGAAACCGATCCGCAGCATGAGGGGGAGGCCGATCGCCCGGGCCGCTTCGCGGGCCTCCCCGAGACTCCGGCAGGCCACGCTCCGGGCGGTCTTGACCCCGATCTCGGCGAGTCGGGCGTTGAAGTGGCCGCGGTCCTCGGTGTCGCGGATGCTCTGGACCGGCGTGCCCAGCACCCGGATCCCGGCGCCCGAGAACCAGTCCTCGAGAGCAAGCCCGCAGTTCAGCGCCGTCTGCCCCCCGAACGAGAGCAGGACGCCGTCCACCTTCTCCGCCGTCGCGGCCTGGCGGACGAACTCCGGGGTCACCGCGTTCAGGTAGAGGCGGTCGGCCATCCCCTCGCTGGTCTGGATCGTGGCGATGTTCGGGTTGACCAGAACGGTACGGATCCCCTCCTCCCGCAGCGCCTTGATCGCCTGGGAACCCGAGTAGTCGAACTCTCCGGCCTGCCCGATCATGAGCGCCCCCGACCCCAGGACGAGGACGTTCTTCGGGCGATCGCCCATTCCCTTGCCGGTCGTGCTCATCGCGTCCTCCGGCACCCCTCGATGAACGCGTCGAACAGGTACGCGGTGTCCTCCGGGCCGGGCCGGGCCTCCGGATGGAACTGGATGCTGGAGAACGGCTTGTCCAGGCAGCGGATCCCTTCGTTCGTCCCGTCGTTCAGATTCCGGAACCACGGCGCCCACCCGGGCGGAAGCCGCTGTTCATCGACGGCGTAGCCGTGGTTCTGGCTGGTGATGAACGACCGGCCGGTGATCAGGTCCCGGACCGGCTGGTTCACGCTCCGGTGGCCGTAGGGAAGCTTGAACGTCCGGGCGCCGGCCGCCATGGCCAGCAACTGGTTGCCGAGGCACACCCCGAAGATCGGGCCGCGAAACCAGTCCATGACGCCGTGCAGTTCGGCGGCGAGCTCTCCGAGGTCCGCGGGGTCGCCGGGGCCGTTGCCGAGCATGATGCCGTCGGCCCGCGCCGCCGCGTCGGCAAAGGGCTCGAGGCCCGACACGCGCCGCACCCGGGCGCCGCGGCGGAGCAGCGACCGCACGATGTTGTCCTTGGCGCCCACGTCGACGAGCAGGATCCGCGGACCGTCGCCGTCGCCGTAGTCCACCGCCGCGGCGGGAACCACCTGCTCGAACACCTCGCGCCGCATCTCCACAGCCGCCGCGTTCCTCGCAGCTTCCCGGTGGCCCTCCGGCCCGGTGAAGCGGTCCGGCGGGAAGAGGACCCCCTGCATGGTCCCGGCCTCGCGGAGGCGCAGCGTCAGGGCGCGGGTGTCCACTCCCTCCACCGCGGGGACTCCGGAGGAGCGCAGCCACTCGCCGAGCGAGCGCGAGGCGGCGTGGTGGCTGTAGCCCGGTTCATGGCGCTGGACCACGAGCCCCTGGACCTGGATGCGCGAGGACTCGAACGGCTCCGCGATGGAGCCCGGAGGGCGCTCCGGCGGGACCCCGTAGTTCCCGATCAGCGGGTAGGTCAGGACCAGGATCTGGCCCCGGTAGGAAGGGTCGGTCAGCGACTCGACGTACCCGGCCATCCCGGTGTTGAAGACGACCTCCCCGGCAACGGCCGGCCGCGACCCCGAAAAATCCGCCCCGAAGGAAACCCCGGAGAACACCGCTCCGTCTTCCAACCGGAGTTTCAAATGCCGTGAACGCCCGCTTCCAGCGGGCCCCGGCGCGGGTTCCGAACTCAATCCGGCGCGCATTCTATCCCGCTAAAATGCCGATCAAGTGTGCGCTCCGGGCGGGTTCCACCCGTCACGCCGCCACGCCGATTCGCGTGTTTTCGTTGCCGGCGCAAGCCCGCTCGCCTCAGGAGTTCCCGATGAACCCCCGCTTTCCGCTTCTTTCGCTCACTGGCCTGCTGCTCCTGCCGCTCGTGGCGGGAGCGCAATCGTGGCCGCCGTCTCCGCAGCTCCACTTCAGCGCTTCCGGAGAATTCACCCATTCCACCGCGATCGTGGCGGTGGACGCCTGGGTGCTCGACGGCTCGACGCTGACCGCGACCCTGACGTCGCCCTCCGGCAGCAGGGAGACGCTTTCGATGGGGCGCAGCGGGAACCGCTCGGAGTGGACCGGCCCGTTGCGGGAAGCGGGAACCTGGCGCGTCGAAGTCGTCGTCGACGGGCCGAACCAGGACCGCGCCACCGCGGACGCGTCGCTCTCGCTGGTCAGCGGCGAGCCCACCTGCGTGGTCTCCCTCAGCGCTCCGGAGACGCCGACCCACTACCTCGAGGCGAGGATCACGGTGAACACCTGCGAGTCGAGCGCGGCGACCGGCGAGATCGCCACGCGCTACGCCCGCATCATGCTGGACGGGGAGGACGTCGGTTCCGTCGACGCGAGCGAAATATGCGAGCGCACCTTCATCCTTCCCGGTGACGGGAACTACGAGGCGGTCGCGGAGGTTGCCGACGACCGGGGCGTGACCGCGACCTGCAGCAGCCGGGATCTCATGGTGGACGGCGACTATCCGGGCTACTGGCTGACCCTCGACTCGCTGGGTGGGACGCAGCGGGACGACCGCCCGGACATCCTCGACCCCTCGATCCGGACGTCCCCGCTCGTGGGGGCCGGCGTGGGCATCACGGTCCCGAGGGATCGCCGCGCGGACGCCACGACCGCCTTCAGCGGCCGCGCCGGCGCCGGCATCGGCACGAACCAGTGGGGCGGCTCCGCGTTCGACGTGCTCGTGACCCGGCAGACGACCGGCGGCTACTTCGGGGGCGGGATCGGCCTCTGGGGGCTTGGCGATCCGGACATCATCGACGCCACCATCATCGGGACGGCGGGGATCAACCTGAACCGGTACTACAAGGCCGGGGCGAGCCAGTTGTTCGTCGAGGTGCGCGGCTTTGCCCAGGAACTCGGCGAGGTCGGGGACAACTTCACCGCGGCGGTCGGGTTCCGGATCAACTTCAGGGAGACGCACCGCCTGAGCGCCCGCTGAGATCGGGACCCGAGGGGCGGCGGCGAACGCCGGCCTTCCCGGCTGCGGGGATGCACGGGGAATGAAGCGGACGCCGTTCCGGGGTCCGCGCGTCGCACGGCGGCTGCGGTGGCTGTTCGCCGGGCTCGTGGCGTTGCGGCTTCTGGTCGCGCTCGCCCCGGGCCGGCCGCTCGTCGCGGGCGTTCCCCTGGGTCTGGCGCTGGAACTTCTCCTCGCCGCGGGTGCCACCGGCGCGCTCTGGTGCGGCGTCCGCCACCTGCTGCCGACCGGCGATCGAGATGACGGAACCCGGGCGGCCGCACGGCTGCTGGCCCTCGTCACGCGGGAGGGACGCTCCCGGTGACGCTCGCGGTCGTCGCCGTCTACCTGGCGGCGGTGATCGGCATCGGGATGGCGGCCCGGTTGCGGAAAGGCGGCCGCGACCGCCGGGGGGAGGCTTACTTCCTCGCCGGGCGGGCCATTGGCCCGTTCGTCCTGCTCATGACCCTGTTCGGGACGAACATGACGGCGTTCACCATTCTGGGCGCCTCCGGCGAGGCCCACCGCCAGGGCGTGCGGGTCTTCGCCCTGATGGCGACGAGCTCCTCGATCGTCATCCCGGCGACGTTCCTGCTGATCGGGATCCCCCTCTGGCGGCTGGGCAAGCGGCACGGGTTCGCCACCCAGGCGGAGTTCCTGTCGGCCCGGTACGGGTCCCGGGGTCTCGGCGCGCTGGTCCTGGTCGCCTCGCTCCTCTGGCTCGTTCCCTACGTGTTGATCGGCGTCCAGGGAGGCGGGGCCGCGCTCGCCGCCATCGCCGGTCCGGACGTGATCCTGCCCCCGTGGGTGGGGAGCCTGGTGATGTGCCTCGTGGTCCTGCTCTACGTCGCGGTCGGCGGGATGCGCAGCACCGCGCTGGTCAACACGTTCCAGACGCTCGTCTTCCTCGTGGTCAGCGGGCTCGCCTTCTTCGTCATCACCTCCGGCATGGGCGGCTTCGCCGCCGCGATGGAGCGGCTGGGCCAGGCCCATCCGGAGCTCCTCGAACTGACCTCCTCGGGCCGGGCCTGGATCCAGATCGCGACCTACATGTTCGTGCCGTTGTCCACGTCCTGCTTCCCCCACATCTTTTCCCACTGGATGTCGGCCCGCTCGGCGGCAGCGTTCCGCCTGCCGGTGCTGGCCTACCCGGCGTGCATCGCCGCGGTCTGGTTCCCTTCCGTCGTTCTCGGCGCACTCGGACGGCTCGAAGTCGAACCCGGCGCCCCGGGCCCGGTGCTCATCCTGCTGATCCGCGAGCACGCCGGCGACCTGCTCGCCGGGTGCCTCGCCGCCGGCGTCTTCGCCGCGATCATGTCCTCGCTGGACTCCCAGACGCTGTCCGTCGGCACGATGCTGACGCGGGACGCCTCCCCGCGCCTGGGCTGGATGACCGCGCTCGCCCGGCGTCGTCCGGCGACGCTCGGGCGCATCTTCGTCGTGCTCTTCGTGCTCGTGGTCTTTCTCGCCAGCCTCGTTTCGGGGCAGACCGTCTACAGCCTGGGGATCTGGGCCCTGAGCGGCTTCGCGACCTTCTTTCCGCTGCTGTTCGCGGCCGTGTACTGGAAGGGCAGCACCGCCGCCGGGGCCATCGCCGGAATCCTCGCCGGGCTCGGGCTGTGG
Organism: Vicinamibacteraceae bacterium; assembly: GCA_012271265.1. Taxonomy (GTDB): domain Bacteria; phylum Acidobacteriota; class Vicinamibacteria; order Marinacidobacterales; family Marinacidobacteraceae; genus JAAXGQ01. The sequence goes on from JAAXGQ010000142.1 coordinate 16,428, forward strand.
CTCGCCTTCCTGATCGGAACCGGGGGCGCGGCCGGATGGACTATCGCCGGCAGCGGCGTGGAGCCTGTCGCCGCCATTGTCCTGGTCTCCGCCGTCGCCCTCGTCGTCGTCTCCCGCCTTACCCGGCCCCCTTCGGCGGACCATCTCGCCCGCTTCTTCCCCGGCGCCTGATCCTCGCCGTACCATCCGCCCGCATGAAGCCCGCCCCCCGATTCCTCGCCGCCGCCGCGCTCCTCGCCGCGATCACCGGGGGGGCGCCGCCGGGCGAGCGCGTCGTGAACACCTTTTCGATCGCCGCGGTGGACCGGGAGACCGGGGAGTCGGGCGTCGCCGTGACCACCCGGAACCCCTGCGTCGGGAATGGCGTGCCCTGGGTTCGGGCGGGCGTTGGCGCGGTCGCGACCCAGGCGCGGACCCGCACCGCGTACGGGGCCGAGCTGCTCGACCTGATCGGGGAGGGCGAGCACCCCGAAGCCGCCCTCGCGGCCCGACTTGCCGCCGATGACGCGGCCGCTTACCGGCAGGTCGGCGTGGTCGCTCTCGCCGGGGGCGCCGCCCAGCACACCGGCGCCGAGGCCAGCGACTGGGCCGGCCATCGGGCCGGGGAGGACTACGTGGCCCAGGGCAACCTGCTTGTCGGCCCCGAGGTCGTGGACGCGGTTGCCGAGGACTTCGAGAGCTCCCGGGGTTCCGGCCTTTCCCTCGCCGATCGGCTGGTCTCCGCGCTGGAGGCGGGTCAGGCCGCCGGCGGCGACGCCCGCCGAGGGAGGCGGCAGTCGGCGGCGGTTCTGGTCGCCGATCCGCGCGACGGCGGCTCCCGCCGGGAGGACCGGATTTCCACCCACATCAACGTCTGCGAGCACGAGACCCCGGTGGCCGAGCTGCGCCGCATCCACGACGCGGTCAGCCAGAAGCTCGGCTACCGCACCCTGGTGATCCCGGCCGGGGGTGACGTGCTCCAGCTGCGCATCGTGCTCGGGGAAGCCGGCTGCGCCCGCCCGGCCGCGGACGCGGTCCTTCCGGGCCCGGATGACGACCTCCGCGACCGGTCGCTCCGGGTGTTCGACGGGGCGCTGGCCGAGGCGGTGGATGCCTGCCGGGCCGCGTTCGGCCTGTCGACTCCCAACCGGGGTGGATCGCCGCCGGGTCTGGTCGATGGGGAGTTCCTCGATCGCCTGTGGGAGCAGGTGGAAGGGTTGGGGCGCGGCGCGGTGGTCCGCGCCCGGCTGGCGCCGCTGCGCCGCATCACGCGCTGATCGCCTTTCCGGAGCCGGAGCAACCTCATGAGCCAGACGGCCGCCGGACGCCCGGTCCGGATCGACCTGCGCAGCGACACCGTCACCCGCCCCACCGAGGCCATGCGGGAGGCGATGGCGAGGGCGCCGGTTGGCGACGATGTCTACGGCGACGACCCTTCGGTCCGCGCGCTGGAAGAGCGGACCGCCGCCGTGCTCGGCAAGGAAGCCGCGGTCTACACCCCGTCCGGGACGATGAGCAACCAGATTGCCATCCGTTGCCAGACCGAGCCCGGCGACCTGGTGCTGGCGGAGCAACGCGCCCATGCCTATCTGGTGGAAAGCGGCGGGCCGGCGGCCCTCTCGGGGGCCACCGTCGTCGGCCTCCCCGGGCGTCGCGGCGTCTTCACCGGGGAACAGGTGCGCGCCTCGGTTCACGAGCCCCACTTCATGGTTCCCGGCGTCTGTGGTCCCCCGGCGCGTCTGGTGGCGGTGGAGAACACCCATAACGGCGCCGGCGGGGCGGTGTGGCCGCTCACCGCCATCCGGGACACCGCCGGGACCGCGCGCGAGCTGGGCCTTGGGACCCACCTGGACGGCGCCCGCCTGTGGCACGCGGCGGCGGCCACCGGAATCCCGGAGCGGGATTACGCGGCGCCCTTCGACACCGTGAGCGTCTGCTTCTCGAAGGCGCTCGGCGCCCCGATGGGGTCGTGCCTCGCCGGCTCGGCGCCGATGATCGCCCGCGCCCGCCGCTTCCGGCAGCTGTTCGGCGGGGGCTTCCGTCAGGCAGGGATCGTCGCCGCCGGCGCTCTCCACGCTCTCAACCGGCACCGGGCGCGGCTGGTCGAGGACCACCGGCGGGCGCGCCGCCTTGCCGAGGGGCTCGCGGAATTGCCCGGTCTCGAGCTGGACCCGGACGATGTCGAGACGAACATCGTCCGTTTCCGGACCCCCGGGGTCAACGCCTTCCGTCTGGCTGAAGACCTTCTCGACCAGGGCGTCGCGGTCCTCCCGGCGTCCCGCGGGGCGATGCGGGTCATCCCCCATCTCTGGATCACGGACGACGACATCGAGGAAGCCATCGCCGCCTTCGCCCGGGCACGGAAGCACGTCATTCCCGCCTGAAGCCGGATCCCGTTTCTCTCTTCCCACCCCACGAGGAGCGACCCCATGCGCCTGAATCCGGGCCGTCTCATCGGGCGCGGACTGCTGTTCGCCGTTGCGGCGAGCGTGGCCGCCGTGTTCTTCATCGACTACTGCCACCTGGTCTACGACTGCGGCTGCGTGTCGCTGTGGGCCGGAGGCGCCGCGCACTGCAACATCCAGACGCCCGGACCGCCCGACTGCCCGTTCTGCGCCCACGGCGGTCTGGCCTCCGGCGCGCTCGTTTCCGCCGTGGCCGTCCAGGCGGCGGTGCTGTTCGTCCCCGGGAAGCCGGGGACGCTGCGGCGGGCGGGACTGGCGCTGCTGGCGTTCCCGGTGGTGGTCGGCGCGGTCGGCCTCGTGGCGGGAATCGCCCTCGGCTACTGGGCCTGATCGAACGCGGTTTTCAGCCCCGAAGGGCGCCTGGAGGGCGGGGCGCCTGTTACATTTTTTGGCTGTCTTCTGGCAGTCGAAGGAGGTTCGGATGGCAGAGACCACCCCGAAAGTGCGGCATCTTCGCTGGGATGACCTGGAGCAGGAGCGCCTCAACCCGCGGATGACCCGCCGCATGATCTCCGGCGAGCGGGCGATGATCGCGCATGTCTACCTGGACCGCGGCGCCGTCGTGCCGATGCATTCGCACGAGAACGAGCAGCTCACCTACGTGATTTCCGGAGCCCTGCGCTTCTGGATCCGGGACGAGGATTCGGAACCGATCGATGTCCGCGCCGGCGAGGTCCTGGTGCTGCCGTCGTACGTCCCGCACAAGGCGGTGGCGCTCGAGGACACCCTCGATGTCGACATCTTCACTCCACCCCGGCAGGACTGGATCGACGGAACGGACGCCTACCTGCGCGCGGGAGGCGACTGACCGCCGGCCAGAGAGCTGGCCGGGAACCCGATGAACAGATACCGAGGCGCGCAGGCGGTTGGCGCCGGCGCCGTCGTTCTGGCGGTCGCGGTGTTGTACGCGATCGCCACGGTCGCGTTCGGGGCGGTTTCCGGCGCCGTGGTCGCCGTGCTCCTCGGGCTCGTGGTCGGCGCCCTCGTCCTGACGGTGTGCGTCCTCCTGGGCCGCGGTCTGGCCATCGTGATCGGCTGGTGGGGCCGGTCCATCGGCGCCGCGCTCCTGGGATCGGCGCTCGCGCTGGCGCTGCTGCTCCGATTCCTGCTTTCCTGGCCGGATGCACTCCTTCCCTGGCTGGTTGCCGGCGTCCTTGTTGCTCCGCTCCTGATCGGCGGTGGACTGGTTCTGGCCATCCGGCCTCCGCACCACGGGGTGCGGACGGCCGGCGTCGTGGCCGGGGTCGCAGGCGGCGGTCTCCTGGCGTGGAGTCTCCTTTGGCTGGGGTCTTCCGGCAGCGATCCCTTCCCCCGCGCGCCCGCTCGCCAGCGCTCGACTCCGACGGAACTGCTCGCTCGGGACCCCTCCGCGCCGGGGCCGTACCAGGTGCGGTCGCTGACCTACGGGAGCGGCAGCGACGAGCGGCGCCCGGAGTATGGAGCGGGCGTGGACTTCACCTCGAGTGCCGTCAGCCTCAGCGCCGTTCTGCCCGAGTGGGCGGGCTTCCGCGCCACGCACCGCGAATGGTGGTGGGGGTTCGATCTCGACGCGGCGCCGGTGAACGGCCGCCTCTACCTGCCCATCGTGGAGCCCGGTGACGCCCGGCCGCTCGCGGTCATGGCCCACGGAAACCACCGGATGACCGACTTTTCGGACGCCGGCTACGAGTATCTCGGCCGGCTGCTCGCGAGCCACGGGATCGCTGCGGTCTCCGTGGACGCCAACTTTCTGAACGGCGCCTGGTCGGGGGATTTCGGCGGCCGGGAAATGCCGGCCCGCGCCATCCTCATGCTCGAGCACCTGCGCCAGTTCCGGCGCTGGACGAGGGACCCGCGCTCGCTCCTCTACCGGCGCATCGACCTGGACCGGGTGGCCCTGGTCGGCCATTCCCGGGGTGGCGAGGCGGCCGCGATCGCAACCGCCTTCAACCGCCTCGAGGCGTTCCCGGACGACGCCTCCTTACGCTTCGACTACGGGTTCGGGATCGAAGCGGTCGTGGCGATCGCGCAGATCGACCGCCGCTACTCGCGTCGGATCGAGCTTGAGGACGTCAGCTTTCTGGCCATCCAGGGTTCGTACGACACCGACGAACCCAGCTTTCACGGGCTGCGGCAGTTCTACCGGACATCCTTCCCCGCCGCCGGCGACGGAGCTTCGCAACCTTTCCGGTTCAAGGCCGGGGTCGTCGCCCACCGCGCGAACCACGGTCAGTTCAATTCGACCTGGGGCATGGATTCCGGGTTTCCCGGGTCGCTCTGGCTGAATCGGGCGCCCCTCCTCGCCGAGGCCGACCAGCGGAAAGTGGCCGAGGTCTACGTCGGCGCCTTTCTGCGGGCGACGCTGCTCGGCGAGCTCGGGATGCTGCCCCTCTTCCGGAACTATCGGGCCGGCGCCGCCTACCTCCCGGAGACCCGCTACGTGAGTCAGTACCGGGACTCCGCCACGGAGGTTCTGGCCGGGTTCGAAGAGGATCTCGACCTGACCACCCCGACGGTCGCCGGCAGCATCAGCGCGAGAGGCTTCGCCCGCTGGCGGGAGGAGGAGATGCACTTCCGCGACGGCTCGAAGCAGGGGACTTCGGCGCTGCGCCTGGAGATCGGGGGAACGGCTGGAACCGCTCCGGTGTGGGAAATGCGGCTGGACGAGCCGGTGCCGCTGAGCCGGTCGGACCAGGTCACCCTGGATGTCGTCTGGGATCCGGCGGAGGACAGTCCGGATCGACCGCTCCTGTCCATGAGCCTCCAGCTGCTCCTCGAAGGTGGGGACGGGCCCGAAGTGGACGTGGCCGACGTTCTGTCGCCGGAGCCCCCCTTCGAGGTGCGGTTTCTCAAGTCGGCGCGGATGGACCGGGAGCGCTATCGGTCCGCGACCGAGGACATCCCCCAGACCATCCTGATTCCCGGGGACCTGCTTCTTCCCCAGGCGCTCGCGCCCGCCCCCGGTGAGGCAGACCGGGAGGGCGCCGCGCTCGACGGCTCCGCCGCCGTCCCCGAGGCTCCGGCCCGGCTCGTGGGCGTGCGGCTCCGCTTCGAACCGCTCGTGGGCGGGCGCTTCGTCCTCGCCGAGCTGGGTATCCGCCGGGCCCCGCCGGCGCCAGGAGACGCATCGCAGGATCCGGCCGGGGGATGACGCGGTCCGCTCCGCGCTCGCCGGGACTTCGCGCGCTGCTCGGCCGCCTCGCGGAGGCCGACCCGGACGGTCCGCGCGACCGCCCCGCCATCACGATCAGCTACGCCCAGAGCCTCGACGGCTCGATTGCCGCCCTGCCCGGGGAACCGCTCCGTCTCAGCGGCAACCGGGCGCTCACGTTCACGCACCGGCTTCGGTCCTGCCACGACGCGATCCTGGTTGGCATCGGGACCGTGCTGGCCGACGATCCGAGGCTGACCGTCCGCCTGGCGCGCGGCGATGACCCGAGGCCGGTGGTCCTCGACAGCCGCCTGCGCCTGCCGCCCGACGCCCGGCTGATCACTGGCGCCCTCGGAGGGCGCCGGCCCGTCGTGGCGACCACCGACCAGGCGCCGGAAGACCGCGCGTCCCGGCTCGAGGCCACCGGCGTCGCGGTGCTGCGTTTCCCCTCCCGCGACGGTCGGGTGCCGTTCGGACCGCTGCTCGCCGAGCTGCGGCGCCGCGGCGTCCGCCGGGTGCTGGTCGAGGGCGGCGGGCAGGTGCTCACCTCGCTGTTTGCCGAGCGGCTCGCCGACTGGGTGGTCATCACCGTGGCTCCCCGGCTGGTCGGGGGCGAGCCGGCGCTGGCGCAGGTTCCGGCGCCGGCGGAATTGGCGGAGCTGGGCTGGGACCGGTTTGGCTGCGACCTGGTCTTCGCCGGGCGCCCGCGCTTCGAGGCCGCCGACGCCGCGGCCTGACCGCCCCCGCTCCTGATGCCCACCGGCCCGAGGCGCGCCATCTGGTTCGAGGCGCCGTGCCGCGCCGTCGTCCGCTCGTCGCCCCTTCCGACGCCGGAGCCGGAGGAGGCGCTGGTCCGGACCTCCTGCTCGGCGATCAGCACCGGAACCGAGCTGGCGGCGTGGCGGGGTGACCTGGATCCCGGGATGGCCCGGGACGAGACGCTGCCGGGACTTCGCCAGGGCAGCTTCCGTTTCCCGTTCGCCTACGGCTATGCCTCGGTCGGGCGAGTCCTCACGGCGCCGGCCGGCGAGGAGGTTCGCGCCCACGACCGGGTGTTTGCGTTCGTTCCTCATCAGAGCCACTTCACCGCGCCGCCCGAAGCCCTGACCCTCGTGCCGGAGGCCATCCCGAGCGAACGCGCTGCTCTCTTCCCCTACCTCGAGACCGCGGTGAACCTGACGCTCGACGGGCGCCCCCGGGTGGGCGACCGGGTCGCGGTCGTGGGGCAGGGGGTGCTCGGGCTAACCCTCACCGCCCTGCTCGCCCGCTTTCCGCTGGAGGGGCTGGCGGCCGTCGAGCCCCGGAAGACGCGCCGCGATCTGGCCGAACGGTGGGGGGCCGACGCCGTCTACCGTCCGGAAGACGCGCGGGAGGCGGCGCGCTCCCGCTTTTCCGGCGGCTTCGATCTGGTCTTCGAAGTCTCCGGAAACCGCGCCGCCCTCGACCTTGCCATCGGGATGACGGCGCGGGAGGGACGCGTGATTGCCGGGTCGTGGCTCGCCGGCGGTCCCACGTCGGTGGACCTGTCCGGCTGGTTCCACCGGGGGCGGATCTCGATCGTTTCCAGTCAGGTGAGCCGGTTGCCGCCGCTGGGACCGGGCTGGACGGTGGCGCGGCGGCGCCGGGCCGCGTGGTCGCTGCTGCGGTCGATCCCGCTCGAAGGGCTCGTGTCCCACCGCATCCCGCTCGCGGAGGCGCCCGCCGCCTACCCGATGCTGGCGCGGGGAGAGGGCCTCGCGGTCCTCCTGGTCCCCGCCGCCGGCTGACCCCGCCCGCCGCCGGCTGACTCGCCCCGCAGCTGTCCTCACCGGCCCCCACACCGGGAGCGCC
>JAAXGQ010000143.1 GCA_012271265.1 Vicinamibacteraceae bacterium
GGCGGCGCGCCGCACCCGACCGCCAGCGCCAGGCCCGCGGCCGCCGCGACGAATCGGCGCCCGGCCGTCACCACGCTCAGCCGAAGTCGTCGAAGGCGATGTTCTCGGGTTCGACGCCCAGGCTGTCCAGCATCTCGAGACAGGCCTTCAGCATGAGCGGCGGGCCGCAGAGGTAGTACTCGGCGTCCTCCGGGTTCGGGTGTTCCTTCAGGTAGCTGTCGTAGAGCACCTGGTGGATGAAGCCCGTGTCGCCCGTCCACTTGTCCTCGGGTAGCGGCTCTGAGAGCGCCAGCGTCCACTCGAAGTTCGCGTTCTCCTCGGCAATCCGGTCGAAGTCGTCCTGGTAGAAGGCTTCCCGCAGGCTCCGGGCGCCGTACCAGAAGGAGACCTGCCGCTTCGTCCGGAGCCGCCGGAACTGATCGAAGATGTGCGAGCGCATCGGGGCCATCCCGGCGCCGCCGCCCACGAACACCATCTCGTTGTCGCTGTCCTTGGCGAAGAACTCGCCGTAAGGGCCGGAGATCGTCACCTCGTCCCCGGGCTCGAGCGCGAACAGCCACGAGGTCATCTTCCCCGGGGGCACGTCCGGCATCCGGGGCGGGGGCGAGGCGATCCGCACGTTGAGCAGGATGTATCCGCGCTCTTCGGGATAGTTGGCCATCGAGTACGCGCGCACCACGTCCTCGCCGGCGGCCACGCTCGAGGTGTAGCGCCACATCCCGTAGCGGTCCCAGTCGTCGCGGTACTCCGACTCGATGTCGAAGTCGCTGTAGCGGATGTCGTAGGGGGGGCATTCGATCTGGATGTAGCCCCCGGCCCGGAAGGGCACGGCTTCCCCCGGCGGCAGCTCGAGCACGAGTTCCTTGATGAAGGTGGCCACGTTGTGGTTCGAGCGCACCCGGCACGTCCAGCGGCGGATGCTGAAGAGCTCGGGCGGGATTTCGATGCGCAGGTCCTGCTTCACCCGCACCTGGCACGAGAGCCGGACGCCGTCGCGCTCCTCGCCTCGGCTGAGGTGGCTGCGCTCGGTGGGGAGCACCGCGCCCCCGCCTTCGAGCACCTTCAGGGTGCAGACGCCGCAGCTGCCCTTGCCCCCGCAGGCGGAGGGGATGAAGAGGCTCTCGTTCGCGAGCGTGGCGAGCAGACTGCTCCCGGCCGGAGCCTGGAGGTCGTGCTCCGGGTCGTCGTTGATCCGAATCCGGACCTCGCCGCTGGCCACGAGTCGTTTCCGGGCCGCGAGCAGCACGACCACCAGCGCCAGGATGACGCCGCTGAACCCGGCGACCCCGAGGAGGACCGTCGTCATCGGCGGCTTACAACTGGATCCCGCCGAACGCCATGAACCCGATGGCCATGAGTCCGGTCAGCAGGAAGGTGATCCCCAGCCCCCGCAGGGCGGCGGGAATCGCGTGGTAGCGGAGCCGCTCGCGGATGCCGGCGAGCGCGGCGATGGCGAGCGCCCAGCCGATGCCGGAGCCGAGCCCGAACACCGCCGCTTCGGACAGGGTGAGACCCCGCTCCACCATGAGCAGGGAAGCGCCGAGGATGGCGCAGTTCACCGCGATCAGCGGCAGGAACACCCCGAGGGCGGCGTGGAGGGTGGGGAAATGGCGGTCGAGCGCCATCTCCACGACCTGGACCGTGGCTGCGATCGTTCCGATGAAGGTCAGAAAGCGCAGGAAGGACAGGTCCTGGCCGGCCAGCGCCGGGGCGAGCCAGCCGAGCGCCCCGGGGCGCAGCAGGTAGTCGTTGATGGCGTGGTTCAGCGGGACGGTCACCGTCAGCACGAAGACCACCGCCACGCCGAGTCCGATCGCGGTGCTGACCCGCTTCGAGACTGCCAGGAACGAGCACATCCCCAGAAAGAAGGTCAGGGCCATGTTCTCGACGAAGATCGCCCGGACGAGGATGTTCAGGTGGTCCTGGAGCATCACTCCGCCTCCTGCTGGTCCGGCCGGAAGACGCGGAGGATCCAGATCAGGAACCCGATCACGAAGAAGGCCCCGGGCGACAGGACCATCAGCCCGTTCGGGGTGAACCAGCCACCCTCGGCGGCCAGCGGAAACACCGGGATGCCCCAGAACGACCCGGCGCCGAAGATCTCGCGGGCGGCGCCGGTGACCAGCAGGATCGCCGCGTAGCCGAGGCCGTTGCCGATGCCGTCCATCAGGCTCTTGAGCGGCGGGTTCTGCATCGCGAACGCCTCGGCGCGTCCCATGATGATGCAGTTCGTGATGATCAGCCCCACGAACACCGTGAGCTGTCTCGAGATCTCGTAGACGTAGGCCTTGAGCACCTGGTCGGTGACGATGACCAGCGAGGCGATGATCGTGAGCTGGACGATGATCCGGATGCTTCCCGGGATGCGGTGGCGGAGCAGGCTCACCGAGAGATTGGAGAGGGCGGTGACCGCCACCACCGCGGCGCTCATCACCACCGACGTCTGCATGCCCGTCGTCACCGCGAGCGCGGAACAGATCCCCAGAACCTGGAGCGCGATCGGGTTGTCGTGGACGAGCGGGTCAAGAACCACCCGCCGCATGGAGGCGGCCATCGCCTAGCCGGCCGTCTCCCGGCGAAGCCGTTCCAGGAGCGGCCCGAATCCGTTCCCCGCCAGCCAGAACCGCAGCAGGTTCGTGACGCCCCGGCTGGTCATGGTGGCCCCCGCGAGGCCGTCCACCCGGTGGGGGTCCTCCTCGGGAGGTCCGGCCGCCGCCCGGGCCACCTCGATCACCGGCGCCGCGGGGTCGGCCCCGAACACCCGACGCCCCGGCCAGAGGGCCTTCCAGTCGGGGTTGTCCACCTCGCCGCCCAGCCCGGGCGTCTCCTTGTGCTCATAGAAGGTGAGCCCCCGGACGGTGTTCAGGTCGGCTTCGAGGGCGACGAAGCCGTAGAGGACCGACCACAGCCCCTGCCCCCGCACCGGCAGCACGATCGCCTCGAGTTCCCCGCCCGGCTCCACCAGGTAGACCACCGAGCGGTTTTCGACCCGGCGGATGCGCGCCGGGTTGTCCTCGACCGCGCGGGAGGACGCGGCGATCCCGGCCTCCACCACCGGATCCACCCCGGCGGGGTCGGCATCCGGGATCGCGGCGCCGGTCGCGAGGTCCACCACCACCGCCCGGACGGAGGCGAACCGCTCGGCGAGGTCCGTCTCGGAGAGGTCCTCGCCGGCGCCGGCGAGGCCGCTGGCCACCAGGACGTTCCGGCGGCGCTCCCGCTCGGCATTCTCCGCCTGCCGCTCGCGCAGCGCGATCGCCGAGCCGGAGACCAGGACCGAGCAGACCAGGCACACCGCCGCCGCGAAACCGAGGATGTAGCGGGCGGATTTCACGGGAACGGGGCGAAAAATTCTAGCCCCGGTCCCCGCTCCGGAATGCCGCCGCGCGGGCGGCGAGCCGCGCCCGGCGGCGGACGTTGCTGCGGATGGCGAANNTTCACCACCCGGATCAGGACCGCGAGGGCGCCGATCAGGAGTCCGTAGACCACCCGCCCGCCGTTCGTCGACGGCGCGGTGACTGGTTCGGTCGCCATGAACACCGTTCCGAAAGCCCAGCCGCCGAGCAGAAAGTGCCACCAGAAGGGCACGGCGAAGAACGGGTTCGCGGCGGAGCCCACCAGGTTCAGGAGACCCCCTGCCGCGAGCGTGCCGGCGGCGACGGCCACCATGATCCGCAGCGAGCCGATGCCGGTGGCCACCAGCACCACCGCGCCGAGGAGACAGGCGAGAACCGAGGTTTCCCCCATGGATCCGGGGATCAGCCCGATGAAGGCGTCCCACGGGGTCACCCCGCCGGCGGCCGCCGGATGGAGCCGTTCAAGAAGAGCCTCCGGGCCGACCAGGCTGAGCCGGGCCAGCCAGGTGGCCCCGCTCACCGCGTCGGGGGCGGTGTCGGCGGCGATCCACACCCGGTCGCCGCTCAGGTCGGCCGGGTAGGAGAAGAAGAGGAAGGCGCGCGCGGTGAGCGCCGGGTTCAGGATGTTGTAGCCGCTGCCGCCGAAGACCTCCTTGCCGAGCACCACCCCGAAGCTGATCCCGAGCGCCACCTGCCAGAGGGGCACGGTGGGCGGGAGGATGAGCGGCAACAGCATCCCGGTCACCAGGAACCCCTCGCTCACCTCGTGGCGGCGGACCACCGCGAACAGCATTTCCCAGGCCCCGCCCACGGCGAAGGTGACGAGGAGCACCGGCAGGTACCAGAGGCCGCCGTGGACGACGGCCGCGGCCACGCTTTCCGGCGCGAAGCCGAAGCCGAGAGCTTCGATCAGATCGGCCCGCCAGCCCGGCAGCGGAAGACCTCCGGCGGCAATGGCCCGGTTGGCCTGAAGGCCGGTGTTGTAGAAGGCCATCGCCACGGTGGGGAGGAGAGCGAGGACCACCGTGAACATGAGCCGCTTCATGTCCAGCCGGTCGCGGGCGTGGGCCGGGCCGGCGGTGGTTTTCCCCGGCGTGTAGAGGAAGGTGTCCGGGGCGTCCCAGAGCGGCCAGAGCCGGTGCAGCGGGCCGTCCGGACCGAACGGGGTCCCGAGCCGGTCCAGCAGCGGGCGCAGCACGGCGCCCTACCCCTCCTTCTCCAGGGTGTCGAGCACCCGCCGGAGCGCCGGTGGATAGTCGTTCTTGGCCGGGCAGACGAACGTCAGGAGGCCGAGGTCCTCTTCGACAAGTTCGAGGACACCCAATTCCTCGGCACGCTCGATGTCTTCCATGAGGAGCGCGCGCAAGAGCGGCACCGGCGGAATGTCGAAGGCCATCCCCCGCTCGTAGGCCGCTGTCGGGACGATCGCCCGCCGCGATCCGTGCGTGTCGGTGTTGAGCCGGCGGGCCCTGCGGGGGAGCAGCGAGGACAGGAAGGCCCGACTCGCGGAGAGCGCGTCGGCGCCCGGGGCGAGCCAGCCGAGGAAGCGGCGGCGACGGCCCTCTTCCAGGATGGTGATCTGCCGGTGATAGCGCCCGAGATAGCCGCTGACCGCGTCGGAGGCCGTCCGCCCCGCGAGGAGCGAACCGGAGATGACGCGGGTCGCCCCGGGGAGGTCCGGGGCCAGGGAACGGCGGCCGAGGTCGGTGACGTCCGCGCCGACCGGGAGCCGGAGCAGCCTCGGCCGGTCCACCGGCGGGCCGCCCAGGGAGACGACCCGCCAGCCGTCCGGAGAGCCGATCCGAAAGAGGCGGCCGATCGAAGCCAGGTCCTGGGCGTCGAGATGCCAGGCCTCCCGGGTCCGGGCGACCGGGGCGAGGCGGTGGATGTGGAGACCGGCCGTGCCGGCGGGATGGGGGCCGGCGAAGGCGGCCGGGCGGATGCGGGAACTCTCCCGGATCGGGAGCGGCCGGTCGGGCCGGAAACAGACGAAGACCGGCCCCTCGGTCAGCTGAGTGAGGGCGGCGGCGCCCCAGGCCAGATCCTCGTCCCGGCCGGCCACGGCGGCAACCGGGTCCGGGGCGAGGGGCGCGGTGTCCAGCGCGGTGACAAGGATGGCCTCGGGGCGGCGACGCGGATCAGCCACCCGACCGAAGGGTCGGGCGCGGAGCGCGGTCCAGGCGCCGGAGGCCAGGAGGAGGTCCCGCACCGCGTCGCCGGCGAGCCCGTCGGGGTGGCGGCCGGTCCAGGCGCCGGGCGCCCGCGCCCCGCTTCCGGCGCCGAAGCGCTCACCGGGGTCAACGGCGATGACGAGGGAGACGAAGGCCCGCCGCGGCCCGCGGTGCACCTCGGTCACGCGACCTCGAAGCGGGGCCGTGAAGCGCACCCCGGGGGTCTTCTTGTCCTCGAAGAGCACCGCCCCACGCTCCACCGCATCGCCCGGCCGCACCCGCATGGACGGACGCATCCCCGGGTAGTCGTCGCCGAGGAGCGCGATCCGGTCCGGGCGATGGGCTTCCGCCGGAGCCGTACCGGCCGGAGGAGCGCCGGCCAGCGGGATGTCGAATCCCCGGCGGACGGCGTGAAGGATCATCGGCAAGGCGGCGCGGCCACATCATCCGCCGGGGACTCCGCCGGGAGTCCGGGCGCGGAGCGGATGCGGTGGTCGGAGCCGCTGATTTCGACCGAATCGAGGCGGGTGTCAGCACCCGGGGCCGCGAAGAGGCGACTGCGGCGCCGGCGGGGGCGACCGCGACGCTCCGCCTGCGCGGGGCGCCTGGCTCCACGGGTAGGACTTGAACCTACAACCAACGGATTAACAGTCCGCTGCTCTGCCATTGAGCTACCGTGGATCGGCAGGCGCAACCCGACCGAAGGGCGCCGAAGCATAACAGTGGGCAGTGAGGCTGTCAGAGGGTGCTGCGATGCTGCAGAGCCTCCGCCATCGTGGTCGAATCGGCATGCGCGAGCTCGCTTCCGAGCGGCACGCCAATGCCGATTCTGGTGACGCGGACGCCCTCCGGTTTCAGCAGCATCGCGATCCACGCCGCCGCCGCCTCGCCGGCATGCGTCGGGTTCGTGGCCACGATCACCTCCGCGACCGTGCCGCTCCGCACCCGCTTCATCAGCGCCGTCACCCGAGGGTCGTCTTCGGGGCTTCCGCCGGCGTCGAACACGCTGCCCGCGAGCACGTGGTAGCGGCCGTCGAACGAGCGCGCCTTCTCCACCACCGCGATGTCCGACGCGTCCTCGACAACGCAGATCACGCTCGCCCGCCGCTCGGGATTCCGGCAGAGGTCACACGGCTGGTCCTCGGTGAAATTGCCGCACACCCCGCACCGGGAGATGCGCTCGTGGAGTGAACTCGCGGCGGCGCCCAGGGACGCCGCCCGCTCCGGAGGCGCCGCGAGCAGGTGGAAGGCGATGCGGCGCGCCGACTTCGGCCCGATGCCGGGAAGCCGCTTCAGCTCCGCGATCAGCCGCTCCAGGGCCGCCGGAAGGACGCTCACCGGCCGCCCATCAGGCTCCCGAGGGCGTCGCCTCCCATGGCGCGGAAGCGGTTCGCGAGATCGCGTTCCACCTTGCGGGAGGCGTCGTTCATCGCCGCCTTCACCAGTTCCTCGAGCAGTTCGGCGTCCCCGGACTTGAGGGCCTCGGGATCGATCGTGACCCGCCGCACCATGCGGGAGCCGTTCATGCGCACGCGCACGATGCCGCCGCCCGCCGACCCTTCGGTCTCCATGGCTTCGATTTCCCGCTTGAGCCTGGCCATCTCGGCCAGTTGGCGCGTGGCCTGCTGAATCTTCGACAACATCGGTTCTTCCCGCCTTTCACGATTCGGGGGACAAGGTCAGCGGCCGCCGCCGGCAGCGCCGAACGACGGGACGGATGGATTCTCGGGGGGGAGGGGTTCGTCGGCCACGATGGCGCCGCCGAACTGCTCCTGATAATCGCGCACCACGGTCGGGATTTCTCTGGAAGGCGCGGCCTGCCGGTCGGCCCGGCGTTTCGGAGGCGGCGGCGCGGGCGCGGCAGGTTGGGGTGGCGCCGGCTTCGACGCGGGCGCGTCGGTCGTGTCGGTCGCTTCGAGGCGCTCGAGGATCTCGTCGAACCGGGCGAGCCGCGGCAGCTCCACCAGCTTCAGGAGCGCCAGTTCCAGGTGGAACCGCGGCTCTGCCGCCCAGCGGAGCTGCTCGTCGGCGCGAGCCAGGACATCGAGGCTGCGCAGGAGATCTTCCTCACTGAACTTCCCGTGGAGGGCTCCCTTGCGATCCTGCTCGTCCGGCCACTCCAGGAGATCCGGCCGCGACGGAGCCGCCCGGGACACCACCAGGTCGCGAAGGTACTGCATGAACAGCGCGAGGAACTGCCGGAGGTCGCGCCCGCCGGCGACGAGTTCCTCGACGACCGCGAAGACCTCTCCCCGCTCGCCGGCGAGGATGGCGGCGGCGGCGCGCCGGGCGACCGCGACCCCGGGGACGCCCAGCATTTCACTGACGTCGGCCTCGGTCACCTCGCCGTCGACGGCGGAAATCACCTGATCGAGCGCGGACAGGGAATCGCGCACGCTCCCCCGGCCGAAGCGGACGATCTGGGCCAACGCCTCCGGGCGGACCGCGACCTCCTCCTTCCTGACGACATTCGTGAGGAGCGCGGTCAGGTCGGCGCGGCTCAGGGTGTGGAGGTCGAACTCCTGGCAACGGGACAGAATCGTGTCCGGCAGGCGGTGGATCTCCGTCGTCGCAAAGATGAACTTGACGTGCGCCGGAGGCTCCTCGAGCGTCTTCAGCAGCGCGTTGAACGCGCTCTTGCTGAGCATGTGGACCTCGTCCACCAGGAAGATGCGGAAGCGGTCGCGGGCGGGGCGGTAGCTGGCGGTCTCGATGAGCTGGCGGACGTCGTCCACCCGGGTGTGGCTCGCGCCGTCGATCTCCGGCACGTCCGGCGCGTAGCCCCCGGCGATTTCGCGGCAGGAGGTGCAGCCGCCGCACGGGTCGGGCGTGGGGCCCGGGGTGTTCCGACAGTTCAGCGCCTTGGCCAGAATCCGGGCGATCGTGGTCTTGCCTACGCCGCGCGGGCCGGAGAACAGGAAGGCATTCCAGATCCGGTCCTTCCGGATGGCGTTCTGGAGGGTGCGGACCACGGCGTCCTGGCCGACCAGTTCCGAAAACGTCTGCGGCCGATAGCGGAGCGCCAGCACCTGGTAGCCGGGTGACGAGGGCTCCGGTTTGGCTGCCGCCGTCGTCGCCTGGTCGGATGCGGGTTCCGCGTCCCCCTCCGCCTCGACGGGCGAAGGCGCTGCCGGGTCGGGTGGTCGCCTTGCCGGCGGCGGGGGTTCCGGAGTCGCTTCCGCCGCCGCGGATGACGGGGGATCCGGTGTGGTCTCGATCGCAGCCGCTGGACCGGGATCCGGAGCCGCCTCGGACTCCGCCGGGGCGGTCGGCTTCTTCTCCGCCGGGGCGGTCGGCTTCTTCTCCGCGGGCCCGGCGGGGGCGCCGAAAAGAGACCTTGCGCTCATGGGAGATGGGTTCCGCCCGCTCCGCCTCCGGCGGAGGGGGTGGGATTCGAACCCACGGTACCGTCGCCGGTACACCAGCTTTCCGGGCTGGCCAATTCGGCCGCTCTTGCACCCCTCCAGCTCAATTTGCGGGCCCGGAATCCTACCCCCTGGAATCCTCCTGTCCCCGCCCGGAACGCCGCCCGGGCCAGCGAAAGGACGCGCGCCGCAGGTCGGTCGCCTGGCCTTTCCCGGCGACCGGTTCGACGCCTCGGCCGTCGGGGGTCAGGCGGGGGCGGTCGGGTCGAGGGCCGGGGAGGCGGCGACCGTGGTCCGGCGGCGGGCGCTCCGGGCCGCGCGCCAGGAGGCGAAGGCGTCGGAGAAGGAGTCGAGGCTGTCGTAGGTCACGGGCACGACGACGAGCGTAAGCACCGTGGCCACGGTGAGCCCGAAGATGACGGCAACCCCCATGGAAGCCCAGAACTGCGAACTCTCCCCTCCGGTCGAGAAGGAGAGGTTGAAGAAGTCCAGGTTGAGCCCCAGCGTCAGCGGCACCAGCCCGAGCACGGTCGTCACCGCGGTAAGCAGGACCGGGCGGAGCCGGATGGACCCGGCCTCGATGACCGCGTCCCGGCGGCTCAGGCCCCGCTCCCGCAACTGACGGATGAAGTCGCAGAGCACGATGGCGTTGTTCACCACGATCCCCGCCAGCGAGATCACCCCGATGCCGGTCATGATGATCCCGAACGCCGTGCCGGTGAGGATCAGGCCCCACAGCACCCCGATGACCGAAAGCGCCACCGAGGTGATGATCGCGAACGGCAGGATCAGCGAATCGAACTGGGTCACCAGCACCATCAGGATGAGCAGCAGGGCGATCACGAACGCCCGCGACAGGAATGCGGTGGCCTGCTCTTCCTCCTCGTTCGCGCCGGAGAACTCCCAGTGGTAGCCAGCCGGCCACTCCATCCCGTCGAGGGCCGCGGCGACCTCCTCGCGGACGCTGCCTTCGGTGCGCCCTGACTCCCGCACCACGTCGCCTTCGATCGTGGCGACCCGGTGGAGGTCCACCCTTCGCACCGCCGCGGGTCCGGAACCGTGCTTCAGGTCGGCGACAGTCCGGATCGGGATCGGGATCCCGTCCTCATCGGGCACGGTGAGTTCGGCGATGTCGTCGAGCGAGCGCCGCGCCTCCGGCGCGAGGCGGACCCGGATGTCGTGTTCGTCCTCGCCGATCCGGTACTTCGAGGCCTCCGCTCCCAGAATCGCGGTCTGCACCGTGGCGGCGATGAGCTGGGTGTTCACCCCGGACCGCATGGCGTCTTCGCGATCCACCTCGATCCGGATCTCCGGCTGACCGGCTTCGAGGTCGTCGTCGAGGTTCACGAGCCCGTCGATCCCCCGGATTCGCTCCTGGGCCGTCTCGGCGAGGCTGGTGAGTTCGGCCATGTCGTCCCCGACCACCCGCACCGAGACCGGGGCTCCGGTCGGGGGGCCGTCCTGGGGCGCATCCACCTTGATCGTGGCGCCGACGATGCCGGCGAGCACCTCCCGGACACCCTCCATCGTCTGGAAGGTATTGCGCTCCGCGCGGTCGCGGCGCTCGTGCAGATACAGGGTGACCTGGCTCTGGTTCGGCGTGCCCCCTCCCCCCATGCTCGGGCCCACGCTCTGGCCGGAGTGCCCCACGTTGGCGATGAGGTGCTTCAGGTCCGTGGTGCCGTCGGTGAGTTCCTCGATCCGGCTCACCACGCCGTCCGAGGCTTCGAGCGTCGCCCCCGAGGGCATGTCCACGCTGACCGTGATCTGGCGCGGCTCGACCTCGGGGAAGAGCTCGACGCCCTTCCCGACCACCGCGTAGACGCCGACAGTGGCCACCAGGATCGCGCACATGCTCCAGATCAGCCCGGAGCGGCGGTCGGTGACCCAGGGCCGCCAGCCCAGCGGCCGCCGGATGATGGCCCAGACGAGCCAGCAGGCCCCGTGCAGGACGAAGGCCGCCACGCCGAGTCCGGCGAACACCATGACGACCGGCATGAGGGCGTTCGTCTGGAAGAACATGCCCCCGAGGGTGAGCGCCACGCCGGCGCCAAGGAAGGCCACGAAGGCCACCGGCAGCGCCCAATTGCGCACGAACCACGCCCGGCTCCCCGCATCCGGCCCCGGCCGCAGGGCCCAGCCGAGAAGCTGCCGGTAGCGGCGGCGGAACGGATGCTCCCCTGCGACGCCCGCGGCCTTCCGCGTGGGCGGCTTCATCAGGTGGGCGCAGAGAGTCGGGTTGATGATCAGCGCCACGACGAGAGACGCCGAGAGGCCGATGATCAGGGTGACCGGGAGGTAGGACATGAAGTCCCCGATGATCCCCGGCCAGATCAGGAGCGGCGAGAAGGCGCAGAGGGTGGTGATCGTGGAGGCGATGACCGGACGGGCCACCTCCTTCGTCGCCCGGGAAGCGGCGACGAGGGCGCTGTCTCCCTGCTCCCGGTGGCGGTAGATGTTCTCGACGATCACCACCGCGTTGTCCACCAGCATCCCGAGCATCAGGATGAGGCTGAACAGCACCATCATGTTCAGCGAGTAGCCGATCCAGCCCAGCACCAGGAACGAGGCCATCATCGAGAGGGGGATCGCGACGCCGACGAAGAAGGAGTTCCGGAGACCGACGAACGCCATGAGGCAGCCGACCACCAGCAGCAGCCCGGAAATCACGTTGTTTTCGAGCTCGTTCACCATGCGCCGGATCTCGATGGAGATGTCCCCCACCACGGCGGTGCTGATGGAATCGGGCAACCGCTCGTCCCAGACGGCCAGCTCGGCGTTGACCTGATCCGCCACCTCGACCAGGTTCGCCCCGGTCCGCTTCTCGACGGTCAGGGTGACCGAAGGCTCGCGATCCACCCGGGAACGGGTGGCCTCGTCCTCGAAGCCGTAAACCACGTCGGCCACGTCGCGGATGAAGACCGGCGCTCCGTCCCGCACCTTGATGACGAAGTCGCCGATCTCTTCCGGACGGATCACGTCCGCCGGCAGGCGCACCAGATACTCGTAGCCGCCGACCGAGATCTCCCCGCCGGGCACGTTGCGGTTTTCCCGCGCGACCGCCACCACGAGGTCCGAGAGGCTGACCTCGAAGAAAGAGAGCCGCTTCGGGTCGACGTGGACGTGGACCTCGCGCTCCCGCCCGCCGACCACCTGCACCCGGTTCACTCCGGGAATCGCCTCGAAGCTGTCCTGCATCTCCTCGCCGACCTCGGTCAGCCGCTGGACGCCGACTGGCCCGGAGAGGGTGATCAGCATGATGGGGACCTGGGAGAAGTCGATGTCCTGGACCCGCGGATCCTCGGCTTCCGGAGGAAGGTCGGGCTTGGCCAGGTCCACCTTCTCGCGGACGTTGGCGAGGGCGCTTTCCAGGTCCTGGTCCGGGTTGAACTCGACCTCGATGGAAGACAGGCCCTCGCTCGTCGTGGAGCGGATCTCCTTGACCCCTGAAATCCCCTGCAGCTCGGTCTCGATGGGGCGGGTGACCAGCGACTCCATGTCCGTCGGGCTCACCCCGGGATAGACGGTGTAGACGATCACGAAGGGGATCTCGACCTCGGGGAAGGACTCCCGGGGCATCGAGACGTAGACCCCCACCCCGCCGAGGCAGAGGATGAGGATCAGGAAATAGACCGACAGCCGGTGGCGGATCGCGTAGTCGGTGACGCGCATCGGAGTCCTCCGCGATCAGCGGTCCGCGGCGACCGCGACCGGTTGCCCGTCGAGGAGGTTGCGGTGACCCTGCACGATGAGCGTCTCACCCACCTGGAGCCCCGCGAACACGACGACCGCGCCGTCCTGCTCCGGCCCGAGCTCGAGCGGCCGCACAAAGGCCCGGCCCCCGTCCAGCACGAAGGCGAAGTGGTCGCCGTCGCGCTCCACGAAGACATCGCGCGAGAGCACCACCGCGTCCTCGAAGCGCCGCCGCTCGAGGCGCGTCCGCACGATGAGGCCGGAGCGGAGCACGCCGTCCCGGTTGTCCAGCTCGATCTCGGCGGGGAAGTTCCGCCCCGGACTGGCCGCCGCCGGGGCGATGTACCGAAGCGTGCCCGTGAAGGAGCGGTCCGGATAGGCGTCCATCCATACCTCGGCCGGGCTGCCGACCCGGAACCAGGCGATGTCGTTCTCGGGGATTCCGATCGTCGCCCGGAGCGCCGCCACATCGTGGACAAGCGCGACCGGACTTCCGGGGGCGAGCACCTCGCCCGGCTCCAGCTCGCGCAGGATCACGACGCCCGCGGTCGGCGCGCGAATCTCCGAACGGGCGTAGCGCAGCCGCGCGGAGTCGGCCCGGGCTTCTTCGCGCTTCAGGGCGGCACGCGCCGAGGTCAGTTCCTGCTCGGGAGCCGCTTCGCGGGCGACGAGCTGTTCCAGGCGGTCGAAGTCGGACCGGGCGGCCTCGAGGTCAGCCTCGGCTTCGGCGAGATCGGCCTGGAGGAGATCGGAACCGATGCGGGCCAGCAGCTGGCCGGCCGCGACCCGGTCGCCCTTGTCGAAGAAGACATCTTCCACGGCGCCCCCCAGTTCGGAAGCGACGAGGACCTCCGCCCGGGGTTCAAGGCGGCCGGAGATTTCCAGGTAGTCCACCAGCAGCTCGGGAGCGATGGGGGCCGTCCGCACCAGGGTCCGGGGCTCGGCCGCTTCGGCCGCGGCCTCCGCTTCCTCCGACGCGAGGTCTTCGGCAGCAAACCCGGCGTCTCCGCCGCAAGCCGCGGCGGCGAGCGCGAGAACCGCGGCGCCGGGGAGCAGCGGGGAAGCGGAAATGCCGGGACCCGCGGGTGGCGGGGACCCCTCTGGTTCGCTGGCGGCAATCACCGGCTCTTCTCCGTGGTTTTGTCATCAGGGGCGGAGCCCCCGGTCTCGTGGTCGGTTGCGTTCGCGGCGTCGGCGGCGCGGCGCGGCGGCTCCGAGAGGACCGAATCAGGCGCGTTGGCCGGAAATCCCACGAGGTACTTCATCTCGGCCAGCGCGGCCAGCGCGTCGCGGATGAAGCGCGAGCGATCGAGCTCGACCTCGCGCCGGGTCTGCCGGGCCTCCATCCGCAGGAAGGTGGTGGCGGCGCCGACCGCGATCTCCTCGGCGACGACCCGCTCCGCCTCGGCCGCCTCTTCGAGGGCGATGGCGGCATCCTCGATTGCTTCGAGCGCCGCGTTCCAGTCGGCGGCCGCGTTTCGCAGAAGGACCTCCAGCGTGGACTCGAACTCGTTCTGCTGCCACGCCGTCTGCGTGCGCTGGGAGTCGTAGCGCGCCAGGGTGGCGCGGGTCCCGAAACCGTCGAACAGGTTCCAGGTGACCGAGACTCCGGCGTTCCAGTTGTGGAGCTGCAGGTCGTAAGTGTTCGAGGGGGTGAAGGTGTTGATGCCGTAGGAGGCCGTGGCCTGGACCTCGGGGAGGGCGTCGGCGGCCGCCATGCCCCGCTCCACGTCGAGCAGCTGCCGGTCGATCCTGAAGCGCCGCAGCGCCGGGCGATGTTCGAGGGCCAGCTCGGCGAGCGCTTCCGGGGGCAGGAGCCGGGGCAACGGATCGGGGAGGGCGAGTTCGTGCAGCACCTCGATCCCCCGGTCCTGGTCGCGGCCCACGAGGGCGTTGATCGCCGCCTGTTCGACCATGATCTCGTCCTCGGCCGCGGCGAGGTCCCGGCGCAACCGGGAGAGTTCAACCCGGGCACGGAGCACTTCCAGCCGCTGGGCGGCGCCCAGTTCATGTCGGTCCCGGGCGAGCGTCAGGCCGCGCGCGCGGGTCCGCACCGCCTCGGCGAGGACATCCCGGGTGCGCAGGCCGAAAAGGTAGTCGATGAGCCTGACTACGGTGTCCCGGGCGATCCCGTTCCGGACCTCGTCGAGGTCCGCCCGGGCACGGGCGCGGCTGAGGTCCACTCCGCGCATGGCCGGCCGGTAGCTGAAGTCCCACAGCGTCTGCGAAAGGCGGAAGTTCCACAGGTAGGTCCCGAAGGTGAACGCCCCGAAGGCGGAGGGGTCGCCCCCGCCGAATCCCGCCGCCGCGTCCGGATCGTCAATCAGCCGGGAGAAGAACGGGCTGTTGCGAAAGCCCGGGTCCCGGGTCTGCGCCGCCTGCAGGTCGAGGTCGAGCTGCGGCAGATACGGGGCCCGAGCTTCCCGCAGGGCGTGGGGAAACTCGTCGAGCCGCTCCTGCCAGAGCCGCACCTCGGGGTGGAGCAGGGTCGCAACCTCCACCGCCTGCGCCAGGGTGAACCGCAGGACATCCTGGTCCAGAAGAGCGCGGTAGCGGGCGAGAACGTCGTCGGCACCGCCGGTTGCCGGCAAGTGGGCGGCCGGAGCCTGAGCCGAGGCCCCTCCGGCGGCCAGGACCATCAGCAGGCCCGCGAGGACCCCCCGGCGGATGAAGGTTGGTTCGGTCACGTCGCCCGCTCTTTTTCCTGCTTCCTGCTCTTCTCTTTCCGGGGGCGAGACATTCCGCCCGTCGTGCCCGCTCCGATTCGTTCGTCGCGCCTTGCCGGAAGCCCCGACTCCGCTGCGTGTCGGGGAAACGATCTCGCCTCCTCGCCGGTTCCCCGCCATTGTAGACATGTGCCCCCGGCGCCCCCCGCATGACGCCGGCGCTTTCCCGCGCCGCTTTGGTACAGTCGCGGGCCGCGTGTCCCGGGACGGAAACACGTAGGTTTTCCAGCATTTGACTGTCCTCGCCTGGGTCTTCGCTGTCGTCGGGCTGGCCGGACTCGCGTTCGGGGCCGACTGGCTGGTGGAGGGGGCGTCCGGGCTCGCGCGCCGCTTCCGGGTCAGTCCGCTGGTGATCGGACTCGCCGTCGTCGCCTATGGCACCTCGGGCCCCGAGATCGCCGCCAGCTTCGTCGCGTCGCTGCGTGACAGCCCCGGGCTGGCCGTCGGGAACGTGATCGGCAGCAATGCCGCGAATCTCGGCCTGGCCCTGGGCGTCACCGCGCTGATCCGACCGTTCGCGGTGTCCCGAGGCCTGCTCCGCCGTGAGTTCCTGCTGATGCTGGCGGTGACGTTCCTGCTCTGGCCGTTGGCGGCGAGCGGCTCCGTGCCCCGGATGGTGGGCGCGGCGTTCCTCGTCGGGCTCGGCCTCTTCACCGTCTGGTCGATCCGCGCCAGCCGGCGCGCCAACCGCGACCTGCCCGAGGCCGACGGCGAGGACGTTCCCCGGCTGGGCCGGAGCGCCGCGATCACCGGCCTCGGGCTGCTCGTGGTTCTGGTGGGGGCCGACCTCCTCGTCCGGGGCGGAACCGACATCGCCCGCGAGCTCGGTGTCTCCGACACCACGATCGGGTTCACCCTGGTCGCGCTCGGCACCTCGCTGCCGGAGCTCGCCACCTCGTTCGCCGCCGCCCGCCGGGGCGAGATCGAAATGGTCGCCGGCAACGTGATCGGCAGCAACCTGTTCAACGTGCTTGGGGCAATGGGGCTCGCCGCTGTCGCAGCGCCGCTCACCCTCGACCCCAGCCTGCTCCGGGCGGAGGTGCCGGGCGTGCTGGTGCTGACCGTCTTTACCGGCGTGCTCCTGGCCGCCGGGAAACGGCTCTCCCGCACCGGGGGCGCGCTGCTGCTGGCAGCCTACGCGGGCTACGCCGCGTTCGTCGTGCTCTGAGTCTCCGCTGGCGCCAGGCCGGAGCTGCCGATCTCCACCTGCGGGAGGCCGGGCCGTTTCCCGGGCGAGCGTCGGGCCTCGGGCGGCGGGGCCGGTCAGGGGCCGCGGAAGGCGGCCTCGATGGCCGCGATGTCAATGCGGCCCATCGCCATCATGGCCTCGAAGGCCCGACCGGCGGCGGCCCGGTCGTCCGACATCAGGCACTCGATCAACGCCCGCGGGCAGACCTGCCACGAGACCCCGAACCGGTCGGTCAGCCACGAGCACCGGCCCCCCTTGCCGCCGTCGGCGGTCAGGACCTCCCAGAGGCGGTCGGTTTCCTCCTGGTCCCGGGTGACCACCGCGATGGAAGCGGCCTCGGTCGGCGGAAACCCGGGGCCGCCGTTCAGGATCTGGTACGGCGCGCCGCCGAGAGTGAAGTCCACCACGAGGGCCGGTCCGTCCGGCTCCGGGCGAAAGACGGATTCGATCCGGCTGTCAGGAACCAGCGTGACGTAGAAGCGGGCAGCGGCTTCGCCGCCGTCTTCGAACCAGAGGCAGGTGCGGACGCGGACGTCCGTGTTCATGGAATCTCCTCGCCGAGCATCGGGTCGTGTCCGTGCCAGTCGCCACCTTGATCGAGGCGGCGGAGCCTGGGACCGGGGGGATCGTGCCACGCGCTCCCGTTTTCCGGCCGCGCGGTCGGTCGCAGCGCGGTCTCGCGGCGCCCTTCCCGGGGTACCCTCTCGCGCGAGCGTCGCCCCTCTTCCCGGGGCGGCCGTCGGCCCGGGCCCAGGAAGGAAGGGTGCCCGCGTGCTCATGGCCACCGGGAAACGGCTCTGCCGCACCGGGGGCACGCTGCTGCCGGCCCGCGCGGGCTACGCCCCGTTCGTCGTGCTCCGAGTCTCCGCTTGCCCGAAACACTGCCGCCGGTCGCGTTCGCCGAGCGCCCGCCCGCGGTGGTGCGCCAGATCGCCCGGACGGTGCTCACCGGATTCGACGTGCGGATCCCGGAGTCGAACGACCCGCGAGCCATCGGAGCAGCGCTGCGGGAGAGCGGCGTGCTCCTCGCGCGGGGACGACCCGTGGGCGCCGCCGAACTCGACATCGCCGGCGCGAAGCTCGTCGTCGTGCTGGGCCGCCTGCCGATCGGTCTGGACGAGGATGCAGCCAGCGACCGGGGCGTGACGATCCGCACGATTCCCCATCCGGGCGCCATCGTCGTCGCCGACCACACGCTCGCGCTCATGCTGGCCGTGGCGCGACGTATCGTCGAGGGCGACCAGGGCGTCCGCGTCGGCGCCTACCGCGGGCGCGGCCTGGAGCCGCAGCGCACGACGGAGCGGTCCTATGCCTTCAACTGGCTGGCGCGGCGCGACATCGTGGCCCTCGAAGGCCGCCACCTCGGGCTGATCGGCTTCGGCGCCATCGGGCAGGAGACGGCCCGCCGCGCGCGGGGTTTCGGCATGCAGGTGCGGTACCTGCGCCGCACCCCCCTGCCGGACCGCTGGAACCGCGCCCTGGGCGTCGAACCGGCCGCTTCGCTCGATGAGATCCTGGTCACGTCGGACGTGGTGAGCCTGCACTGTCCACACACCCGGGAGACCGAGAACCTGCTCGACGCCGCCGCGCTGGACCGGATGAAGCCGGGCGCCATCCTCATCAACACCGCCCGGGGCGCGCTGGTGGACGAAGCCGCCCTGGTGGAGCGGCTCCGGGGCGGCCGGCTCGGGGGCGCCGGCCTCGATGTCTTCCGCGAGGAGCCGGTTCCGGCCCACCACCCGCTCCTCGCCGCGCCCAACACCGTGCTCGCCCCGCACACCGGCGGGGCCGGAGCGGGCGGCCAGCGGGAGCTGTTCGCCCGCGCCGCCACGATCATCCGCGCCCACTTCGGGGAGGGGGCGCCGGGAGAAGCCGCCGCATGACGCACACCTCCGAACCACTCCGGGTCGGCCCGCTCGCCGCCTTGCCCGGCGAGCGCGCCGCCGGCTTCGTCCCGGCCATCGGGCGAGTGGACGGCTCCTCGCTCGGCTTTCCGGCGATGCTCGTGAACGGCGTCCGGCCGGGGCCGGTCCTCCTCCTCGACGGGGGCATCCACGGGGACGAACAGGAAGGCATCCTGGCGGTGGCGGAGTTCCTCCGCGACCTCGACCCGGGCGCCCTCTCCGGCGCGGTGATCGGCGTGCCCGCAATGAACGTGGGCGCGTTCGAGGCCATGTCCCGGGGGAACCCGAGGGACAGCCACACCCACGACATGAACCGGATCTACCCCGGGCGGGAGAGCGGCTACCTCACCGACCGCGTGGCCGCGACGCACGCCCGGACCGTCGCCGCGATCGCCGACATCGAGATCACGATCCATTCCGGCGGCAACATCTGTTATCTGGCGGAGGCGATCTTCACCACCGAAGGCGACCCCCTCGGGCTCGAACTCGCCCAGGCGATGGGGCCGGACTGGAAGATCGTGCTCGACTCCCCGCACCCGGTGGGCTCCCCGATGGCAGCGATGACTCCGGCCGGCAAGCCCGCGATCACCGTCGAGCTCGGCGGCAGCGCCGCCACCATGCCGGAGCGGTTGCGCGACAACGT
This sequence comes from Vicinamibacteraceae bacterium, assembly GCA_012271265.1. GTDB lineage: Bacteria > Acidobacteriota > Vicinamibacteria > Marinacidobacterales > Marinacidobacteraceae > JAAXGQ01. The sequence goes on from JAAXGQ010000143.1 coordinate 19,048, forward strand.
GGACACCCTGAAGCGGGCGCTCGCCAACGTCTGCCGCCACTATGGACTGCTCGACGGCGATCCCGCCTACGCGCCCAGCCTGTGGCGGGGCCATCAGGACGTGGTCATGGCCGGACAGAGCGGCATCCTGAGCCCCGGAGGGGGCCTCGCCGAGGCCCGACTCAAGCAGCCGATCACCAGGGGAGAAACCCTTCTCCAGATCCACGACCTCTTCGGCGAACCGCTCGAAGATCTGAACGCGCCCTGCGACGGCGTGCTCTTCGGGTTCCGGACCTACCCCTCCACAACCGCCGGTGACTGGGCGCTCTTCTGCGGCAACGCTTCGCTCGTGGACGTGTCACCGCCGGCTCGCCGCGCCGCCTGATTCCGCCGTGATTGCCTCGCCCCTTCTCCTTCTCGCCTTCCTGCTGCTGGTCGTCGCCGCGGCCCGTCAGGCCGAAGAACGCTGGACCGCCATCCAGAAGATCAGCTCCGCCGTCGTCTGCACCCTGCTCGGGATCCTCCTGGCCAACGTCGGGGTGATCCCCCGGGGCGGGGAGTTCATGGACTCGATCTCCCGCTACGCCATCCCCTACGCCATCGTTCTCTTCGTCCTCTCCACCCGGCTGGCGGACCTCCGGAAGGCCGGACCCCGCATGGTTGTTGGCTTCGGCCTGGCCGGTCTCGGCACCTTCATCGGGGCGGTCGCCGCGAGCCTCGCCTTCTACCGGGTGCTCGGGCCGGAGACCTGGAAGCTCGGGGGCACCTTCGCCGGCGCCTTCTTCGGCGGCGGACTGAACTTCGCTGCCGTCGGCCAGGGCCTCGAGATGACGGACAGCCTGTTCGCCGGCGCCTTCGTCGTGGACAACCTCTCGACGGTGCCCTGGATGCTCGGCCAGGTGGCGCTCGCCGGGCTCCTCGCCCGCGTCTTCCTGCGGCGATCGGGCACGGACGGCAACGACCAGTCCGGCGACGAGGCGCTGGATCCGGACGCGCTCCGCCGCACCTGGACCGAAGGCGCGCTCTCCATCACCCACCTCGCGGTGCTGGCGGCGCTGCCGCTGCTGGCCCTGACCCTCGCCGGCCTCCTCTCCCAGGTGCTGCCCGGGGTCCCCGAAGTGCTCTGGCTCACCACGATCGCGCTCGCGCTCGGCCAGTTGCCGGTGATCGCCCGTCTGCGCGGCTCGGCGATGCTCTCCTACTTCGCCCTCCATCTCTTCTTCATCGTGATCGGCGCCGCCTCGGATGTCCGCGAGGTGCTCGCTGCCGGGCCCTGGCTCTTCATCTACATGATCGTCATCATCGCGATCCACGCCGCAGTCGTCTACGGAGTCGGCTGGCTGGCCCGATTCGATCTCGCCACCGTGACCCTCGCGAGCCAGGCCGCGGTCGGGGGGCCGGGGTCGGCGCTCGCGTTGGGGATGGCGCTCCAGTGGCGCCAGCGGATCGCCCCGGCGGTGATCGTCGGTATCTTCGGCTACGGGTTCGGGAACTACCTCGGCTTCAGCACCGCCTGGCTGCTCCAGGGTCTCCTGCCCGCTTAGGCTGCCTGGGGCGCGCCGTGGAGCGACCGCTGGCGGGCGAAACGGTCGTGGTCACCGGCGCGGCGAGGGGGCTGGGGGCGTCCGCCGCGCTGGCGCTCGCGGCGGCGGGCGCACGCTGCATCCTGCTGGACCGCCTCGGCCGGCGGCTCGGCGACGTGGCGGATCGGGCAGAGGAACGGAGCGCAATTCCGGCCGTTCCGCTGGTGGGCGATCTCGCGGACCCGGGGGACGCGCGGCGCAGCGTCGGGTGGGCCCGTGAGGCGGCGGGCGGCGACCTGGCCGCCTTCGTCCACTGCGCCGGGGTGCTGGAGCGGGAGCGGGTGGAACGGACGGGCAACACTGCCTGGAACCGGATGCTGGCGGTGAACCTCACGGCGGCCTTCCTCTTCGTGCGGGCCCTCCTCCCGGCGCTTCGCAGCGGGAGGGGGGGCTCGATCGTGCTGACCAGCTCCCGGGCCGGGGTGGAGGGCTTCGCGAGGGAGGCCGCCTACTGCGCCAGCAAGTTCGGCATCGAGGGCCTCGCGCAGGCTGTGGCGGCGGAGACCGCCGGGGAAGCGGTCGTGGCGAACACCATCACTCCCGGCGCCCGGATCAAGCCCACCGGCCTCTCCCTCAAGAAGGAGGCGCGGCTCCCCGCCGCCGAACGGACCTGGGGGTCATCGGAAGCGCTCGGGGCGGCCTTTGTGGCTCTGGCGGCCCTGGCGCTCCGGCCCGACGAGGCGCCGAGCGGCCGCCGCTTCCGCGCGGATCGGGTAGCGGCGGCGGTGGAGCAGCATGGGGCTCCGCTCCCCCCCGAAGCCTGGGAAGGGCTCGCCGAATGACGCATTGGTGTCCGATCCCCGTGGCCGACCGGGCGCAGGCGCTGGGCGAGGGGGTTTCGGCGCCCGACCCTGGCGTCACGGTCGCGCCGGCGGTAGCCGCCGCGCTCCGGGATGCGCTTCGGGGAGGCGAGACCCACTACACCCCCCGCCCCGGAATCCCGGACCTCCTGGCGGAAGTCGGACGGCGGCTCGTCGCCCGGGGCGCGCCGACGGGGGGGAGCGTGGTCGTTACGAGCGGCCGGCAGGAAGCTCTCTTCGTCGCCCTGGCGGGGCTGCGGCAACTGGCGGGGAAGGACTCCCGTCCGCCGAGCGTGCTGCTGACACCAGGCGCGGCCGCGGCGGCGGGAACCTTCGAGGCCGCCGCCGCGCTGGAGCTCACGCCGGCGCCGGTCGCGGGTGTTGCGTCGGCCCCGGAAACGGTGGCGGTCGCGGTTGTGACGACGCTCGGGGAGCTGGCGGGCGGCGCCGGCGTCGACCTGCCCCGGTCGGACGAGGTCCGCTGGATCGTGGACTGCGGGCGGGAGCTGGCGGCGCCGGAGGGGACGGCGTTTTCGGGTGTGCCGCCGGAGGCGGTGCTGATCGGATCGCTGCACGGCGCGGAGGCGCTGGCGTCCTTCCGGGTGGGCTTCTTCCGGGCGCCGGAGGCGGTGCTGGTCCCGCTGCGCACCCTGAAACAGGCGATCTCCATCTGCACGGCGGCGCCGTCCCAGCGCGCGGCGGCGCTGGTTCTCGGAGCCCCGGCAGCGGCGGCTCTCGCGGAGGAGCCGAAGGAGCCCCGGCTCCCTCCGGGGGCCCGTTTCCGGGACGACTCCCGCTACTCGCTGATGGAGCTGGCAGCCCGGCTCGACGGGGTGATCAGCCTCGGCCGGGGCGATCCCGACGCCGACGCGCCCGAGCCGGTGATCGAGGCCGCCTGCGACCGCCTCGGAGAGGGCGAGCCGCTGGATCCGCGCGGGCAGACATGGCTCCGGCAAAGGATCGCGGCGCACGAGGAGGCCCGGACCGGAGTGCGCTTCGATCCGGAGACCGAAGTGCTCGTCACCGGCGGGGCGCAGGAAGGCATCACCCTGGCGATGCTGGCTCTGGTGGGCGAGCGCGAGGAGGTGCTGCTGGGCGACCCCCGCTACACCTCGTACCAGCAGGCGATCGCGCTGGCGAAGGGGCGGATGGCGCTCATTCCCTGCGGGGCCGAGGACGGGGACTTCGGGCTCCGGGCGGGGGAGGCGGAGAAGGTCCTCGCCCGGTGCTCGCGTCCGCGCCTTCTGGCCATCGTGAATTTCTCGAACCCGACGGGCGCCCGCACCACGGACGACGAGGTCCGGGCGCTCTGCCGGCTGGCCGAGCGGCATCACCTCTGGGTGGTGGCCGACGAGGTGTATGCCGCGATGCCGTTCGACGGAGCGGGTCCGGTGCTCTCCCCGGTCAGCCTCCCCACCATGAAGAACCGCACGCTGACGCTGGGGAGCGTCTCCAAGAGCTACGCCATGACCGGCTTCCGCATCGGCTGGATCACCGGCCCGGCCGACGCCGTCGCCGCCTGCGCCCGGCTGAAGGCCGCCATCTCCGGCCCGACCTCGCTCTTCTGCCAGCGCGCCGCCGCGGCCGCGCTGGACGGCGGGGACGCCTTCCCGGCGCGGCTGCGCGACATCTACGCCCCCCGCCGCCGGCTGCTGATGGAGGGGCTGCCGCGCCTCGGCATCCCGGTGGCGCGCCACGGCGGCGGCTTCTTCCTCTGGGCGGACGTCTCCCGCTTCGGCCTTTCCGCCGAGTCGTTCTGCCGACGCCTCCTGCTCGACGCCCGCGTCCTCATGTTCCCGGGCAGCGCCTTCGGCGGCCGCTGGACCGGTTACGCGAGAGTCTCCATGCTCCAGTCCGAACCCCGGATCACCGAAGCTCTCACCCGAATGCGCCGATTCCACCCGTGATGACGACGAAGCCCGCGGCCGCCGGGAATGCCACTCCCTCCGCCGCGAACCGGATTTCACCATGAACCCAGGAGCCACGAACATGACCCGACGCCTGTTTAACCCGCTGATCGCCCTGCCGCTTCTCGCCGGCTGCGCGGCCGACCCCGACCCCGCGACCGAGCCGGATCGTGCGCCGCCCGAGCGGACCTACGTCAACCCGCGCACCTCGGCCGACGCCGACGTACCGCCCTTCAGCGGTGGCGTGATGGTGGGAGACACCTTCTTCGTGTCCGGCACCCTCGGACTGGGCCCCGACCAGACGGTTCCGGAAACGCCCCAGGAAGAGGCGCGAAACCTCCTGACCAACATCCAGAACACCCTGGAAGCCGCCGGGCTGACCATGGACGACCTGGTGTCGGTCCAGGTGTACGCGACGGATGTCGCCGACTACGACGCCTTCAACGAGGTCTACCGGACCTTCTTTACCCGCGAGTACCCGGCCCGCGCGTTCCTCGGCTCCGGCCCCCTGCTCTTCGGCGCCCGGTTCGAGGTCCTGGGTTTCGCCATCCGGCGCCCGGAGCCCGCCCCCTCCGACTGACCGCACCTTCCCCCCACACCACGGGCGGTCCGGAACGGCCGCCCGCCGGCCTCAATGGGGCCTTCTTGTAAACCGGTCCTACCCTTGAACCGCCGAAGTCAGGACGTTCTCGGCGTTCGCTGCGGCGGCAAGGCGGCGATCGAGGGTGGCGAGGGCCGCTCCGCGGCGGAGCGCGGTCTCGAGATAGGACGCGTCGCTTCAGGGCGCGCCTGCATGGAGCGCCGGTGTCCTCACCGGCCCGCGCTGCGTCGGTACGGCGGCGCTGTGGGCGCGAGACTGCCGCGGGGACGGAAGTTGCGCGCAGGCCGGCGAGGACGCCGGCGCTCCATGGGGCCGGCGTTCGATAGGTCAGGGCGGGCCTGCATGGAGCGCCGGTGTCCTCACCGGCCCACGCTGCGTCGGTACGGCGGCGCTGTGGGCGCGAAACTGCCGTAGTCGCGGAAGGTGCGGCGCAGGCTACTAGCTGAGCGGCGGGAGTCCGGGCTGCAGAGTGAACTTTCGGGAGCTGTGGATGCCGGTGCGAAGCCGGGAAGCCCTGCTAAGGAGAACGAGCTTCGCGCGCACCAGCCAGGGAGAGCGACGAGACAGGAGAAACTGCTGATCCTCAGGACTGGCTTCGGCGATCTCCTCCAGGTACATCTCGATGCAGGTCTCGAGGGACGATTGGACCTCGGCGGAGGAGCGCCCCCGACACAGCGATGTCGAAATCGGTGCAGATCGCTTCCCATGAGTCTTTGCGTCCGAACGCGTAACACTGCAGGCCCCGGTTCGCAACGCGACGCTTCATGACTCTTGCCGTGCTCATGGGCTGCGGCGCAATCTACCACGGTGCAGCCGCGTGGCCCCGGTCCACCCACGACGGACGCCGCTGCCCCCCACGGCGCCCAACCGCCACAGCACCGATCGCCGAATCCTTCGTGGCATGGACAGATGGGGCGTGGGTACCGTGTGCCCAATGCGAATGACCATCTCGATGGAAGGCCGGCTCGCGGCGTCCGTCCGGCGCGAAGCTGCGGCCCGCGATCTGAGCGTGAGCGCCTTCATCGCCCAAGTCCTGGATGACTTCCTGAAGCGCCCGGAGCCCGCTCAGGTGAGGCCGTTCCGACTGATCACCGTCAGCGGTGAGGGCCCTCGCGCCGGGATCGACCTCGACCGTCCGCGCGCCCTCGAGAGCCGCGACGACGAAGAGCGCTACCGCTGAGCGGATCGGCGCCTCCGATGCTGCTCCCCGACGTCAACGTCCCCCTCTACGCGCATCGCCCGGATTCGACTCCCGACCATGTCCGCTACGCGGAGTGGCTCACCCGGCTCGCGCGCGGACCGGAACCGTTCGCGCTATCGGTCCTGGTGCTGACGGGGCTGCTCCGGATCGCGACGAACCCACGCATCTTCAGGCCTCCGTCAACGCTCGACCAGGCGCTTGACTTCATCTCGGAACTGGTGGCGCGGCCGACGGCTCGCATCGTTGGCCCCGGTCCAGATCACCTCGCCATCCTCGAGAAGCTCTACCGGGACGCCGGCGCCACGGGGAAACTGGTTGCGGATGCCCAACACGCTGCCGTTGCCATCGAACATGGCTGCACGATGGTGTCCACCGACGCCGACTTCGCCCGGTTCCCCTCGTTGCGCTGGCAGCATCCGCTGCGCGGGTTCCCTTTGCCCTGAGGAAACCGGGCGCCGGAGGCGCGCCGGCGACGACCCCCGTGCCGCCGTGCGGGGAAGCTCCCTCGGCCGACACAACCGCCGTTCACCATGCCCAGCGAGGTCGAAACCGGTGCAGATTGGCCGGGAGCGCGGCTGCCGCCGTGGCGTCAGACGATTTGGAAAAACACTTACAATTAGTCTGTCGTGTCCCGGAAGTGGTCCTTCTATGGACGAAGTGAGGAACTGGGTGCGCTCCTGGAACACTTGCGGAGCCGGAAGTGGTTCTTCGGGACGATCCGCGGCCGGCGGCGGATCGGCAAGACCGCGCTCGTCCAGCAGGCGCTGACCACCCTTGCTGCGGACGAGCCGGGCCCGGCGCGGCGCCTGCTGGTCGAACTTCCCGACAGCACTCCCGCGGACCTCGCGACGGTTTTCGGCCAGGCGCTTCGCATGGAGGGACTCGATCAGACGCCCGGAATTCGGCATCCCATCGTGAACCTGCCTGAGGTCGCCTGGGCGCTGGGGGCGCTCTGCGCCTCCGGGATCACCGTGCTGCTGGACGAGTTCCAGGTGTGCCACCGCGGCCCGCTGCGGGGGCTGCCGTCGCTGCTCAAGGCCGAAGTGGATCGGCTCCAGAACCTGAGCGGACCGGGCGGACTCATTCTGCTGGGTTCGGTGCAGTCCGAGATGGAAGCCCTGCTTTCCGATCGGCAGGCCCCTCTCTTCGGACGCCGCACTTTCGATATTTCCCTCGGCCCCTGGCGGCTCCCGACTCTCTTCGAGGTGGCGGAGGCCCACGGCGCCGGAGCGCCGGACCGCATCCTGACCCTGTGGACGCTGTTCGGGGGCGTGCCGAAGTACTGGCGCGACTACGCCGCACTGGAGAAGGACGACACGGGCGAAGCATGGATTTCGTGGGCGGCGCGGTTGTGCCAGGGGCTGTTTCTGCGCACCGACTCTCCTCTCCGCGAGGAAGGGACGAGCCTCCACGGCCGCGAACTGCGCCGGAATCACCTCGCGGTCCTGCGCGCGGTCGCGCGCCTGGGGCCGTGCCCCCACGCGGATCTCCAGACGGCGCTCCCGGGTCTTTCGCTGGGGCCGTACCTTCGGACGCTCACGCGCGATCTGCGGTTGATCGAAAGGCTGTCCCCGGTCTTCGCCCGGACCGGCCACCACCGCACGCGGTACGTCGTTTCGGATCCGCTGCTGCTGGCCTGGTTGCGGGTGATGCAGGCGGCGCGTCAGGCGGCGCGCATCCGCTCTGCCGCCTCGGTGGCGAAGTCCCTGGTCGCGCGCCTCGCCACGCTGGAAGGCCACGCGTTCGAACGGCTGGTGCGAGACGGCGTCGAGGCGAGGTCAAGAGCCGGAATCGGCTTTCGGCTCACCGACCGCGTCCGCGGCTACTGGAACCGGCCGCGGACTGCGGACGCCTCCATCGAGCTCGATCTGGTGGCCTGGAACGAGGAGGACCGCGTGGTGCGCTTCGGATCGTGCAAGCGGAATCCCGCGAAACACACCCAGGCAGCGTGCCGGAAATTCCGGGAGCAGGTCGGACGTTTCCTGCGCTCGGCGGGCCGCCGGTTTGCCTCCTGGACGAACCAGCAGGTGCTCTTCGCCCCGCGCTTTCCCGTGGCGCAGCGTGCCGTGCTCGAAAGCCGCGGCTGGATGTGCCGCGATCTGGCGGACATGCGGCGTGGACTGGTGGAGGCGAACCGCCGCGGCAGCGGGCCGGGCCGGATATCTGCCAAGGTGACCGGGGACGATTGAGGGCGCCATCCAGGCCCGAGAGATCCGGGGTGTAACCGGCGGCTGGTGACGCTCCGCCGTCCCGGCGGTACGTCGAGTTGCCACCTCTGGACGGATCGGCGCCGTCTGATGCTGCTCCCGCGACCTCAACGTCCTCGCCTGCTCGCCTCGCCCGGGACGGGCGGTCCTGCGTCGGGCGGCGCCCGGAGGTGCTGGACCCGGTCGCCGGTGAAGGTGACCTCGTCGCCGTCGATCTCGACACCGCCCCGAGGCATCGCCGGCCCATCGTGGCCCCGGAAGTAGAGAGGCAGGCCCTCTGCGAAGTTGATCGGGTACTCCTTCGGGTCCTGGCGCTGGTGGTGGATGTGGATGTGGGGTTCGCTGGTGTTTCCGGAGTTCCCGCAGGCGCCGAGGGGGTTGCCCTCGTTCACGAAATCCCCCTCCTCGACGAGAACGCTTCCCGGCGCGAGGTGCGCGAGGACGAGGAAGGTGCCGGTCTCGAGTTCGAGAACCACGGTGTTTCCGGTGGGGTTCGCCAGGTCGGCCGAGGGAGTTCCCGGGAGGTGGTCGGGGGCGCCGTCGGTCGCGTGGTGGACCCGCCCGCTCGCCGGGGCGACGACCGGCGTGCCGTAGCAGCCGTAGTCCTCGAGGTTCGTCGATCCGTGGCCGGCCGGCTCGACCAGGAAGTCATAGGCCCAACGCTGGTCGGGGGTGAAGGCGTGGTAGTTGGTCTCCAGGGTGTCGCCGCCCCACGCGACGAGCAGGAGCTCGTTCGAGGGCAGTCGGACCGTCGCCGCCGGCTCCTGGGTATCGAGGTCGTAGGGAAAGGGACGGGCGAGGACGCCGAAGCCCCAAAGGGCCGGCCAGAGCGCGACCAGAGTCAAAGCGGCGGTCGCCTGCATCGGTCGGCTGAAATAGCGCTTGCGCACCAGGTGAACGAACAGCACCACCAGGATGACCGGGCCGAGCAACTGACCAACGGAGATGAGCGCGTACCAGCCGATCACCGCCCCGAGGCCGCCGGAGAAGTGGAGCACCCACGCCGGCGGGAGGGTGAGGAGCAGAAACCCCGGCGGAATCCAGCGGAGGATCGCTCGCACACGCGTGCGGCCGCCGTCCGCAGTCATCGCGGGCCGCGCGTCGTCTACTCGGGGGAAGGGGTGGCGGCGCGGCGAAGGATGTCCCGGGGCGACCGCGAGCTCCGCGCCTCTTCCAGCGCCGGGCCGGCGGCAGGGTCGCCGGCGGCAAGCAGAGCGGCGACGGCGGCGGCCTGGACCCGGTAGCTGGAGTCGTTCCGGAAACGCTCCACCAGGAACACGGTGTCGGCCGCGGTTCCCAACCGGGTGATCGCCGCCGTCCGCACGGCGGAACGTTGGTCTTCCCCGCCCACGTGGCGCAGCACCGCCGCGTCTTCGGGGCGGGACGGCTCAAGTCCGCCGACAGCCGCTTCGCGGACCGCCCAGAACGGATCGTTCGCCGCCGCGGCGCGGAGGAGCGTGCGCGCCTCCACCGTCCCCAGCCTGCCCAGCGCCACCGCCGCCCGGCGGCGGCCCGCGGCGTCGTCGGCGTCGAGCTGGAGAGCCCATTCCTCGAAGCTCTTGTCGATCCGCAGCTCGGCAAGGAGCACGTCGTCGGCGTCGAAGCGGACGAAGCGCGGCTCTTCGTCGCTGGGGAAGCGGACGGTCTGCTCGCGGCCCTCGAGCACGAAGGGATGGCGGGCGGCGGCGCCCGGGGTGAAGAGCCGCGCCGCCAGCGGGGCGCGGTAGGCGGCCGGAACCTCGCCCATGCTGGCCTCCGGGGTCTGGACCTGGCGGATCTCCATGACCACCTCGCTCGCCGCCTCGTCCCACCCGGTCGCGATCTCCAGGATCGGATGGCCGGGACGGCGGAGCCACTGGTCCACGAACCAGCCGATCTCGACGCCGGGGATCTCGGCGAAAGAGGCGATGAAATCATCGGCGTCAACAGGCTGGAAGGCGTGCTGCTCCAGGAAATGACGGAGCCCCTCGTGGAACGCCTCGGGTCCGACGATGCTGCGCAGCAGATGGAGCAGCGCCGCGCCCTTCGGGTAGGTGTGGGCATCGAAGTTGTCGTTCGGGCGGCGCCACCGGTTCGTCACCACCGGCCGCAGGACCGTGCGCGACTGGTTGAAGTAGGACTGGCGCTTCCGCCGCATGTTCTCCCCGGCCTCGTCGGGGCCGAGCTCCTCGGCGTGCCAGCGGTACTCGGACCAAGTGGCGAAGCTTTCGCTGAGCCAGGTCTCGCCCCAGTCACGGTAGGAGATCAGGTTGCCCCACCAATGGTGGGCCGCCTCGTGGGCGACCAGACCGTGGCTGGGAAAGTCCTGCTCGGCCCGTTCGTCGTGGATCGTGCTCTGCCCGAGCACCGTGGCCGTGGTGCTCTCGGCGCCGCCGCCGATCCCCGGAATCGTGATCTGGTCGTACTTGTTCCACGGGTAGGGGACCCCGTACTCCTCCTCGAAGAAGGCCAGCATCGCCGGAGTCTTGTGGAAGCTGCGGGGGGCGTCGGGAACCGCGTGCGGATACACCCAGTAGTTCACCGGGATGTCCCCGTGGAAGTCTTCCAGGACTTCGTAGGGCCCGGCGACGAGGACCGAGAGGTAGGTCGGGTGGGGCTCGTCCAGCCGCCAGTGGTGCGTGCGGGTCCCCGGCCGGCCGCCCTCGGCGATTCCGATGAGCTCGCCGTTCGAGAGGACCCTCCAGTCCTCCCGCACCGTCGCCAGCACCTCCAGGGTGGCCCGGTCGGCGGGGTGATCCACCGACGGATACCAGTGGCGCGCTCCTTCGGGGAAGGAGAGCGTGTTAATGAGCTGGGGGTTCCCGTCTTCCTCGCCCTCTGCCTTGAAGTCGATCCCGAGGTCGTAACTGGCGGGCATGCCGTACCGGGTGGAGTCCACTTCGATCCCTGACCCCTCGTAGGCGATCTCCAGCGTGATCCTCTCGCCGGCGGCGAGCGGCGCGGCGAGGCGGATGTCGAGCACCCCGCCCATGTGAGTGAAATCCAGGTCCGCGCCGGCGGCGCGGACGGCGGTCACCTGGAAGGTCTCGGCGTCGAGCGCGACGGCGGTGATGGCTTCCTCTGCCTCGAGCTGGACCTCGGCGAGCCCGTCGAGGGACCGGTCGGTCTCGTCGAGGTCGAGCTGGACCCGGTAGTGAAGGACGTCGAACGGCTCTTCCCGGAGTTCCTGCACCGGCCAGGCGGACCGATCCTCCAGGACCGGACCGGCATCGCCGGCTCCCGGCGTTTCGCCGCCGCAGGCGAGGAGGCCGAAGGCAAGCGCGGGGGCCAGGGCCACGGCGGGCCAGGTCGGGCGAAGATCGCGTTTCATCGGGAGAGATCCAGGTCGAGGCCGACGTGGAGGGCCCGGGGAGTTCCGAGCGTCTCGATCGGGGTGCGGGCCGAGACGATCTCGGCGTCGAGCAGGTTTTCGCCGGCCACGAAGATGGCCACCTGGTCGGAAACGGCGCGGGAAACGCGCAGCCCCACGGCCGCGAAGCCGGCCATCGGCAGCTCGTTCCGGTCGTCCTCGAATTGCTCGCTCATGAAGCGGACATCGGCCCGCACGGTGACCGGCCCGTTCCAGAGCAGCCCGGCCGACCCCTGGTGGAGCGGGACCTGGGGCAGCCTGAGGCCGGTCGCCCCGACCTCGGTCTGGCTGAACAGGTAGGCGAAGAAGAGTTCGATGTCGTTCCCGGGAACCAGGTAGGCCTCCGCCTCGATGCCTCGGGCGGTCGCCGGGCCGATGTTCTGACGCTGGCGGAACACCCCCTCTTCATTCACTTCGAGGGTGACGTTGCCCACCGGGTTGCGCAGCGAGTTCCACCAGCCGTTCAGCCGCACCAGCACCGTTGTCGAGGGAACGAGGTCGACTCCCGCCTCGCCGCCGTAGATGGCCTCCTCGTCGAGCTCGTCGTTGGCGGAGGTGCGGACGTTGCCGACCCGGAAGGGGCGATAGAGCTCGTTCAGGGACGGGGCCCGGAATCCCCGGTAGGCCGAGGCCCGGAGCGTCGCGCCCGGACTGAGGTGGTAGCGGAGACCGACGCGGGGATTCACGGTGGCCTGCGTCCCGGCGTTCTCCCAGAGGTCGACGCGGCCGTCGGCGAGCAGTTCGAGCCCCCGGGAGAGCTCCGTCCGCTTCTGGAGAAAGGCGCCAAGCCGGTTCTGGGTGTGGTCTCCCCAGGAAGAGCGGATCCAGTCGGCCCCCGCCTGGAAGCCCGAGCCCAGCCGGGTGGAGAAGAGGCCCCCCACGCCCGAGTACTCGTACATCTGCTGCGAGGTCGGGATCTCGGCGTCGCGGCCGGGGAGGATCCGGGAGAAGTCGCTGTTCAAGCGCGAGCTCTGCCCGAACATCCGCAGGTCCCAGCGGTCCCGGGTGACCCCGCCCTCGGCGAACACCAGCCGTGAATCGTTCACCTGGGTCGGGGTGCCGTTGCGGCGGGCCTCACGGTAGTAGTTGACGGAGACGTGGAACGGGCCGGAGTTGGCGCGCCCGATCATCGAATCGAAGTCCACGCCGGCCGGCTCATCCACGCCCCCCCGCTCGGTTTCCCGGATCCGGTGGTAGCCCTCGCTCCGGAACATCCGGGCGGCGCCGACGACCGAGATGTTTCCCACTTCGTGGGCCCCCACCACCTCGCCGTCGCGGACTCCCATGTCCCCGAGGCGTCCCCGGAGCCGCAGCAGCCCCGGCTCCGGCTGGCGCGAGAGCATCTGAATGGTCCCGCCGAGCGCCGAGCTTCCGTAGAGCGGGCTCGAGGCTCCCCGGGCGACCTCCACCCGATCGAGGAACAGGGTGGGGATGCGGTTCCAGTAGACCCAGTTCCCGAAGGGGTCGTTCAGTGGCAGACCGTCCCAGAGCACCAGGGTCCGGCTGGCCCCGCTCGGTCCGATGCCGCGGAGGGACACGCCCGTCGTGGTGGGGTGGGAGATGAGGCTGGTGTTGCGCCGGAAGAGGCCGAATCCGGGGATCCGTCCGAGCGCCTCGTCCACCAGCGTCGCGGAAGACCCCGCGAGATCCGATCCGTCGAAAGCGGTCACGAGCGCGATCGAGTCCACGAGCGCTTCCTCGCCCCGGCTCGCGGTCACCACGACCGTTTCCCGGTGCCGCGGCGCGCCCTCCTCGCTCCCCTGGCGCTCCGCCTGTTCCTCAGCGGCCGCCTGTTCCGCGGAAGGTGGGTTGGCCGGCGCCGGGTCGCGTTCCCCGGACGCCGCGAAGGAAAGAGAGGGGATCAGCAGCGCCGCAGCCAGCCACGGAACCGGGAAGAGCCGTCGGGAGGTTGGACGCATGCCGCGGCAAGGATACCGAGCAGGGGACCCGGGCAGACCGCCTCTCTCCGGCGCTCAGCGCCGGAGGACGAAGCGGCGCACGAAGCGGCGGAAAAGGGCGTCGACCGGGCCGGTGGGGGGCAGGGAACGGCGCCAGGCGCCGAGCTCGGTGAAGCCGGTGAGCTCGAGGTACTCGGGGTACTGGGCCACCCGATCCACCAGCCCGTCCCGGTCCACCTCGGGGTGGAACTGGGTGGCGTAGATCGGCTTGCCGCGGAAGCGGAACGCCTCGTTCGCGATCGTGTCGCTGGAGGCCAGCCGCACCGCGTCCCGGGGCAGGTCGGTCACGATGTCCTCGTGGCCGATGACGACGGAGAAAGGGCTCCCGAGCGGCCCGAAAACAGGGTCCCGCCGCCCCTCGGCGGTGAGATGGAGGGGGATGATCCCGATCTCGCCGCGCGCCCGATCGGTGACGACGCGGCCGCCGAGCGCCGCCGCCAACGCCTGGAACCCCCAACAGGACGCGAACGTCGGAATCGCCTCGGCGTGGAGCGTCCGCATGGTGTCCAGGGCGTCGGCGAGCCAGGGGCCGCCGCGGACCACGGAGTGGTCGCCGCTGCCGCCCACCAGGGCGGCGTCGAACTGGCCGAGGCGCCTCGGCGAGGGACGGCCGCCGAGCAGGTCGAACGTGACGAGAGCTTCTTCGGGGGCCCTGAGCGCCCGTTGGAAACAGGTCCGCTCGCGCTCCGCCATCGGATCCCCCGGCTCCCGCACCTGGAGCAGCAGGAACCGGGGCCGGGCCTCCCGGAACGACGCGCCGGGTCGGGTCGGCACGCGCGCGGGCTATTCCGAGGTGTAGCGGCTCAGGAGCGGCTTGCCGGGGAAGACGCCTTCGATCAGAGTCCCGTCGCGGACAACCGGGACGCCGTCCACCACGACGTGGGTCACCCCTTCCGAGTAGGTGAGGTCGTCCTCGAAGGTCGCGGTATCGATGATCGTGTCCGGGTCGAAGACGGTGATGTCGGCGATGGCGCCGATCTGGATCCGGCCCTTCCGTCGCATCAGCGGGGCGATTTCCTGAAGGCGCTCCGCCGGCATGAGCGTGATCCGCCGGATGGCGTCGGTCAGGGTCATCACCCCCCAGTCGCGCACGTAGCGGCCGAGAACGCGGGAAAACGTCCCCGCCGTGCGGGGATGCGCTCCGGGCGCGTAGGGCATCCCGTCAGAGGCGACCATCACGAACGGCGTTCGCATCGCCAGCTCGATCATCGCCGGGTCCATCATGTGCATGATGACCGTGCCCCCCTCTTCCTGGAAGAACTCGAACGTCTCCCTGGTCAGCCGCTCGCCGGTGTCCTGCCACTGGATGTCCCCGTAGGTCATCCCGAGCTTCTCCTGCCAGCCCTCGTCGAAGATCGCCGAGGAAATCCCGGTCGAGGCCGCGGTGTAGGGGTAGGCCTCGGTCGTCACGTCCACGCCTGCCGCCCGCGCGCCCCGGATCAGGTCGAGAGTGATGGGCAAGTGGTGCAGGCTGGAGCTGTTCAGATGCACGATGTGAAGCGGGGCTCCGGTGGCGGCGGCGTTCGCGATCACCTCCTGGATGGCGGAAACCGCCATGTCGCGCACGTGCGTGTAGATCGGCACGTCCATCTCGGCGGCGAACTGGAACAGCCGGTAGATCTCGGTGTGCGAGGCACCCGGGTAGTACTGGTGGGGGACCCCGATTCCCAGCCCGCCGGCCCGAATTTCCGCCGCGATCGCTTCGTGCACCGCCTCGATGTCGTCGGCGGGGGTGTAGTTCGCCTCGCGGAGCAGGTCCGCATACTCGATCACCAGTTCCGCGCCCGTGCTGTCGGCTTCGAGGAGCGGGGCGAGCTCGTCGCGGAGGGCGGGCATCCCCGCGATGCGCAGCCCGCCGTGGGACGCCGAGGCTCCGAAATGGACGATCGCGTTGCCGGCGCGGCTCTCGATGAATTCCCGCATCCGGGGCACGCCGCCTTCGAGCTCGAGCGCCGTCGTCACCCCGTCCATCGCCTGGAAACGGTTCGCCTCGACCGACTGGCCGTGAACATGGAGGTCGATGAAGCCGGGGCTCACGACCCTGCCCGCGGCGTCGAGGAGCACCCCGCCCTGCCTCAGCCGGTTCGTGAGCACCTCCCGGGAGATGGCGACGATCTCGTTCCGCACGACGCCGACATCCCGGTTCGCGTCGAGCCCGGTCTCGGGATCGATGACCCGGCCGCCGGTGATGACCAGGTCGAGATCGCGTTCCTGGGCCGCGATCGGCGCCGCGAAGAACGCGCCGAGGAGCAGGGGGGCGACGTGGAGAAGCGGACGGGGGCGGAGTCGCATCGGGGGGATTCTCCTTGGGGGCCTCGTCGTGACGGAGGAAGCGGGGCTCAGCGGGGGATGACCGGCAGGATCAGCCGGGAGGGGTTGTCGGCGTCGTGGTGGATCGTGTTGCGGGCCACGACGCCGGGCCGGTCCTCGAGCATCTCCTTCCCGGTGTTTCCGTTGGGGTACCACTTGGGGAAGCTGGAACTGGTCACCGCGAGCCGGATGCGCTGCCCCGGCTGGAGCAGGATGGAGGTCGGGTAGAGCTCGATGGTGTAGGGGACGATCGCCCCCGGTTCGAGGAGCTCCGGCGCTTGGTCGCCGTTGCGGTAGCGGGCCCGCTGGATCATCTGGCGAACCAGCTGGGAGTAGCCGGAATCGTGCACCACGCTCAGGGTGACCACCCAGTCCGTGTCCACCGCCGAGGACGCCGCGTGAAGCTCCACCCGGGGGAAGCCGGTCACCTCCAGCGGCGCCGCGAGCGGCGGTGAGGTGTAGGTCAGGCTGAGGCGGTCGGCGGGGCGGTGGTCGGCGGCCCCGCGCGGCGCGACGAACAGGTCGCCGCCGATGGTGGGGGCCGGGTGGGCCGGGTCGTAGTCGTAGGAATCGGGCGGCTCACTCCCCGGCGGCTCGCGGGAGAGGAGCCCGTCATGCAGCGAGTCGATCGTGCCGCTGGGGCCGGAGCGCAGGTACCAGCTCTCCTCCTGCTGCCGGGCCAGCGGGAACTTGTGCTCCTCGCGCCAGACCCCTTCGCCCATGACGTAGATCAGGACCGG
>JAAXGQ010000144.1:0-2509 GCA_012271265.1 Vicinamibacteraceae bacterium
GCCGGCGCTCCAGGCAACCACGCAGGCCGGCGAGGACGCCGGCGCTCCAGGGAGGGTGTCGCGGGATCCGTTGCAGCAGAGGAGCCGCGCTGCCGGGTCGGATGCTCCGCCCTGCGCATCGGGGGCCGACCTACGGGTCGTCGTCGTCCTCTTGGCTGCGCAGGTGCGCGATGAAATAGCCGAGGGAAACGAGTTCCAGGGCCACCCCCGCGCCCAGCATGAGCTTCGTGGGAGCGTCGAACGGTCGGCGGTTGCCATCCTGGTCGTAGCACTTGTTGTAGCCGGCGATGCGCAGGCCGCCGATGTTGTCGCCGACGCCGGGCTCGCTCCCGCGGCACGGGACCCAGCGCCACAGCCCGGCCCCGAGAAAGGCGGCGGCGCCGGAGATCGCGAATGCCAGGGCGCTGCGCTTCTTGTCGTCCTCGCGCACCCGGCCGGTGGTGATCCGGGCCGTGTTCTGGGCGCGCCAGGCCCCCGAGGCCCCGGCCGTCATGGCGGCCTCGATCAGCGAGATCTCCGCTGCGGCGGGCATCGCCTCCGGTGGGGAAGTCGGACCCGGGGCTGAAAGCGCCGGGGCCGCGAAAGCAAGCAGAACTGCCAGGGCCAGCGGGAGGGCGAGGGGTTTCATCCGGTGGAATCCTTGGGGGTGGGTTGGCCCGCTCACCGGGCCGTGAGGCGGCAGCCGGAAAAGCAGACCGGGGCGGACTTCAGTTCCTGATGCGGATGAGGACGTTGCCGGCGATCACCGTTTGCCCACTGCGCTGCAGCCGCAGCCAGACGCGGTAGGTCCCGGGAAGGGAAAAGCGGTGGCTGGCGAAGAAATAGGTCTCCACCTCGGACCCCTCCTCGTAGGGATCGCAATCGGGCTCATAGACCGATTCGGTGTCGTCGTCCCAGTCCCAGACCTCTTCCAGGCAGTAGTAGTCCTCGAGGTCTTCCGCCGTCTCGAGGTCCTCGAGGCGGGCGCTCACGTTCACATCAAGCGAGGGGCGGCGCGCTTCGCCGGGCATGCGCGGACGCAGCATGAGCTGGCGCGGCCCGCGGAGTGTCAGCCGGGGTTCGGTCGCCTCGGGGCGGGCTTCCGACCGGGGGAGAGCTTCTGACGGCCAGGGGCCGGACTCCGGCGCCTCGGGGGCGGCCGGGAGCGCGGCGAACACGCCGGCGCCCAGCAGAACGCCCGCTATGGGGAGCGCGAAACGCACGGTCCCATTCTAAGCCCGTGCGGCGTCAGTTCCTGGTCGCGCCGGGCGGGTCGTCGGCCCCGGTCCCGGACTGCGCCCGGACCACGTCGATCCGGGTCCGGGCGCGCTCGGCGGCCCGTTCGGCCCGGAGCGGATCGTAGGCGGCGCCGAACTCTTCCTGCCGCTCGCGCGCCCGGCGGAGCGCATCGTCGGCACGCTGGAGTTCGATGTCGTCCGGCCGCTCCGCGGTCTCGGCAAGCACCACGACATCGTCGTCGAGCACTTCAAGGTAACCCCAGTGGACGGCGAGGACATGGTCTTCGCCGTCAAGCCGGTACTCCAGGCGGCCGCTCCGGATCCGGGTCAGGAACGGCGCGTGGCCGGGCAGGATGCCGACGTAGCCGAGCACGCCCGGAGCTTCCACGTACTCCACCTCTTCGCGGAGGACCACCCCTCCCGGGGTGATGACCTCGAGTTGAAGCCTCGGTTCGGTGCTCATCGAACGGGTCCCTTGGGCGCCGTCAGGCAGCTTCCAGTTCCCGGGCCCGCTCTTCGACCTCGGAGATGGGGCCGACCATGAAGAACGCCTGTTCGGGAAGGTGGTCGAGTTCGCCGTCCGCGATCCGGCGGAAGCCCTCGATCGTGTCGGCGAGCTCCACGTAGACGCCGGGACGTCCGGTGAACTGCTCGGCAACGTGGAACGGCTGGGAGAAGAACCGCTGGATCCGCCGCGCCCGGGCCACTGTCACCCTGTCCTCTTCGCTGAGCTCGTCCATCCCCAGGATCGCGATGATGTCCTGGAGCTCCTTGTAGCGCTGCAGCAGTTCCTTCACCCGGCGGGCCACCCCGTAGTGTTCCTCTCCCAGGATTCGCGGATCCATGATCCGCGAGGTGGAGGCGAGCGGGTCCACGGCCGGGTAGATACCGAGCTCGGCGATCTGCCGTGAGAGTTCCGTCGTCGCGTCGAGGTGGGCGAAGGTTGTGGAAACCCCGGGATCGGTGTAGTCGTCGGCAGGCACGTAGATCGCCTGGATGGAAGTGATGGACCCCTTGTCGGTCGACGTGATCCGCTCCTCGAGCTCCCCCATCTCCGACGCCAGCGTGGGCTGGTAGCCCACCGCCGACGGCATCCGGCCGAGCAGCGCCGAAACTTCCATGCCGGCCAGGGTGTAGCGGTAGATGTTGTCCACGAAGAAGAGAACGTCCTGCCCTTTCTGATCGCGGAAATACTCGGCCACGGTCAGGCCGGTGAGACCCACCCGAAGACGCACCCCGGGTGGTTCGTTCATCTGCCCGTAAATCAGGGAGGTCTTCTTCAGCACCCCCGA
>JAAXGQ010000144.1:2702-14962 GCA_012271265.1 Vicinamibacteraceae bacterium
ATGACCTTGATCCCGGTCTCGAACATCTCCTGGGTCGTGCTCTGGGCGACGAACTCCGGCGGCTGACGGTGAATCGGGTGGTGAATGTCGCTCTCGATGTCCCCGCGCTCGTCGACCGGATCGCCGAGGACGCTCATCACCCGGCCGAGCGTCGCGTCCCCGACCGGGACCGTGATCGGGGCCCCGGTGTCCCGGGCGCCGAGGCCGCGCACGACACCGTCGGTCGGCTGCATGGCCACGGTGCGCACGCGGTTCTCGCCGAGATGCTGCTGGACCTCGAGGAGGATCTCCGTCCTGACGGTGGACAGGCCGCGGTCGTCGAACAGCCGCAGGGCGTTGTAGATCCTCGGGAGGTCGCCTTCGAAGGCCACGTCCACGACGTTGCCGATGACCTGGACCACGCGTCCGATGTTCTCTGCCACTTTGGTGTCTCTTGCTCCTTGCTTTCGCGAACCGGCGGGCCCGTCCTCAGGCGGCGAGCGCCTCGGCGCCGCCGACCACCTCGAGGATTTCGGTGGTGATCGCGGTCTGCCGCACCCGGTTCATGATCAGGGTCAGGTTTTCGATGATTTCCTTCGCGTTCTTGCTCGCGCTGTCCATCGCCGTCATCCGGGCAGCCTGCTCGGCCGCAGCCGATTCGAGCAGCGATCTCCAGATCTGGTACTCGATGTGGCGGGGAAGCAGCGCCGCGAAGATGTCCGCCTGGGACGGCTCGTAGAGGAACTCCCGCGCCGGGCCGGATTCCTGTTCCGGCAGCTCGAGCCGGGGAAGCGGCAGCAGGCGCTCCACCAGCACGTCCTGCCGGAGCACGTTGCGGAAGGCGTTGAACACCAGGTAGACGGCGTCGAGCCCTTCGGGATCTTCCGGGTCCTGCCGGCTGTAGCGCTCGATGAGGGGAGCAGCGATCCCCCGGGCGTGCTCGTAATCGAGGCGGCGGAAGATGTCCTCGAGCGGGTCCACCAGACGCATCCCCCGGCGGCGGAAGTGGTCCTTCCCCTTCCGCCCCACCGGGTGTACGCCCGGCCCCAGCCCGGCTTTTTCGACGAGCAGAGCCTCGGCGCTCTTGATCGCGTTCTGGTTGAACGACCCGCACAGTCCCCGGTCGCCGGTGATGACCACCACCTCCACCCGGCGCTCCTCCCGCTGACGCAGCAGCGGATGGCTCTCCGGCTCCGCGCCGGCGGCGACCGCACCGAGCACCTTCAGGATCCGTGACGAGAAGGGACGAGCGGAGATGATGGCCTCCTGGGCCCGCCGCAGCTGGGCGGTGGCGACCATCTTCATCGCCCGGGTGATCTGCTCGGTGTTCTTGACGCTCCTGGTGCGGCGGCGAAGCTCAAGGAGTGTGGGCACGGTGCTCCTCCTTCAGGGGCTGTCGGCCAGCCTCAGGCCGCGTCCCGGGCGCGGAAGGCGTCGCGCTTGAACTCGGCGATCGCTTCCGAGAGGTCCCGCTTCAGGGAATCGCTGAGCTTCTTTTGGTCCCGGATCCGCGCGAGGAGGCGTGGATGGCGAGAGACGAGGAAGCGGCAGAGCCCGGTCTCGAAGGCCCGGCAGTCCGCGGGCGGGAGATCGTCGACGAACCCCTCGTTCGCGGCGAAGATCGCGGCGATCTGCTGCTCCACCGGGAGCGGCTGGTGGAGATCCTGCTTGAGGATCTCGGTCAGGCGCTCACCCTTCGCGAGCTGCGCCTGGGTGGCCTTGTCGAGGTCCGAGCCGAACTGGGCGAATGCCGCCATTTCCCGGTACTGCGCCAATTGGAGGCGCATGGTCCCCGCAACCTGACGCATCGCCTTGATCTGCGCCGAGCCGCCGACCCGACTCACCGAGTTGCCCACGTTGATGGCCGGCCGGATCCCGGCGTTGAAGAGGTCACCCTCGAGATAGATCTGGCCGTCGGTGATGGAAATCACATTCGTCGGGACGTAGGCCGAGAGATCGCCCGCCTGCGTCTCGATGAAGGGGAAAGCGGTGAGGGAACCGCCGCCTTGAGCATCCGAGAGCTTGGCCGAGCGCTCGAGGAGGCGCGAGTGGAGATAGAAGACGTCCCCCGGATAGGCCTCGCGCCCCGGCGGCCGCCGGAGCAGCAGCGAAATCTCCCGGTAGGCGGCGGCGTGCTTCGAGAGATCGTCGTAGACCACCAGCGAATGGCCGCCGTTGTACATGAAGTACTCGGCGATGGCGCAGCCGGAGTAGGGGGCGAGGTACTGGAGCGGCGCCGGCTCGGCGGCCGAGGCCGAAACCACGATGGTGTGCTCGAGCGCGCCGTGGTCTTCCAGCGTCTTGACGACCTGGGCCACGGTGGACAGTTTTTGTCCTACCGCGACGTAGACGCACACGACACCGGTGTCGCGCTGATTCAGGATCGAGTCGACGGCGATTGCGGTCTTGCCGGTCTGCCGGTCGCCGATGATGAGCTCGCGCTGGCCCCGTCCGATCGGGATCATGGCGTCGACCGCCTTGACCCCGGTCTGGAGCGGCTCCTTGACCGGTTGCCGGTCCACGATGCCGGGGGCGATCCGCTCCACCGGGTTCGCGTCGGTCGTGGCGATCGGACCCTTCCCGTCAAGCGGACGGCCGAGCGCGTCCACGACCCGGCCCTTCATCGCCTCGCCGACGGGGACCTCGAGGATGCGACCGGTGCGCCGAGCGGTGTCGCCTTCGCGGATCCGGGTCACGTCGCCGAAGAGGACGATGCCGACGGTGCCTTCCTCGAGATTCAGGGCCAGCCCGAACACGTCCCCGGGCAGTTCCACCAACTCGCCGTACATGACCCGTTCGAGGCCGTGCACCCGGGCGATTCCGTCGCCGGCGGCGACCACCGTCCCGATCTCCGCCACGTCCACGCCGGGCTCGAACCCGGCGATCTGCTGCCGCAGAACGGCTGCGATCTCGTCTGCTCGTATGGTCATGAAGTCGTCGTCTTCGTCGGCGAAGGGAAGAAGGCGGGCGAGCCTCAGCCAGCCGCGCCGCCGTGCCGTTCGGCAAAGCGGGCGAGCTTGTGGCTCACACTCGCGTCATAGATGCGGTTCCCGGTCTCCACCCGGAAGCCGCCGATGAGGGATGGGTCCTCGCGGAAGGTGAGGCGGGCCGTCCCCGAGAGCGCCTCGCCCAGGGCCGCGGCCAGGCCGGCGCGGGCCTCCCGGCTGAGCGGGCGCGCGGCGATCACCTCGGCCTCAAACGCACCGGCCTCGGCGTCGAGGAGGGCGCGGAAGGCAGCGGCCGTCTCGGGGATCACTCCTGCCCGCTCCCGGCGCACCATGACCTCGAGGAAGCGGGCCAGCAGGGATCCCTCTGCGGCGGCGCCCGGAGCGACGTGGCCGAGGACGGCCACCGCGGCCCGGGCGCGGCGCGACCGGGGCAGCGCGGGCGAGCCCAGCACGCCTCGGAGGTCGGCGGAGACCTCGAGCGCTTCGGCGAAGCGGGCAAGACCGTCCGCGATCGTCTCCCGGTCGGCGCCCTTGTCGGCGGCGACTGCGACCAGGATGCGGGCGTAGTGCCGCGCCACGTTGGTGTCAGCCATGTCCCGCCCCCTGTCCTGATCCGCGTTCTCGTCCCGGCCGGTTCAGCGCGGGCGGATCGCCCGGATCCCCGTCTCGAGCAGTCGCTCGTGGTCTTCGTCCGACATGCCGGTCTCGAGGCGTATTCGCGCGAGGCGGACGGCCGCCTGCGCTGCTCCGGCCGCCAGCCGGCGCTCCGCGGCACGCACCGCCGCTTCCACTTCGGTTTCCGCGCTCTGCGTGATCTTGTCCGCCTGGGCCTGCGCCGCGGCCACGATGCGCTGCCCTTCCGCCTGCGCCGCGTCCGCGATCCGGGCACGAACCGTCTCGACTTCCTCGTCGATCGTCGCGGCGCGGCGTTCCGCAGCGGCCGCGGTCGCTTCGGCTTTGCGGCGGTCCGCCCGGGCCTGCGTCAACTGATCCCGGATCGCGTCCGCGCGGGCGTTCAGGTAGTTCGCGAGCGGCTTGCGAAGCGCCATCACCAGGATCACGACCAGGATGGTGAAGTTGACAAGCTTGGGGATGTTCGAGGACTCCCCCTCCGCAGCGAGCGCCATCGCCGGAATCAGGAGCCCCAGCCCCGCGCCGGTGAGTCCGGTCGGGATGCGCGGCCTCATCACGAGGCGCGCCGCAGCACGCGGGCCGCAAGTTCCGAACCCAGGTCCGCCGCCGCCGCTTCCAGTTCCGCTGCGGCCCGCCGGGCTTGCTCGTCCAGCCTGGCGCGCCCCTCCGCGATCCGCTCCCGGGCACGCTCGTCGGCTGCAGCGAGCACGGCATCCGCCTCCCGGGCCGCGTCGCCGCGGATCCGGTCCATGGCGTCGTAGCCTTCCTTCCGGGCCGCCGCCAGCGCCGCCTCGAGCCGATCGTTCGCTCCCTTGGCGGCTGCCTCGGCGTTCCGGAGCCGGTTGCGGGCGCTCGCGCTCGTCGCCTCGCGGGTCTCCATCGCCCGCGCCAGCGGCTCGAAGAACTGCGTCTTCAGGACGAGCGCCAGGACCACCACGATCGCCGCGATGATGAGAGCGGTGAAGTCAGGAAAGATCGTCACGGAACGAATCGGGGCTTCGGCGCGAAGCGGAGAAAGCGCGGAACGAGGGGCCGCGCCCGATCGAAACGGGAAACATCGGATCGCTCGCCGTTCCCTGGTCGCGCCAGCGACGAGCGCGCCCTCAGGCGGGGGATCACCGGCCACTCCCCCCGGGGCGCCGGAAGGCTAGCATGCGGCGGCCGGTTCGGATACGCGCCGGGCGCCTGTGCCCCGCCGTCACCGAGGACCCGCCGTTACACGGCAGCCGCGGGGCCCGGCTTCGCCGGGTTCGAGGCTGTCCGGGCAGCGCTCTTCGCCCCGTTCCCATGGTTCACGCCGACGTGGAAGCGCGCGCCCTCGGCGTTTCCGTCCGGCTCCAGCAGCAGGCGGGCCGCGCGAACAGTGACCCCGGCGACGATGCCCCCGGAGAGCACGTGGACTTCGTCAGCGTCGACGTTGCCGATGACGCGGCCCCCCTGCTTCACGATGACCTTGCGGGCCGTCATCTCCCCTTCAAAGACGCCCTCCTCGCCGATCGAGACCACGTCCTCGCAGCGAATCTCTCCGTGGAACGCGCCGTTCAGCTGGAACGGACCCGGGGCGCGCAGCTTGCCCGTCAGGTTCACTCCCGAACCCACGAATCCGCTGTACGCATCCTGCATCTGGTGTTTGTCGCCCTTCCTGGCCATCAGGTGTGGTCCTTTGCCGACATGCGGCGGGTCAGCCGGAGGAAGATCCGGTGGAGATCATCCTCGGAATAGAAGCGGATGCGCACCGTACCGCCCTTCTGCCGCCGCCGAACGACAACCGGCAAGCCCACGGAACGCTCCATCCTTTCCTGGGCATCCACAGTATTGGGATCGAGAGCGGGCTTCGGTTTGCGGGCCGGGGTCATGCCCCGGTTCTGCCGCAGCGCCCGGGCGCGGGACTCTACCGCCCGGACCGACAGATTGCCGCCCGCCGCTTCCTCGGCGAGCGCCCGCTGCGCCTGAGGACCCAGACCGAGAAGCGCCCGTCCCGCCCCCGCGGCAAGTTTCCCGGTCGCAACGAGACCGAGGACCTCCGGATCCAGCTCAAGCAGGCGGAGGGCGTTCGTGACCGAAGCCCGGCTGCGGCCGACCTCCGCCGCGATCCGGTCGTGGGTGAGCCCGTGTTCCTCGGCGAGGCGCCGGAAGGCGCGGGCTTCGTCGATCGGGTTCAGGTCCTCCCGCTGCAGGTTCTCGACCAGCGCGAGGAGCCCCACGTCCGCCTCCGCCACATCGCGGAGCACCACCGGAATCCGTGGGAGGCCGGCAAGCCGCGCCGCCCGCCAGCGCCGCTCGCCGGCCACAATCTGCAGGCCGCTCCCGGTGTCGCGGACCACAATCGGTTCGAGTACCCCTTGCGACCGGATCGAGGCGGCGAGGTTTTCGAGGCCGGCGCCGGCGACACCGGAGCGGGGCTGTTCCGGGTTCGGCTCGAGTTCGTCGATCGCGACCTCCCGGAAGCGCTCCGGTTCCCCGCCGTCCCTTCCCGGGAGGCGGGGGAGAAGGGCGTCCAGGCCACGCCCCAGTCGGCGGGAACTCAACGGGCCAGGATCTCCCGCGCCAGGCTCGTGTAGGCCGCGGTCCCCTGGCCGGAAGGGTCGTAGTCCCGTACCGGAAGGCCGAAAGACGGCGCTTCCGCAACGCGGACCGAGCGCGGGACGAGGGTGGAGAACACCTGGGAACCGAGTTCGCGGCGGACCTCGGCGATCACCTGCCGGGCGAGGTTCGTCCGCCGGTCGACCATGGTGAAACAAACGCCCAACAGGTGGAGGGACGGATTCCACGCCGAGCGGACCCGCGTGATCGTGTCCACGAGGCGGGCCAGGCCTTCCATCGCGAAGAACTCGCACTGCATCGGCACGATCACCGCGTCGGCGGCGACGAGGGCATTCACCGTGAGCAGCCCGAGGGAGGGCGGGCAGTCGAGCAGGACGAAGGAGCAGGGGGGCGTCCCCTCCGCCCACAGCGAGAGGCTGTCGCGGAGGCGGATGGCCCGGCGCCGTGGATCGGGCTCCTCGCGGGCGATGTCAAGGTCGGCGCCGGCAAGGGAGGGGTCAGCCGGACACGCGGCCAGGTCCGGCGTGGTGGTGGACAGCACCGCCTCGCCGAAGGGTTCACCGTCCACGAGCACGTCATAGAGGCTCAGCCCGTCTTCCTCGATGCGAAGATCAAGGCTGGTGGTGAGGTTTGTTTGCGGATCGAGGTCCACCACGACCGTGGAATGACCCAGGGCCGCGAAAGCGGCGCCAAGATTCACCGTCGTCGTGGTCTTGCCGACGCCGCCCTTCTGGTTCGCGATCGCAAGCACCCTCATGAGGCACATTCGGAGCGTAGCACCGGGTCGCCACCTATCCCGCGGGCTGCCGTGTTTCACGTGAAACATGGCCCAGCCACACGATTCCCCGGTCCGCCGGGACCCGTTCCTCCCGGTACAGGCCCGCGGGAATCGCGGCCCGATCGCGCGCGTTCCCGCTCGTGGGCCAGATCACCACGGCGCCCGGGCTCAGCGTCCGCGCCAGGCCCCGCCACTCGACCCGGCGCAGCCGGACCGCCCGGAGGGTCGCCGCCCGCACTTTGGAGATGGTGGCCGATCCCTCACTGGAGTTCAGGAACTGGTGGAGGGTCTGACGCACAACCCGCGCGCGCTCAGAAAGCCCGACCTCCGCGATCGCCAGCTCGAGGAACGACGCCGCGACCCGACGGGGCTCCAGGAGCGTCCAGGTGGAGCCGGAGCCGGCGAGGGCGAGCGGCAGGGCCGGGGTTCCGCCCCCGCTTCCGATGTCCAGGCACGGCGCGTCGCCAGGGAGGTGTCTACGCAGATCCAGGGCTTCACGAAAATAGAGCTGGACCAGCGTCGCCGGGCCCTTGAAGCCGGTGACCCCCGCCCCCTCCCACTCCTGCAGCAGGTCGAGCAGGACCCGCAACCGGTCCGCCGCGTCAGGCGGCAGCGGGGGCTCGAGGCTGGCGAGCGCCTCGTCGAGCCAGCGGTTCCCGCTTCTCGGCGGCGACCCGCGTTCGGGGGCCCCGGGCCCGTCCGTCACCGGCGCGGGCGGCCGGCCTTCCGACGTCGATGCCGCGCCTTCCCCTTGCCCCCGGCGGGGACGATGACCTCGGTCGCGGCCTCCCGCCGGTCCAGGATCCGGCTCGTCGCCACCTGCTGCCCCATCGAGACGAGGTTGTTGGCGAACCAGTAGAGCACGAGTCCCGCGGGCGCCCAGGCGAGGATCAGCGTGAAGACGACCGGCAGAAACATCATCATCTTGGCCTGGATGCCTTCGACCGCCGTTGTCGTCATCCTCTGCATGAACAACTGGCTCACTCCCATCAGGATGGGAAGGATGAAGTAGGGGTCCTCGCGGGAAAGATCCTGCACCCAGAAGACGAACGGGGCGTGGCGCAGCTCCACCGACACCACCAGCAGGCGGTAGAAGGCGAAGAAGAAAGGAATCATCGCCAGCATCGGCAGGCAGCCGCCCACCGGGGAGACGTTGTGCTCCTTGTAGAGCGCCATCATCTCCTGGTTCATGCCCTGCCGGCGGGGGTCCGTCGGCTTCATCCCCTTGTACCGGGCCTGGATCCGCTTGATGTTCGGGCTGATCTTCTGCATCCGCCGGATCGAGACGTAGCTGTAGTGCTTCAGCGGCGCCAGCAGCAGGCTGATCAGGATGGTCACCAGCACGATCGCCCAGCCGTAGTTCCCGGTAACGCCGTAGGCCCACATCAGTCCCGCCCGCAACGGAACGACCAGAACCCGGAGCCAGTCGCCGAATTCGACGATCTCCACGCCCAGCTCGCCGAGGGCTTCCACCTGCTTCGGCCCACTGAACAACGTGAACGAGGCCTCTCCGGTCGCCAGCAGCCGGCCGAGGAGAAGAATGCGTGAGCCTTCGGCGTCCTCCGGCACCATGGTGAAGCTGGTCCAGGGAATGGCCACCGAATCGAGCCGCGCCTCGTAGCGCTGCCCGGGCTCGCCCACCAGAAGGCCGGCGAAGTAGTGGGAGGCGACCCCGACCGCCTGCGCGGAAAGGCTCGCCGCCGCGCCTTCCGCCACGTCGCTCACGCTGTACAGCCGGCTCTCCCCCGCGGTCTTGATCACTCCCTGGTCGGGGTTCAGGTAGCGGCCAGCGTCAACCTCCTCGCCGACGCCCGGTCCATAGAGGATCTCCTTGCGCTGCTCGGCGCCGCCCCGCAGGACCGAGACCTGCCCCGCGATCCCGTAGCCGTCTCCGGAGAAGCGGAGCGACTTGACCGCCTGAAGGCCGTCGGCCCCGCCCCAGCGGAACCGCAACTCCATCGTCTCCCCCGCCTCGACCCGGCGCTCCACCGGACCGCCCCGCTCGCGCCCGTCGACTTCGACGCGATAGAGCGCGGCCTGGAGCCGCTCGGGCGCTGGATCCCCGGGCAGCACCACATCCAGCGGCCGAATCGCGAGGACCGACTCATCCCCCTGGGGGATGGCCTCGAACAGCCCCCCCGCTGCGTCGCGGTGCTCCTCAAGACGGAGGGAGAGAAGCCGCCCACCCCGGTTCGTCAGCCGGGCCTCGTAGAGCGGCGTCCGCACCACCACGAGCTGCTCCCGCTCGGCCTCGACCACCGCGGCCGGCGCGGCCGGCGCCGCATCCTCTGCCACCGCCACCGAGGGCGCCGCGTCCGCACCGGGGGAAGTGGCGGGCACGCCCCCGACCGGAGCTGGAGCCGTGACCGGGGTCGGAGCCGGATCCACCGCCGCCTCGTCCGGAGCGGTCGAGTCGGGGCCGAAGAACCGGACGAACAGCAGGAAGACGGCAAACGACAGCAGGAACGCGAGAATTACGCGTCGTTCCATGACTCAGCTCCTTCGGGGCAGGAGGAACCCGCCCGGGCAGGGTCCTTCGGAGACCCGACAGCGACCGGTGCGGCTCACTCCGGCGCCCGGACCTCCGGCAGGTCGGGACGCGGGACCGGATCGTAGCCGGAGCGGCCAAGCGGATGACAGGCAAGGAGGCGGCAGGCCCCCAGCCACCCGCCCCGCCAGAACCCGTGCACCCGGATCGCTTCCTCGGTGTAGCGGGAACAGGTCGGCAGGTACCGGCAGGAGCCGGCGAAGAGGGGTCCCACCGTCGCGCGGTAGAGCCGGATCATGGCCACCGACGCCCGCACCGCGCCGGCGCCGACCAGCCCGCCCGCCGTCACGCTCCCCTCCGGGGCCGACGGCGCCGGCGACCGGCCCACCCCGAGCGGGATCGCCGCTCCACGACGTGCTGCGTCCTCCGCCAGGCTGACTCCAGCTCCGGCCACGGAGCTTCGCAGATCGACGCCCGCGCGAGGAAGACCACATCGCCGGGGAGGTGACGCGAACCCCGACGGAACAGTTCCCGCATCCGCCGCTTGGCCAGCGAGCGCCTCGGGGCGCAGCCGACGCGGCGGCTCGCCACGACCCCCAGCCGGCCGGCCCCCGGGGCGCGGTAGAAAACCAGGAAATGGGGAGCGCCGGCCACGACCCCCCGATTCATCACGACGCGGAAGTCCGCCGCGCGGCGGAGGCGCCGGGAGCGGGGTAGCCCCTGCCCCTCAGGCGGAGAGTCGGCGCCGTCCACGCCGCCGCCGGCGGGCCAGCACCGCGCGTCCGCTCGCCGTCCTCATGCGTTTCCGGAAGCCGTGCTTCTTTTTCCGCCGGCGCCGATTCGGCTGGTAGGTGCGCTTCACGAGTCCCTGTGCTCCAAGTCGTTGATTCTGCGTTGATTACGCGGCCAACGCCCAAGCTGGCCGGTGCGATCTCGCGGAACCCGCCACTCTACTCCGACCGACCGTGCCGGATCAAGCGCCCGCCCTCCGCGACTTGCAGATTGCGGCCTTCCTTTTCCCGACCTGCTTCGGATTTCAGGGCCAATTCCGAAGGCCCCAGCCCCTTCCTTCTCACCTCGGGACAGGCCCGGAAACCGGCCGGGAACCGAATCGCCGGCCGGACAGCTCTCGGATCTTTCACTTCGTACCCAGAAAAGGGCGGAAAACATGGGCGTCACGAAACAGAAAGAGAAATGGAGCCTCGGTCTCCCTTAGGGTCCGGCCGCTCATCGGGCCCCGGGAGCCGTCTCCGACAGGCGGCAGGGCGCCCCGCACCGACCTTGAACGACGCCGCGCTGTCCGCCCGCCCGATGGCGACCGGACTCTGGCGGGACGCCCTCCGGCTCATTCGGGCGCGCACGAACCCCAAGGAGTTCGGGACCTGGTTCACCGCGACGCGCTGCCTCGGGATCGAGGGGCGCGTGGTGCGGCTCCGCGTTCCGAACGCGGCGTTCGCCAGTCAGATCGAGGGGACCTACCGGACGCTCATCCTGGAGAGCGTGCGAGCAGTCGGCGGCGACGCCCTCGAGGTTCGCTGCGACTCCGGAGCACGCCGAATCCGCTCGCAGCCGGCCGAGGCCCCCGAAGATCCGGTTCGCAGCGAGCCGCTGCACCCGGAGCACGCCTTCCGGACGTTCGTGGTGGGGGACAGCAACCGCGCCGCATGGCAGGCGGCCCGCGAGGTCAGCCAGCCGGGAACAGTCCCGAGACGCTTCAATCCGCTGCTCATCTACGGGCCGATCGGGCTCGGGAAGACGCACCTGCTCCAGGCCATCGGCCGGAGGATTCGCGAGCAGGACCCCGAGGCCCGGGTCGTTCACACTCGGGGACAGGTCTTCACCCGGCAGGTCGTGGACGCGATCCGGTCGAACCGGCTGTTCGAGTTCCGCGACCGGTGCGACGCGACGCAGGTGCTGCTGATCGACGACCTGGAGTTCATCGCGGGTCTCGACACCTTTTCCCGGACAACCGAGGAGTTCCTCTACCTCCTCGAAGCGCTCGCGTCGCGCGGCCGCCAGATCGTCGTCACCGCGAAGCGCCATCCCGGCGAAATGGATTCGCTCGACCAGCGCATCCGGAGCCGCCTCGAAGCCGGACTCGCGATCCCGGTGCGGGCGCTCGACGAGAACACCGCCGTGATGCTGGTCGGAACGTACGCCCGGGGCCTCGGGCTCCAGATCGAGGCGGCCGACCGTTCCCGGATCGCTTCCCGCTACAACCGCAGCGGACGGGAAATTCGCGGCGTGGTGAACCAGCTCCTGGCCCACCACGAGGGCGATGGACCGGTGCCTGCCGCAACGGTCGACCAGGTGCTCCGTGACCTGCCCGCCCAGCCCCGGGAGGCCCCGTCGGTGCAGCGCATCATGGTGGCGACGGCCAACGCGCTCGGGGTGCCGCCGCTGCGACTCAAGTCCCGCTCCCGGACCCAGGACGTCACCCTGGCGCGCCACGTCGCCATGTACCTGGCGCGGCACACGACCTCCGTGGGGGCGCGGGAGATCGCCGCAGCCTTCGAGAAGGACCCATCGACCGTGCGTTACGGGATCCGCCGGGTGGCGAACCAGCGCAAGCTGGATGCCGGCCTCGACGAACTGGTCCGGCGCCTCGAGCTCCAGTTGTCCTGACCTCCCCTCCGGCGGCGGAGACACGCCGGCCACATGGAGCGCCGGCCACATGGAGCGCCGGCCACATGGAGCGCCGGCGTCCTCGCCGGCCTGCGCCGCACCGCCGGTCCCTCACGCAGTCTCCTCCCGACCGCGCCGCCACATGGAGCGACGCCCCCATGGAGCGCCGGCGTCCTCGCCGGCCTGCGCCGCACCTTGGGTCCCTTGGGCAGTCTCCTGCCGACAGCGCCGCCGTGCCGATCGACCGTGGGCCGGGAGGCCCACG
>JAAXGQ010000145.1:0-13092 GCA_012271265.1 Vicinamibacteraceae bacterium
GGAAGTCGCAATCCCAGTCCCGCATCTCGGGCAGACCGAAGGTGGCCGCCACGACCCGGTGGAACCGCGGTCCCAGCTTCCGCCGCAGGAACCCGTCGGCGCGGGAGCGGCGATGGCCGTTCACCCACGCGACCGGCGGATCGGCGCCCTCGAAGGCGGCGAGCAGCGCGGAGAGCTCCGCCGGGTCGAACTGGCCGTCCCCGTCGGTGTAGAAGACGAGCGGCATCCGGGCGGCCGCGAACAGGTCGCGGAGGGTCGCCCCGTAGCCCCGGTTGCGGGAGTGCTCCAGGAGCCGCAGTTCGGGGATTTCCGCCACCAGCCGGGCCAGCGCGTCGGCGGTCCCGTCGGTGCTGCCGTCGTTCAGGACCAGGATCTCGAAGGGGCGCCCCTCGCCTGCCAGCGTCGCGCGGGCGCGACGAACGACCCAGCCAATCCCCTCCGCGTCGTGAAACGCCGGGAAGCAGGCGCTGACCCCCGGCCGCCGCGGCGACGGTGCGATCATGCCCCCGCCCCCGCCATCCCGTGGAACGTCTCGCCCTGCACCGCTTCGCCTCGCCCTGGCTGAAGAACCAGCACCTCGCCCGCTACCGCTGGGCCGCCGGCTTCGCGGCCGGCAGGCGGGTTCTCGATCTCGCCTCCGGCGCCGGCTACGGCTCGGGCCTCCTCCGGGCCGGAGGCGCCCGCTCGGTCGTGTCCGCCGACCTCTCGCGCGAGGCGTTCGAAGAGGCGGCGACGCCGGGATCCGGCGCCGGGGCGCTCCGAGGCTCCCGCGCTGACGCCTCCCGCCTCCCGTTCCGCGACGGGGCCTTCGATCTCTACGTCTCGTTCGAGACGATCGAGCACGTGTCCGATGACCGGGCGGTCGTCTCGGAGGCGTGGCGGGTGCTGGCTCCCGGCGGGATGCTGCTGTGTTCGACGCCGGAGCGGGAGGTGATCAGCCCGGGCAAGCGGCTCACGGACACCCCCGACAACCCGTTCCACGTGCGCGAGTACGCCCGCGCCGAGTTCGAGACTGTCCTCGGCGCCCGGTTCGGGGAAATCCGCTGGTTCGGCCAGACCCCCTGCTCCGCGGCGTGGAAGCGGGCCTTGGCGGGGCTCGCCCATGCCTCGCCGCGGGCCGCGCGACGGGCCCATCAGGTCCGGAACCTGCTTCGGCTCCCGACGGAGGGCGAGCGACGCCACGCTCCCTACCCCCTCGCGGGGGCCAACGGGTTCCCGGAGGTCGTGATCGCGGTCTGTCGGCGCCGGCCCGACGGGACTAACGCGAGATGACTTCCGCGGACTGCACCACGATCGGGGTGTGCGGCACATCGTTGTGGCCGGCGCGGCTGACGACCGGCGAGGCCTCGATCCGGTCCACGGCCTCCATGCCTTGGACGACCTTGCCGAAGACCGCGTAGCCCCATCCGCGCATGCTCTGGCCGGTGTGGTCGAGCGCCGGGTTGTCCTTGGTGTTCACGAAGAACTGGGCGGTGGCGCTGTGCGGGTCGGAGGTGCGGGCCATCGACAGCGTTCCGCGCAGGTTCTTCAGCCCGTTGGTCGCCTCGTTCCCGATCGGCTCGCGGGTGTCTTTCTCCACCATCTCGTCCGTGAAGCCGCCGCCCTGGATGACGAAACCGCGCACCACGCGGTGGAAGATGGTGCCGTCGTAGTGGCCGTCCTCGACGTATCGGAGAAAGTTCTCGACCGTCGCCGGAGCATCTTCGGGGTAGAGCTCGATGTTCAGGTCTCCCATCGTGGTCCGGAAGATCACCATGGGCCCGGTATCCGTCATGAGATCGGTCTCCGTTGCGGCGTCCGCGCCGTCGGCGGCGGCAGTGGCTTCCGCCGGGGCTTTGTCCGCCGCCGGAGCTTCTTCCGCCGCCGCGGGCGTTTCGGTGGCTTCTCCGGAGGCTTCTTCGCCGCTGGATCCGTCACCCCCGCCGCAACCGAGGGCGACCACGGCGGGAAGGGCTGCCGCGAGGGCGGCGGCTCGGGTTCGTTCCGAGATGGACATTCCTGCCTCCTGGTGGTTCGGCGACCGCCTCACGCCGCCCGGGCCGCGCCGCTCCGGACTTCGTGCGCGAGGAGCCATTCCTTCGCATCAAGGCCGCCGCCGTAACCGGTGAGCCGTCCGGAAGACCCCACGACGCGATGGCAGGGAATCACGATCGGCAGCGGATTCCGGGCGTTCGCGGCGCCCACGGCGCGGCTCGCCGCCGGAGCGCCCACTTCCCGGGCGATCGCCTGGTAGCTGGCGCGCCCGCCGTGGGGCACCCGGCTCACCGCATCGAGCACCGCCCGCTGGAAGGGGGTTCCGGTGCGATGGAGAGCAAAGGTGAAGAGCGTCCGGGTTCCCGCGAAGTACGCCCGAAGTTGTTCCTCGTATGGCTCGTGTTCGCCCGGACGGGCCGGCACAACGGACCCGACGTTCCGGGAACGCCACGCCTCGGAAGCCGGCGACCGCCGGTCGCCGCAGAAGAGGATGGCGACGAGCCCCTGCTCCGTGGAGAGCAGCTCGAGAACGCCGATCTCTGGGCGGCCGGTGTCGCAAAACGACTGACGACAGGCAAGCATGGGCGAATTCTAGATCGCGCGGGTACCCTTCGAGACTTCGCCCCGAGCGGCTCTTCGGCCCGGCGCGTTTCCCTTGCCCCCCGTCTCCGCCGTCCTCTTCGACTGGGATGGCACGCTGGCCGACAGCTTTGCGACGACCCGGCGCGCCTCGCTGACCGTCTTCCGTCACTTCGGCCTCGACCTGGACGACGCCCGCTATCGGGCCACCTACCGCCCCGACTGGCACGAGACCTACCGCCAGCTCGGGATTCCCGAGGCCCGGTGGGACGAGGCGGGGGTCATCTGGACCGCGGCGTACCGGGAGCGCGCCGCCGCGGTCACGCTCTATCCGGGGGTCGCGGAGATGCTGGCCCGGCTGTCCGCGGCGGGGATCCGGCTGGGAGTCGTGACGAGCGCCGACCGGCGGCGCTTCCTGGCCGACCTGGAGCGGCTCGACCTCGGGGGCGCGTTCGAGGTGCTGATCGCCTTCGAGGATGTCCGGCGGAAGAAACCGCACCCGGAGGCAGCCAGGGTCGCCCTGGAGCGTTTGCAGCTCCCCGCGGCCCGCGCCCTGGTGGTCGGTGACCGCCCCGAGGATGTGGAGATGGGGAAGCGCGCCGGGACCCGCACCGCGGCGGTCCCCAGCGCCTACGGCGATGAAGCGATGTTGCGGGAGGCAGCGCCGGACGTGCTGCTTTCGACCATCGCCGGGCTTCCCCGCGCGCTGGGCGTCGGATGCATCGGATGAAGCGGCAATACCCGGAGACCGCCGTCTTCTACCGGGACCTGGCGCGGCTCTACGAGCTTGCCGAGCGGGCCGAAGGTGTCTGGATTCATGGCGCCGACGGCCGACGCTGGCTCGACGGCTGCGGCGGGGCGCTCGCCGTGAGCGTCGGCCACGGACGGCGCCGGGTCGCGCGCGCCGCCGCGCGTCAGCTCGAGGCCGTTGGCTTCGTCCACGGCACCCAGTTCACCACCCGGGCCATGGAGGAGGCCGCCGCCCTCCTTCTCGAGGCCCTGCCGGCCGCCTATCGGGACGCCAAGGTCTACCTGACGCCGGGCGGAACCGAATCCGTCGAGACGGCGATCAAGCTCGCGCGCGCCGTCGCCGTGGCGCGGGGGGACGGAGGCCGCCGGCTCGTTCTCTCGCAATCGCCCGGCTACCACGGGAACACGCTCGGGGCCCTTGCCGTCTCCGGGCGCCCGGCGCTCCGGGGGCCGTATGCGCCCATGCTGCCGGACGCCCGCTTCGTGGACGCCCCGTGGTGTCCCCGCTGCCCCCTCGGGTTGCGTTGGCCGGAGTGTGAGGTCGCCTGCGTTGCCCCGGCGGAGGAGGCGCTCGCCGACGAAGGGGCGACGCTGGCCGCGGTCCTGGTGGAGCCGGTGCTCGGCGCCTCGGCGGGAGGATTCGCGCCCCCGGAGGAGTACCTGCGGCGGGTCGCGGCGGCCGCCCGGGACGCCGGCGTGCCGCTGATCCTCGACGAGGTGCTGAGCGGCTGCGGGCGCACCGGGCGGTTTCTCGCTTCGGAACACGCCGGGGTGGAGGCGGACATCGTGGTACTGGGGAAGGGCCTGACCTCCGGCTACCTGCCCGGTGGCGCGGTCGTGGCCAAACCCCACGTCGTCGACGCGGCGGCGCCGGCCTTTCGTCACGGATTCACCTTTTCCCACCACCCGGTCGTCGCCGCCGTCGTCCGCGAGGTGCTGCGCCTTTTCGCCGACGAAGATCTCGTGCGGCGCGCCGCCGGGCGGGAGCCGTCGTTGGTGCGGACGCTCGCTTCCATCGAAGCCGCGAGCGTGGTCCGCTCCACCTGGGGCCGGGGTCTGCTGGGCGGGATCGACCTGGAACCGGCCGACCGGGGCGGCGTGCGCGCCTCGGCGCTGGCAGCGGCGGCGTTCGAGGAGGGGCTGCTGATTTACCCGACGGGAGGGCCGCCCGGCCAGGGCGACGTGGCGCTCCTCGCCCCGCCCCTCACCATTCGCGAGGAGGAGATGGAAGAAATCGGGCGGCGCCTGCGGCGGGCCGTGGCGAGGGTGAGCCGGTGAAGAACGATGGGGCATCCCGTTCGCGGGTCATGACGATGGCGGCGGCGATCCGCCGGTTCGTCCGCGACGGACACACGGTGGCGCTGGAGGGATTCACCCACCTCATCCCCTTCGCCGCCGGCCACGAGATCATCCGGCAGGGCCGCCGCGACCTCACTCTGGTCCGGCTCACTCCGGACCTCCTCATGGACCAGATGGTCGCGGCGGGGACGGCGCGGAAGCTGCTCTTCGGCTGGCTGGGAAACCCGGGGGTCGGCTCGCTCCACGCGATCCGGCGGGCCGTGGAACGGGGTGTCCCGGCGCCGCTGGAGATCGAGGAGTACTCCCACTTCGGGCTCCTCTGCCGCTACAAGGCCGCCGCTTCCGGGCTGCCGTTCTTCCCATTGCGCGGCTACCGCGGCACCGACCTGCCCCGCGTGAACTCCCGGCTGCGCAGCGTGACCTGTCCGTTCACCGGGGAGCAACTCGACGCGGTCGCCGATCTCCACCCGGACGTCGCCATCGTGAACGCCCAGCGGGCGGATCACGAGGGGAACACCCAGATCTGGGGCCTCCTCGGCGCGCAGCGGGAAGTGGCCTTCGCCGCCCGCCGGGTCATCGTGGTGGTCGAGGAGATCGTCCCCGGAGAGGTCGTGCGCGCCGACCCGAACCGCACCCAGATCCCCGGGATCATCGTGGACGCGGTCGTCGAGGAGCCCTGGAGCGCCCATCCGAGCTTCGCCCAGGGCTACTACGACCGGGACAATGCCGCCTATCTCGCCTGGGACCGGGTCACCCGGGACCAGGGGCGGTGCGAGCGGCATCTCGACGCGTGGATCCACGGCCTTTCCGACCGCACCGCCTACTGCGCCCGGCTTCCCGAGGGGACGCGCGAGCGGCTGACCCCGGGCCCGAGGCCCGCCGGTCCGGTGGACTATGGGGACTACCGGTGAGCAGCGCTGCCGCGGCGGAGGCGCCGGCCAACCGCACCGAGATGATGATTCACGCGGCGGCGCGGGAAGTCCGGGACGGGGACGCGGTGTTCGTGGGCATCGGCCTCCCCAACCTGGCCGTCCAGCTTGCCCGCCGCCTCCACGCCCCCGGCGCCCACCTGATCTACGAGTCCGGAGTGTTCGGCGCCCGGCCGGCGCGGCTTCCCATCTCGATCGGAGACCCCTGCCTCGTCAGCGGCGCCGCCCAGGTCCTGCCGATGGCGGAGACCTTCCTCTATTTCCTGCAGGGGCGGCGGACCGACCTCGGCTTTCTCGGGGCCGCCCAGATCGATCGCTTCGGCAACCTGAACACCACGGTCGTCGGCGACTACGACGCTCCCCGCGTGCGGCTGCCCGGAGCCGGCGGCGCCCCGGACATCGCCTGGAACGCCCGGCGGACCGTGGTCATCCTGCGCCAGGACCGGCGGAAGTTCGTGGAGCGCCTCAACTTCCGCACGACGGTCGGATGGGCCGAAGGAGGTGACAGCCGCGAGCGTCTCGGCGCCTCCGGGGGCGGCCCGGTCCGGGTCATCACCGACCTCGGTGTCTACGGCTTCGACGCCGCAACGCGGGAGATGCTGCTCGAGACCGTTCACCCCGGCGTCACTGTCGAGGAGATCCGCGCCCACGTCGGCTGGCCCCTCCGCACCGCTCCCGCCGTAACGACCACCCCCGAACCCACCCCCGAGGCATCCCGCCTCCTCCGCGAGGACATCGACCCCGCCCGCATCTACCTCGGCCCCGCCTGACCCGACCCGGCTTATCGATCGAACACCGGGTCACGCCGAAAGTTCGGCCGCGTTTCTCCAACGCCAGCAGGCGGTCGGCCGCCGCCTGGGTCGGGGCGTCGGACACGCTTCCGCCGCTATCCACGCTTCGGCGCGAGGTCAGTGGTCCCAGTGGCGGGAGATGGTGACCTGGACTTCGAGGGGAACGGTCAGGTTGGCGACGGTCTCCATTTCGCGGCGGGCGGCGGCGGAGACGGCTTCCGCTTCCTGGGCGTCGGCTTCGATGAGGAGCTCGTCGTGGACCTGGAGGAGGACCTGGCCGGAGGTGCCGGCGAGGGCGGTTTCGACGCGGGGCATCGCCAGCTTCATCAGGTCCGCTGCGGTGCCCTGGATCGGGGCGTTCACCGCCATGCGTTCCGCCGCCGCGCGCCGGGCATGGTGGCTGGTCCGAATCTCGGGCAGATCGCGCTGACGGCCGAAGAGAGTCGTCACCCGCCCGGTCTTCCTGGCTTCGGCCACGATGGCGTCGATGAGCTCCTTCACCTTCAGGTAGCGGCCGAAGTAAGCCGAGATGAACGCCTGGGCATCCTGGCGGGAAACCCCGATCTCGCGGCTGAGCGTGAAGGCGGTCTTCCCGTAGATCACCGAGTAGTTGACGACCTTGGCGCGCGCGCGGGCTTCCCGGGGGTCGAGCCCGAACGGGCCGAAGACCTCGCGCGCGGTCCGGTCGTGAATGTCTTCCCCGGCCTGGAACGCCTCGGTCAGGGCCGGATCGCCGCTGAGGTGGGCGAGGATGCGGAGTTCGATCTGCGAGTAATCGACGGAGATGAGGCGCCGCCCCTCCGGTGCGATGAAGGCGCGGCGGACCTGCCGTCCCTGCCGGGTGCGGACCGGAATGTTCTGGAGATTCGGGTCGGAGCTGGAGAGCCGTCCGGTGGCGGCGCCGGATTGGTGGAGCCGGGTGTGGAGGCGGCCGGTCCGCGGCGAGACGAGGCCGGGCAGCGGATCCACGTAGGTCCCTCGGAGTTTTTCGAGTTCGCGGTATTCGAGCACCAGGCGCGGCAGTTCGTGAAGCCGCGCCAGGTCTTCGAGGACCTCCGCCCGGGTGGAAGCGCGCCGGAGCTTCTTCGTCTTCCGCCCCAGCGGCAATTGGAGCCGGTCGAAAAGGACCTCGGCGAGCTGCTTCGGACTGCCGATGTTGAAGGCGCCCCCGGCCAGCTCGTGGATCTCGGCGGTCAGCTCCCCGACGCGCGCCTCCATGTCCCGGGAGAGCGCCCCGAGCGCCGCGGTGTCGAGCAGGACTCCGCGGGTCTCGATCCGGGCAAGCACCGGCAGGAGCGGCATCTCGATGTCCCGGAAGACCGGCAGGAGGCCGCGCTCCTCGAGTTCCGCCTCGAGCGCCGCGGTCAGCCGGTGCTGCCATGCCGCAGCGACGGCGAGGCGCTCGTCGGCATGCGCGGCGCGGAACAGGTCGCGCCGGGCGCTGCTCGGGAGGGAGAGCTGGCAGTGGTCCTGGAGAACGTCGCCGAACGAACGGGCGCGTCGGGTGGTGTTCAGCAGCCAGGCAGCGAGGTCGGAGTCGTGCGCCACCGGCAGCGGTTCCCCGCCCCGCTCCATCCACCAGCGCACGAACGACTGCAACCCATGCCCGATGAGCCGGACGCCGTCCCCTCGGAGCGGCGCCAGCGCCGCCATGAGGTCGAGCTCCCCGGTTTCCAGCGAGAGGCCGTCCTTCTCCGAGGAGGCAAGCCCGACGGCCACGAGCCCCGGAGTCAACCGTGCGCGGCCCGGGGCAAACACCGGGTGGAGGGCGAGCATCCGGGTGCGGGCGGCGCCTTCGAGGACGCGGGCGAGGTCCGAGGCGTTCCCGGCGGCGGTGACCGCCGGCAGCGTCGGAGGCTCGGCCGGGCCCATGTCGCGGGCGTGGGTGCGGAGGCCCAGTTCCTCGAACAGGCTGCGGGCCTTCGCCGTCCGCACTCCGGTGTAGCGGAGGCCCTCCAGCCGCTCGCCCGCCTCCGGGATCGGGACATCGAGGCGCAACTGGACGAGTTCCCGGGACTGCCGCGCCTGCTCCACGTGCGCGGTCAGCCGCTTCGCGATGAAAGCGCGGGGCAGGTCCCCGGTGTGGGCCAGGATGTCCTCCAGTCCACCCCAGTCGGCGATCAGCTTGACGGCGGTCTTGGGGCCGATCCCGGGAACTCCGGGGACGTTGTCAACCGAATCACCCACGAGACCGAGGTAATCCGGGACCCGTTCCGGGGGGACGTGGAGCTTCCGCCGGACGCCTTCGGGATCGAGCCGCTTCGCGGGGTTGGCCGGATCGCAGACGGTGACGCGCTCCCCGACCACCTGGAGCAGGTCCTTGTCTCCGGAAACGATGAGCACCCGGTACCCTTCCCCGCTGCCCGCCACGGCCAGGGTTCCGATGACGTCATCGGCTTCCACGCCGGGCACTTCGAGCACCTGGATGCCGAGCGTCCGGGCGAGGTCGCGGGTGTAGGGAACCTGCTGCGCCAGCTCGGGAGGCATCGGCGGGCGGTTGGCCTTGTATTCGGGGAACGACTCGTGCCGGAACGTGGAACCCGGGGCGTCGAACGCCACCGCGGCAAAGGCGGGGCTCTCCTCCCGCAGGAGCTTGCGCAGGATGGCCACGAACCCGTGCAGGGCGCCGTTCGGCAGCCCGTCGGAGCGACGGGTCAGGCGGGGCAGCGCGAAGAACGAGCGATACAGCAGGTTGTTGCCGTCGACCAGCAGGAGGGTGTTCCGGGCCATTCGCGAATTCGCCCGATTCTAGGCTCGCCTGCGGCGGTGGCCGGTGAGGGCGCCGGCGCTCCAGGCGGGCGGCGCCCGGTGAGAAAGTCGGCCCCATGGAGCGCCGGCGTCCTCGCCGGCCTCGGCCGCACCCTCGGTCCCTCAGGCAGGGGCCGGGCGGCCACCGTACTCGTGGTGGCGGGGCTCGCCGGGTGTCAGGGCGCGGACTGGGAGGAGCGGCACGAGATCGACCTCGACGGAAGTGGCCGCACCGTGCTCCGGATCCCCCCGGCGGCGCTCCCGGCGACCGGGGCCGGGGATCCGGAGACGAGGCTCCTTGCCGCGCTGACCGGCCCCGGCGTGGAGCCCGGCGTCGTCCGGCTGGGGCAGGACGGCGCGTGGCTCGCCGAAGCGCGCTTCGATTCCTTCGCCGCGCTCTGCCGGACGCCGCTCTTCCGCCGGGAGTGCGCGCTCGAACCGGCGGGAGACGGCTTCTTCCTCACCATGTCGGCGCCGCGGACCTCGGGAGCCGGCGGCGGGGGCGGATCCGCCGAGATCCGGATCCGGCCGCGGGGACGGATCGAGAGTCACAACAGCCCCGAGCCGCTGCAGCGGGGCAACGTCCTCATCTGGCGGACGCCCCTCGATGAACTTCGGGCCGGGAGGCTGGATGTCCAGGTGACGACCAGCGGGATCAGCGTCTTTCGGGCGGCGGCCGCGACCGTGCTCCGGTCGGCCATGATCGCGGCCGGGCTCATCGGGATCTCTCTCGCGCTCGTCTGGCGGGAAGGACGCCGGCGGCTGCGGATCGAGGCCGAAGACCGGCTCAGCCGCTGAGGGCCGCGACCAGGTCGGCGGCCACCGCGTCCGGCCGCTCGCGGTCCACGTCCACGCGGCGGTTCAGTGCGCGCATCGTGGGCGTGTCGATCGCGCCCCCGAGCCGCTCGGCGAGCGCCGCGACGGCGGGCGCGGCATCGGGCCGATGGAAGACCGCCGACTCGTAGGGCGGGAACCAGGCCCGGTCGTCCTCCAGCACGACGAGCCCGAGCCGGGCGAGGCGTCCGTCGGTGGAATTCCCGACCAGCAGGTCGGCGTCTCCGGCTTCCAGCACCGGCCAGACCATGTCCAGGTCCACCGCGACGGTCTCCGGCGGCGCGTCGAACCCATACCAGTCGAGCAGCCCGGAGAAGCCGTCCTCGCGCTCGAAGAAGGGGAAGCCGGCGGTGAGCACCAGTCCGGAAGCGGCGCGACTGAGATCGGAGATCGTGGCGAGGCCCAGTTCGGCGGCGCGCTCGGGACGGAGCGCGATCACGTAATCGTTCGCGAACCCGATCGGCGGTCCCACGACCAGGTCGAATCGCTCCCGGTAGAGCTCTCGCACCCGTTCGTAGATCGCGGCCGCGGAATCCCCCGGGTTGAAGGTCTCCTTGAGGACCGTGGCGTAGGCGGTCCCGGTGTACTCGATGTAGCAGTCGAGGTCGCCGGCGAGCATGGCTGCGTGGAGGATCGGGGTCTGGAGCGAGAAGCGGCGGGTCACGGAGAGGCCATCCGCCTCGAGAAGCCGGGACATGGCTTCCCCCAGGATGAGCTGTTCCGAGAACGTCTTGCACCCGACGGCGGCGGACGGTCCGGCGGGGCCGCCACAGCGGAGGGCGCCGAGTCCGGCGCCGAGCGAGCCGAGCAGGAACGCGCGGCGCGGGAGCGGCGGCGGCGAAAGAACGGAAGGGGGAACGGACGGCGTTTTCATGCAGGGGCGGGGCCGGAGGCGGCGCGGGCCGGGACTCCGCGCGAAAGGACGATGCGGCGCTCGAGGAGCGCCAGGGCGCCATCCGCGAGGAGCGCCAGGAT
This sequence comes from Vicinamibacteraceae bacterium, assembly GCA_012271265.1. Classification (GTDB taxonomy): domain Bacteria; phylum Acidobacteriota; class Vicinamibacteria; order Marinacidobacterales; family Marinacidobacteraceae; genus JAAXGQ01. The sequence goes on from JAAXGQ010000145.1 coordinate 10,880, forward strand.
GGCCGAGGGGATCGCGCCGGCGAGCAGCAACCGGCTGTCGAGCATGGCGAGTCCCCGGAAGATGAGAGACCCGAGCCCGCCGGCGCCTACCGCGGCCGCGATCGTGGCGAGACCCACGCCCATCACCGTCGCAATCCGGATCCCGGCGAAGATGGAAGGCAGCGCCAGCGGAATTTCGACGAGCCGGAGCCGCTGCCAGTCGGTCATCCCCATCCCGTCGGCGGCATCGAGGATCACCGGGTCCACGCCCCGCACCCCGGTCACGGTGTTCCGCAGGATCGGGAGCAGTGAATACAGGATCATGGCGATGACCGCGGTCCGCGCGCCGATCCCCCCGAGAAGCGGCAGCGGGATGAGCAGCCCGAAGAGCGCCAGGGAGGGAACCGTCTGGACCACCGAGGCGAATCCGAGGAGCGAGCGGGCCAGGCGGGGTCTTCGGGTGATCCACAGCCCGAGCGGGACCGCGATCCCGACCGCGAGGCCCACCGAGAGCGCCACGAGCAGGATGTGCTCCCCGGTGAGCGTCAGGATCTCCGAAGCGCGTTCACGGAAAAAATCGACGAGGCTCACGGCGCGCCGTTCCAACCGGAGTCCCAGCCGGAAATGAGGTCGCGCACGAGCGAATCGGACGGGGCGTCATGGAGCTCCTCGGGGGTCCCCACCTGACGGAGACGCCCCCCGCCGATCACGGCGATCCGGTCGGCGATCCGGAACGCCTCGGCGACGTCATGCGTCACGAACAGCACCGTGGCCCCCACCCGGCGGACCAGCGACCTGAATTCCTGCACCAGCCGCCGGCGCGAGATCGGGTCGGTCGCTCCGAACGGCTCGTCCATGAGCAGGACCTCGGGTTCGGCAGCGAGCGCCCGGGCCACGCCCACCCGCTGCTGCTGCCCGCCGGAGAGCGCAGCCGGGCGGCGGGAGCCGACCTCCGCCGGGTCGAGGCCGGTAAGGCGCAGCATTTCCGAGGCGCGCTCCCGGCGGCGGGCCGGCGGCCAGCCCAGAAGACGGGGGACCAGCGCCGCGTTCTCGAGGACGCTGAGATGCGGCAGGAGGCCCACCCCCTGGATCGCATAGCCGACGCGGCGGCGAAGCGCCACCGGATCCCAGCCGCCGACGTTCCGGCCGCCGACGAACACCTCGCCGGCATCGGGAGTGGCAAGCCGGTTCACCATCCGCAGCAGGGTCGTCTTGCCGCAGCCGCTCGGGCCGAGCAGCACCAGGATCTCACCGGGCGCGACGTCAAGGGAGACGTCCCGGAAGACCTCCGTCGGGCCGTAGCTCTTCCCGACGCCCCGGAAGGAGACGGGAGCGCCGTTCACCGGGCGCCGGCCTCCCGGCCGGGCGCTTCGGCGGCTTCGACGAGGACTTCGTGGGCCATCCCCAGGAAGAGGCCGGAGTCGAGCACGCCGGGGATACGCCGGATGTCCCGGTGGAGCCGGGCGGCGTCGCGAATGCCCGGGAACCGCGCCAGCAGGAGCAGGTTCCCGTTGTCGGTGCGGAATGGCGCCGCGCCGTCCGGCCCCGGGCGCAGGCGGACCTCGGCCCCCAGGTCCCGGAGCGCCCGGCGGGCCGGCCCCACCGCGAAGGGAACCACCTCCACCGGGACGGAGCGCAGGATGCCAAGCCGCCCGGAGACCTTCTCCGGCCCGACCAGGATGACGAAACGATCGGCCAGCGTAGCCACGACCCGCTCGCGGACCATGGCGCCCCCGTGACCCTTGATCATGTCCCGGGCGGGATCCACTTCGTCGGCCCCGTCCACGGCAAGGTCCACCCGCCTCACGTCATCGAGCCCGACGAGGGGGATGCCGAGGGAGCCGGCGAGCCGGCGGGTCGCCTCCGAGGTCGGGACCCCCTGAACAGCGAGACCCCCGCGGACCCGCGCCCCCAGAGCGCGGACGAAGCCGGACGCGGCGCGCCCGGTTCCGAGCCCGACCACCATCCCCGCCTCGGCCCGCGCCGCGGCCTGCGCGGCGATCTCCCAGGTGCTCAACAGCAGCCTGCGCTACCGGCGGGGGAGGCGGCGCAGCGGGAAGGACACCACGCTCTCGTTGCCGTCCTCGCCGACCGCGGCCACCCCGAAGAGAAAGTTGTCAATGACCAGGTTCTCGAAGGTGTATTCCGTCGCGTCGCCGACGAACCGGGAGTCGGTCCACTGCGGAGCTGTGGTCTCCCGCCAGTAGACCCGATACCCGGCGAGCCGGTCGGAC
>JAAXGQ010000145.1:13191-19782 GCA_012271265.1 Vicinamibacteraceae bacterium
CACCCCCTCGATCACGTCGCCGTACGCGATGCCGTCCTCTACCCGGAGATCCTGGTGCTGGCGCCGGTAGTGCTCGTGGGCCTCCATGATGCGGACGCCGGGGAAGCCCGCGTCGTTGAACGGGCGGTGGTGGCCGCCGCGCCCGAAGCGGTCCAGCCGGTAGATCAGCATCGCCTCGAGGTTCGGAATGTAAAGGTCCGTCATCCGGGCCACGTAGCGGGCCAGCTGGCGGGACACGCCATCGATCTCGCCGCCCATGCTGCGCCGCGCCCGCCGCGCCTCCTCGGTCTCGGTGACCGGCGTCGGCTCGGAGAACACCCGGTAGACATCGTTGCGGATCACGCCGTCGATGCCCTCGATGTTTCCGATCATGTCGTTGTTCAGCACCGCTTCGATGTTCCAGCCCTCGCGCACCGCCACCGCCGCCATGTGGCGCCCGCCGAAGAGGCCCTGCTCCTCGCCGGAGAGGCCGGCGAAGACGAGCGTGGCGGCGAAGGAACCCGCGTGCCGGCTCAGCACCCGCGCGGCCTCCATCGTGCCCGCCATGCCGCTCGCGTTGTCATTGGCGCCAGGCGCATCGTCGGTGAAGTTGTAGTTGTCAGAGACCCGGCTGTCGATGTCTCCCGACATGATCACGTAGCGGTTCGGATCGGACGCCCCCCGCAGGACGGCGAGCACGTTGACCACCTCGGTGTCCGCCGGTATCCGGCTTCCCTCCCGTCCGGGGACCACGTGGCGCTGGAAAGAGACCTCGAGGCAGCCGCCGCAGGCGTCGGAGATGACCTCGAACCCGGCGTGAATCCAGCGCCGCGCCGCGCCGATGCCCCGGGTCTCGCTCGCGGTCTCGGACATCGTATGCCGCGTCCCGAAGCCGACGAGGGCCCGGATATCGGCCTCGATCCGGTCGGCGGAGACCGCCTCCACCAGCTCGTACATCCGCGGATCGCGCCCGGGCGGCTCCCGGTCCTGGGCTGCCCCCGGCGCCGCGGCCAGGGCAAGCAGGAAAGCGAGGGCCCGTCCCCGGCCACGCAGCAGTTCGGTCATGGCGCGGCGTTGTACCACGCGGCTCCCGGTCCTCTCACGGAGCGAGGGCCCGTCCGTCCCGCAGCACCAGAAGCACCTCGCCCAGAGCCCGGACATCCTCCGCCGGATCGCCATCGACCACGACCAGATCTGCTGCGAGGCCGGGGGCGAGGGAGCCGGTCACCCCGGCGAGGCCGAGCGAGGCGGCGGCCAGTGATGTCATGGAGACGATGAGCTGGCCGGGGTCCTGCCCGCCCTGTTCCACCCGCGCAAGGGCCTCCCGGATGTTCTGACCGTGGGCGCCGGCCACCGCGTCGGTTCCGAAGACGACGCGGAGCCCTTCGGTCGCGAGAGACCGGCGGAAGACCTCGAACCGACCCGCGGAGTTCTCCTCCATCAGGCGGAACCCCTCTTCGGTGTAGTTGCCGATGCCGAGATACCGCTCCCTGTTTTCGAGGTAGTTCGCGATGATGAGGTAGGTGTTCGGGTCGTAGAAGAGCTCCTCTTCGGCCAGCAGGTCGAGCGTGGCCTGGTCGAGCAGCGAGCCGTGCTCGATCGTGGTGCAGCCGGCTCTCGCGGCGCGGGCCGCGCTCACCGGACCGTGCGCGTGGACCAGGGTGCGGAGGCCGCGCTCGTTCGCCGCCGCGCAGGCCGCGTCGAGCTGTGCCTGGGAGAGTGTCGGCCCGCCGCCGTCCCGGCTGCTCTCCGACGCGAAAATCTTGATCGCGTCGGCTCCGGCGTCGGCCATCCGGCGGGCCTCGGCGGCGAGTTCGGCCGGCCCTCCGGTCCGGGCGGAGAGCGAGCCGAGCGAAGTGATGATTCGTGGCCCCGGAACCGTCCCCCGGGCGATCGCGTCGCGCACCGGCCCGTCGAGCGGGCTGCCGAGGCTCTGGATGGTGGTGAAGCCGGCCTCGAGCATCCTGAGGGCGTTTTCGAGGCCGTGCAGTGCCTCGACCTCCGGCGGGGAATCTCGGGCGAGTCGCCCGTCGGGCCCGAAGTGCCACGTCAGGTGGACGTGGGTGTCGATGAATCCGGGAAGGATGGAACCCCCGGGGAAGTCCAGCCGGCGCCCGCCCTCCGGCAGCTCCGCCACCGGCGCCACCGCCTCGATCCGCCCCTCGCGCACCACGACCCCGTGGCTCTCCAGCACCGCCCCCCGCCCGTCGAACACCCGCGCCGCCGTGATGACGAGGGTGTCCCCGTCCGATCCCGGAGCGGTCTCGTCTCCGCCGCGGCAGGCGGGAAGAAGGAGGGCGGCGGTGAAGAAGAAGCGCAGGGTGGTCATGGCGGGTCGGTGCCTTCGTTCAGGATGGACAGGTAGCGGTCGTACGCGAAGAGGCGATTGCGGCGGAAACCGGTGATTTCCCGCACGATCCCGAGCTCTTCGAGCCGGGCCACCGCCGCCGCCGCCCCGCCCACCGAGAGGCCGGTCCGTTCGGCGAGCCCGGCGATGGGCGAGATGGCCCGACCCTCAAGCACCTTGATTACGCGAAGCATGGATCCGGCGGCACGCCCCTCCCGTTGAATCCGGGCGCGGCTCTCGTCGAACAGCGCGATCAGACGATGTGCGGTGCCGACCGCACCCTGCGCCACCGAGGCAACTCCCTCCAGAAAAAAGCGCAACCACGTCTCCCAGTCCCCCGTGCGCCGGACCCGGTTCAGGTGTTCGTAGTACTCGTCCCGGCGCTCCTTCAGATAGAGACTCAGGTAGAGAAGCGGTTCGGTGAGGACGCGGTCCTGACACAGGATCAGTGGAATCAGGATCCGGCCAACGCGGCCGTTGCCGTCCAGAAACGGGTGGATCGTCTCGAACTGCAGGTGGGCAAGCCCCGCTCGGATCGGAGGTGCGAGGCTCTCGTCCTCGGTATGGAGAAATCTCTCGAGATCCGCGATGCAGCTTTCGACTGCGGTCCAGGGAGGGGGAACGAAGCGCGCAACGTCGGGCCGGGCCCCGCCGATCCAGACCTGGGAGCGGCGGAACTCACCCGGAGCCTTGTGGCTGCCGCGGCCGCTCGAAAGCAGCAGCCGGTGCATTTCCCGAATCAGCCTGCTCGAAAGAGGAAAACCGCCGCGCATCCGGGCCATGCCGTGCTCGAGCGCCGCAACATGGTTCGAGACCTCGGTCACATCGTCCAGCGGGACCCCGGGCGCGGCCTTCAACTCGAAGAGCAGCAGATGGGAGAGCGTGGAGCGGGTGCCCTCAATCTGCGAGGAGAGAACGGCCTCCTTACGTACATACGAATAGAGGAACAGACCCGGATCGGGCAGAAGCGTCGAAATGCTGTCCAGTCGGCCCAGTCCGACGAGCGCTTTGGCCAGCGGCCCCTGCAGCACCGACAGGTCCAAGGCCGGCCTGGGCGGCAGCGGCGCCGGGATGAAGGTCCGGGCCTGAGACCCGGCTACCGCAAGCCGCTCGTAGCTACCGATCCTTTCCCGTCGCATCGCAGCCTCTCATGTGCTGCAATCTGAAATAAAGAAGTAGTCTATTCCAAAATTTGGCCTGAAATTGTCACAAGAACGGCGTCACGGCCGCTTGTTTCACAAAACACGAATGAGCGCGTCTCAGATACCGGCGTGGCGCTCGGGATGAGCGGTCCGGGAGTCCAGGCAACCGGCAACGGGCAGCAGCACTCACGCCGTTCAGGCCTCCGGCAGAACGTAGTGCGCCCAGCGACGCTCGCCCCGGCGTTCGATCTTGCCCGCGTCCACCAGCCGGCGCAGGAGGCGGTAGGCCTGACCCGGCGCGAGATGGCAGAGCTCGCCGGTCTCCTTCCTGGTGATCCGACCGTACTCCTTCAGGTAATCGCAGACGCGCCGCTCGTGGCGCCGTGCCTCGGACCCGCGACGACGGATGAATCCGGCGGGTTCACCGAGCGCACGGTACGCGGCGGCGGTCAGATGAAAGACGCGCCAGCGACCGTTCCCGGACGCCTGGACCAGGCCGGCGTCGAGCATCCGCTCCAGGATTCGGCGCGCCTCCGAAGGGGGGCGGTGAATGAGGCGGGCCGCCTCCGGGGTGGTCAACTGGCGGATGCTGCCGAGTTCATTCAGGATCAGGAGTTGGTCCACCGTGGGGGGCTGGTTCCGGCGCTCTTCTGCCACAACCCAGCGAATGAAGTCCAGATTCGCGTCGCCCCCGGGAAGAACGAGAGTGACGCCGGCGTCATCGCTCCGGTCATACGAGGGAGCCGGCCGGCCGTTCCGCAACTGCGCACGGAAAATTGTGTCCACGCCCCGTCCGGTGCGCTCCACGATCCCGGCGCGCTTCAGCGCATCGGCCAGCAACGGGTTCCGGGGTCGGGGCGGAGCGCGCAGCACATTGTCGAGGCGGACGCCTTCGGGAAACCCGCCCGGATTCGTGATCTCGAGCCGATCCTCATGGAGCTGGACGTGCACCGCCTCGAGGCGCGCGTAGTCGCGGTGAACCAGCGCGTTCGCCAGGGCCTCGCGAAGCGCGGCCGGGGGATAGTCCGGGACGGGAACCCGGTACATCCCGATGCGCAGCTCCGCTTCCCGGTTGTGTGCCCGGAAGAGCTCCCCGAATTCCTCCATGACGCGCAGCAGGGGCCAGCGTACGAACCGGTTGACTTCGATTCCCTCCCCGGAAAGGACCTGGAACGCTGCCTCGTGGGTGGGGACCAGCCGGTGAATGGACGCCTCCTTGCCGAACAGCAGCACTGCAGCGAGGAGAACCGCCAGTCGTCCGTTCTGCGGAACCACGACACCCAGGACCTGGGCCAACTCGCGGTCATCAAGTTCGAGCAGGACCGGGTCGCCGTGGCCGGCGGGGACGCCCTCCAGAGTGCGCCGGAACCGATCGAATTCCAGCGGATCCAGGGCCTCCCACCCTGCCCCCTCGACCACCCGGGCGGAGGGATCGAACTGACCCCGGCTCGCCTGCATGGACTGAATCGCAAAGAAGTGCAGGGGGAGGCAGGCCGGCTTGCCGTCGCCACCGATCGTCCGCCGCAGATACCGACCCCCGACTGTGCCGACCGGCTCCCGAACCGGAGGGACGGTGACCACGACTACCGGGAGGCCTTCGAGGGAGTGGACCTCGGCCTCGACCGGGAGCGGTGGAATCGTCCGGCCGGCGACCAGCGCCTGGAGTCGCAGGGGGTCGGTCCGGTCCCCGTGGCGCGGGTGGGCCCCCGTGATCCGGCCGTCATCCTCCACCCCGAGAATCAGGCGGGCCGGTCCCGATCCGATGCGGTTCGCCAGGCACACGACCGTCTCGACCACCCGCCTGTCCCGCAGTGGCCGCTTCCGCTCACTCTTGAACTCGACCTCGAGCGATTCGCCGCGCGCTATGAGTTGCCGGAGCTCCTCGGTCATCATGTCTTTTCGAATGTCCTCGACCCCGGGATCGCAGCAACAGGGATTTCGGCGTCCGTTCTATAAAGCAGTGCGCCATATATATGCACTATGTCGCATAGTCTATGCTACATGACGTCATAGAACCGCGCGGGAACCACCCGAGCGAGGCACCGGGCCGGCTCAGAGTTCGGTGACGAGGCGGGATGCGGTGCGGAGCGAGAGCGCGGCGAAGGTGAGGGTGCCGTTGTTGCAGCCGGAGGAGACGATCGTCGGGGCCCCGGCGATCCAGAGGTTCTCGTGGTCGTGGGCCCTGCCCCAGCGGTCGACGACGCTGTTCGCCGGATCGTCCCCCATCCGGCAGCCGCCGCCGGGATGGTCGTAGTCGGAGGCGAAGGTGATGTCGAGCATCTCCCCGCCTCCGGCGCGCAGAATCTCCTGGAAGCGTTCTTCGATCTTCCGCTCGGTGTAGCCGCGCAGCTCGGCGGACACCGGATCGTCCGCGAAGTCGATGCGGGGCAGCGCCATGCCCCAGCGGTTCTTCTTGTGGGCCTCCAGGGTGAGGGCGCTCTCCCGGGCGGGGATCACGTCGTAGTAGCCGCGCATCCGCAGGGACCCGGTCTCGATCCGGTCCCGCCAGTCCGCGAGCAGCGCGTCGCCGAGCAGCAGGTTGCCCCGGTCGTCGCGGAGCCGGGCGCGCTTCCCCACGTCGGATTCCCAGATGCGGAGATCGTGGCGGATGTACTTCCCGTCCGGCTGCGCCTCGTCGTCCTGGTGCTGGAAGCGCTTCGAGAGCAGGCTGTCCGAGCGGTAGACCCCCGGATAAAGCCGCAGCGGCACGGAGACGAACGCGTTCACCCAGCGGTGGCCGGTGATGAAGCGGCCCACCGTCCCCGAGCGGTTCGCGATGCCGTCGGGGAAGCGCCCCCCGGCGCTGATCAGCAGGATGTGGGAAGACCAGGCGTAGCCGGCGGCGAGAACGAACTGCCGGGCGCGAATCGTGACCGGGTCGTCCGGATTGTCCCGGTGGAACGCTTCGGCGGTATCGATCGCGTCCGTTTCGTTCGCCGGCACGAGGCGCCGCACCATGGTCCGGTCGTGGAGGGTGATCCGCCCCTCGTCCAGCAGACCCCGGAACGTGAAGTCGGGGCTGTACTTGGCCCCGGTGGGGCAGATCGAACAGGTGTCACAGCGGACACACTGGCGCCTCCCGCGCCACGGGCGCGAGTTCTTGGCGACCGGGTTTCTCCAGTA
>JAAXGQ010000145.1:19918-22258 GCA_012271265.1 Vicinamibacteraceae bacterium
TCGAGGTCGTCGTACGAGACCGGCCAGTCGCGGCCCACCCCGAAGAGGCTCTTCAGGCGGAAGTCCTCCGGCGAATAGCGCGGCGTGGTGCCGCCCCAGTGCATCGCCAGCCCCCCCACGGACATGGCCCGCGACTGGATGTTCTCGCAGGTGTGGCCGGGGATGTGGTCGCCTCGGTAGGGGTTTTCCTGGTAGTCGAGGAAGCGGCGGCGGGTCTCGAACCGCTGCTCGAAGTCGAAGATCCGGTTTCCGGCTTCGATCACCGCGATGGAGGCCGAGGTGTCCTCGGCGATCCGCTCGGCGACCATCGCGGCGCTGATCCCGGCGCCGATGATGGCGACATCGGCCTCGATGAGCTGGGGCATCGCGCGTCAGGCCTCCGTGGTGGCGAGAGGGCGGGGCCGCTCCGCCCCGGAAGCGAGGTCGCGGCAGGCGGCGGCGTTGATGCGCGCCCCATACGCGAGGTCTGCCGTCGCCGGACGGGCGGCGAACCGGGCCAGGAGGCCGATGGCGACATGCGTCGCGTACGCCGGCGATGGGAACGCCCCGTCGGCTGCGTGGCCGACGAGGTCGCCGCTCACCAATTCCCGGCGGGCCGCCACCGGAAGGGAGACGAAGCCGGAGCCGTGGCGCTTTCCGGCGAGAAGATCCAGCGCCTCGAGCTGCGCGGCCCACATCGGGGCGGGGTCGGCCGGCCCGTAGCGGACCTCGCTCGAGGAGAGGTAGGGGTGAGGTCGCTCCGCAACCGGCTCGAATCCGTCCACCCAGCGCACAAAGTCGCGGAGAACATCGCGCACTCCCTCGTTGCCGAGCTCCTCCGGCAGGATCGCCTCCGCGAGGGCCTGGAGAAGCGGCAGATCGAGCGCTCGCCGTTCGGGCTGCGGGGGAGCGGCCGCGACGCCGGCCGCGGCGCCGGGGGCGACGACCGCGGCGGTGACGGCGCCGGTGTGCCTCAGGAACGCCCGGCGGTCCGGGACCAGCAGGGATTTTCCGGCCTTGTTCACGAAATCCGATTGTAAGGGGCGCCCACCCCCCTCCCGACGCATGGAGCGCCGGTGTCCTCACCGGCCACCGCCGCAGGCGGGCATGGTCCGTGGGGGTCCGGACCGGAAGAGCCGGTAGGCTCGCCGGCGCTTTCCCGATGCCCCCCACCCTCCGGCGCGCCTGCCTCATGGTGGCCGTCGCTCTCTCCCTGTCCGGCGCGGCGGAGGCCGGCCTCCAGCCGCCTGGGCTCGACCCGCAACTGGAGGCGCTGCTGAACGCCGTGCGCGACGGGGAGTACGAAGTCGTCGAAGCCGCGCTCGACGGCGGCCTCGCGGTGGATGCGAAGGCGCCGAACGGGATGACCGCCCTCCACGTCGCGGCGGTCCTCGGCCGGGACCGATTCGTCGCCCTGCTGATCGAGCGCGGCGCGGCGGTGGACGATCCGGCGCAGAACGGGATCACCCCCCTGCACCGGGCCGCGATGGGAGGGCACGAGGAGACGATGCGGCTGCTTCTCGACGCCGGGGCCGATGTGAACGCCGCGGCGGAGTGGGGGGCTACACCGCTCATGAGCGCCGTGGACCGGGGACGGATCGAAGCGGTGCGGATGCTGCTCGTCGAGGGCGCCGATCCCACCGACACCGCGCTGAACGGCGAGTCCGCCCTCAGTCTGGCCCGGAAGCGGGGGCATGCCGGGATCGCGTCCCTCCTCGGGGAGGATCCGGAGACCGTCCGCGCCGCCCGGACGGCGGAGGCGGACCAGCGGGCCTCGCGCGCGGAGACCCACCATCGCACCGGGGTGGCCTACGACGATGCCGGGGACATCGCGCTGGCCATCGAGTCCTACCGGCTGGCGCTGGAGCAGGCGCCCGACGATCCGCTCATCCGCTACCGGCTGGGGCGCGCGCTCCACCGCTTCGGGGAACGCGAGGCCCTGCTCCACCTGATCGAGGCAGTGGAAGGCTGGGCGGCGATGATCGACTCAGGAGAGCCGCTGACCCCCATCGTCCGCCCGGCGCTCGATGACACCTGCACCGTGTTCGAGGCCGCCGGGCGGGAACGGGACGCCGCGCGCTGCCGGGATGCCCTCGCCCGGGCCAGCCGCTGACGGAGCAGCCAGGCGCCATGGCCCGCATGATTCCGGATCGCCCGGCGCCCGAGACCCCCGCCTCGGAGCGGCGGGTGTACCGGCGTTTCCGGGAGGAGCTGCCCGAAGACTGGTCCGTCATCCACAGCCAGCGTTTCCTCCTTCCCCGGCGCGGAAGGGCCCGGGAGGGCGAGGTGGACTTCCTGGTCCTGAACCCGCAACGCGGGGCGATCGGCCTCGAGGTCAAGGGGGGGCGCATCGGCCGCGAC
>JAAXGQ010000146.1:0-2367 GCA_012271265.1 Vicinamibacteraceae bacterium
ACCTTCGACGCCTGGCTGCACACCCTCTACTTCGGCCTGTCCCTCCCCGGCTCGATGGTGCGCTCGGCGCGCTCCGTGGGGCTGCTCATGGCGGGCGGCGCGGCGGGCGGCCCTGCAGGCGCCGCCGTGGGCGCGGCTGCCGCCGGAGCGGGCGCAGCGGCCGCAGCCTCGACGGCTACCTCGGCTGTGCGCTCCGCGGCCGAGACCTCGACGCCTTCTTCGGGCGGCGGCAACGCCGCGCCCGGCTCGGGCCTGCCCCGCAGCAGCGGCGAGTAGCAGCGCGCAGAACGGAGCGGAGCGATGTGCCGGTAGGGAAGCGAACGCAGCACCGAGAACACACACCCAACACGCGAAGGAGCGAACGAATGGAAGACCTGACCCAGACCATCTCCAACCTGGTGGGCATCCTGCTCGGGGTCGTCGGCGCGATCGGCGTCGGCTACTTCATCTACGGGTCCTACCTCTACCTCACCGCCACCGGCGCGCCCCACCAGATGGAGCGCGGCAAGAGCGCGATGATGACCGCCCTGGCCGGCATCGTGCTGGCGATGGTCGCCTACGGCGTCGTCGAGCTGGTGATGAACGCCGTCGTCAGCCCCGCCGTGGACATCGGCGACGTGCCCGAGCCCATGACCTCCGTTGCCGGGGAGGTCCGCCATGCGTGAGCACGAAGTCCCCACCCACGTGCAGGCCGAGGACCGCGTCCTCTTGTGGCTGACGTTTCCGCAGATCGTGGCGCTGACGGCGGTCTGCGCGCTCGCCTACGGTCTCTACCGCTACGCCCCCGTCGGTCCCGAGGGCGTACGCGTCGCCCTGGCTGTGCTCTTCGGGCTCTGCGGCCTCGCCGCCGTCGCCGGCCGCATCGGGGGCCGGCGGCTGCCCCTGGTGGCGGCCGACCTGCTGCGCTACGCGCTGGGGCCTCGGCGCTACGCTGGGGCTCCCGCCGAGCTCGTGCGGAGCGAGCCGCCCCCGCCGCCTCCGGGCGCGGAGGCCGATCCGCTGCGGCTGCTGGTGAAGCGCGTCATGCGCCGCACCCGTCGTGCCGCGCATAAGCGCACAGAGGGCGAGCGCCGCAACGGGCGCGTGCCTCTCCGGCGACGCTTCGGGAAGCGCCGCCAGTCCCCGCCCGGCGAGCAGCCCCGCGGCGACCATGGGCCGGACTCTCCACCTCGCCGGGGCCGCGGCTTCTGGAAGAGCTTCCTTGTGGCAGCCGCCGTGGCGATGGTCGTCCTCACCGCCTTCCCCCTCGCAGCGGCGCTCGCGCAAGAGCCCGGCGACGGCGGCTGGAGCTCGGACGCGATCGAGTTCCAGCCGCCGCCACTCGTGCCCGGACGGCGACTCTTCCTCGAGGGCTTCACGGTCTCCGGCGAGCGGGCGGAGGTCGCCCTGCGGGTGGCCACGGACCTCCAGCTCACCGTGCGCGCCTACGGCGGGGTCGAGGGGCGCACGACCCGCTTCTACGCGACGAGCGAGGTCGTCGCGGGCGAGCGGGTCATGTACGAGCTGCCGCTCGACGGACCGGCTCCGTCGCTCGCCTTCTCGTGGCGGGACGAGCTGGGACAGGCGGGGGCGCTCAGCCTCGACGGCAAGCGGCTCCCGTGGCCGCTCCCCACCGTCACGGGCGAACTGTGCGACGTGCGCGTCGTCTCGCTCGGCTGGACGACCGGCGCTGTCGAGGGGGCGATCGCCTCTGACTGCGTGGACAGCCTCGGCGAGGTCGTCGATCTCCAGACGGTCACCGGGCACGCCAGCGTCACGACGACGGCGCTGATCGCGGCCGAGGTCGTCGCTGTCAGCGGGACCGTCACGGTCACGAACGGCGTCAGCGAGACCGCGGTCGCCTTCGCCGCTGGCGGCGAGACCCACTTCCGGCTGCCGGTCGCATCCAGCGAGGGTGTTCACGCCCTCGCCGTCGAGGCCGCGCTGCAGGCGACGCTGAACATCCCGCTGCCGTCGCTCATGGAGCTTGCGCACCACCCGGAGCGCACCGAGCAACTCACGGAGACGGCGCTGGTCCACATCCCCGCCTTCGGCGACACGGTGACGGAGACGATCCGGGTCCCGCACGACGACGGCACCGTCACCGAGCACAGCGTCACGGCGAGCTGCTACGTCCCCGCCTCGACCGTCCGCCAGGAGGTCGTCTTCACCGTCGTCCACAAAGAGCGCATTGAGGCCGAGGTCACCGCGCGGGCGCCGCTGACGCGGTCCTGGGCGGAGACGTTCGCGCTCACATCGAGCATCTGGGCCGACGACTCCTACCGGGCACTCGCCGTCCCCGACCCCGAACCGGAGCCCGAGCCCGCCCAGCCGACGCCCGCCACGGAGAGCGAACTGGCCGAGTGGTTCGAGCGGCTCGGATGGGAG
>JAAXGQ010000146.1:2414-3398 GCA_012271265.1 Vicinamibacteraceae bacterium
TTCTCGCTGGTCTGGGCGGGCTTCCTGCTCATGGCCGACGGCGCCGACGAGCGAGGCGGCGGACGCGCGAGGAGCGCCGTCTTCCTTGCCGTGGCCGGCCTCGCGCTCGTGCTCTCGGCGAAGGGCGTCGCCGCCCTCCTGCGCGCGGGCGTCATCCCCATCTCCTGACGACAAGGAACGAAACACGATGAGACAGCTACTCGAACTGACGAAGCGGGCCACCAGCCTGCTCCCCGGAGCGTCTGACGTGACGCAAGCCGATCGCGGCGACGCCCCGGCGCCCAAGGCCCCGCCGGGGCTGCCGCTCGCCTTCATGCTCTCGCACCTGGAGGAGGACGGTCCCGTGCGGCTCGACGGCGTGCAGCTCGCCGTCTGCGAGGTGCTCGGCCTGGAGCTGGACGAGCCGAAGCTGGGGGCCTTCGCCTTCGCGGGCGCGCTCAACGCCTGTGACTTCGCATTGCAGCTGCTCGTGCGCCAGCACCCGCCCGGCCTCGGCAAGCTCAGGGACGACCTCGCGGCGGCGCAGCCCGAGGGCCTGCCGCCTCAGACCAGGGCCGCCGCGGAGTCGCTGCGCCGCTTGCTCGGCGAACTGGAGCGCCGCGACGGCATCCTCGACCGCCGCTTCTACGCCGTCTGCGAGCGCGAGCGGATGGGCGAGCTGCGCGGCCTGCTCGTGCGCGCCGGGCTCTCCGTGCATCCGCTCGCGGGCCGACAGCTGCGCATGCTCGTGCTCGCATCGGCCCTCGGCGGCTCTCCGCGCGAGATCGACGAAGACGCGCCCACCGAAATGGTCGTCAACCGCCGCGACATCCGCGTCGGCGACCACCTGACGCGCTCGCTGCACCTCGGCAGGTGGCCACGCTCGCTCGCACCGGGCTTCCTGCAGGCCCTGATGGCGACCGGAGCGCCGATGGACCTCGCCCTCCACCTGGGGCCGATCCCCGCTGCTGCTGCGGCGCGCACGCTGGAGTGGCAGAAGGTGCG
>JAAXGQ010000147.1 GCA_012271265.1 Vicinamibacteraceae bacterium
GGGGGACGACGCCATCCTGGTTACGCGCATGCGGATTTGACCGAGTCCGGGCCGGCGAGGACGCCGGCGCTCCAGGGGGACGACGCCATCCTGGTTACGCGCATGCGGGTTTAGCGGAGTCCGGGCCGGCGAGGACGCCGGCGCTCCATGGGGTCGACGCCATCCTACTGGCATCGCGCGGCCCAGGGTTCCGAGGAGCCAGAGTGCGGCCTGCTTGCCCTCCGGGCCGATCTCTCCCGCCGGCCCGACGCAGGACGGGCACCCGGACGGGCAGGCGCACTGCCGGATCAGCCCGAGGGCGTCCTCGAGGAGACGCTTCCGCTCTTTCCAGAGCGGCTCCGAAAACCCGATTCCGCCGGGATAGTCGTCGTAGATGAATACCCGGGTGAGCGGTCCCCCATCATCTGCCTCGGGCGGCCGCTCCGTGGAAATGGCGGCCCCGATGTCGTGCGGCTCGCACATGAGGACGGTGGTCGCCACGGCCCTCAGCGTGTTCCGGATCCCGACCACGCCGTCGCGCCGCCCTTCCCAGCCAAAGGGCGCCGCCGCGAGGACTTCCGGGGCGATCTCCAACCAGAAGGCGGTGGTCTGCATCTCCACCGCGGGCATGTCGAGATCCCCGGAGCCCACGTTTTCGCCGGTGAAGAACCTGATCTTCTTGAAACCCACGACCTGCTTCACCACATGGACTTCTCCGTGGAGCGCCGGGGGACGGGAGGCCCGGACGAACTCGTCGAGCACCCGTACCTTCTGGTGCGTGATCGCGTCGGTGTAATAGTCGCTTTGCAGCGGGCGCACCTCGGCGCGGCGGTTCCGGTGGTCGAACCGCTCCACGATGAAGGTTTCGCTCTGCACCATGTAGATGGCCTTTTCGTGCAGCATCGAGTGGGCGCTCACGAAGTCCACTTCCGCGATGATCCGCGCGGTGGCGAGGTTGTGCACAACGAAGTTGTCCGAGCTCACCGAGCGGAGGCTGACGCTGTTGGCCGGATAGGAATCGGCAGTCCAATACCAGCTCGGGCCCGCCTGCAGGAGGATCCCTTCTTCCTCCAGGAGGCCCAGAATCGCTTCGAGATCCTCCCCGCCGAAGGTTTCTCCTTCCTGAAAGGGCAGTTCGAAGGCGGCGCACTTCACGTGGTCCATGAGGATCTGGAGGTTGTCCGGGTTGATCAGGCCCTGCTCCGGCGTGGCGCCGAAGAAATAGTCCGGGTTGCCGATGAGGAACTGGTTGACCGGGCTCGAGTTCGCGACGAGCACGGCGGCCGCCGTCCCGCCGCGGCGTCCGGCGCGGCCCGCCTGCTGCCAGCTCGAGGCGATCGTGCCCGGATAGCCGGCCATGACCGTCACGTCGAGCTGCCCGATATCCATGCCCAGCTCCAGCGCGTTCGTGGAGACGACGCCGCGCACCGCGCCGCTGCGGATGTCGGCTTCGATCCTCCGGCGCTCTTTGGGCAGGAGGCCGCCGCGGTAACCGCGTATCTGCCCCTTCCGGTCGGGCCGTCTCTCGAAGTCGCGCTTCAGGTACTTGGTGAGAACCTCGGTATGGGTGCGGGAGCGGGCAAAGACGATCGTCTGCAGATGCCGGCGCAGAAAGCTGCCGGCGATCCGTCGGGCTTCGTTCAGCGCCGAGCGGCGGAGGCCGAGCTGGCGGTTCACGACCGGCGGGTTGTAGAAGAGGAAGTAGCGCTCCGGGCGCGGCGCCCCGCTTCTGTCGACCAGCGCGACGGAGCGCTCCGTCAGCCCCTCCGCCAATTCCCGGGGGTTCCGGATCGTGGCCGAGGAGAGGATGAACTGCGGGTCCGAGCCGTAATGGCGGCACACGCGCCGGAGCCGGCGGAACAGGTTCGTGAGGTGGCTCCCGAACACCCCTCGATAGGTGTGCATCTCGTCGACGACGACGAACCGCAGGTTTTCGAACAGCTTGGCCCACTTCGTGTGGTGGGGCAGAATGCCCGCATGGAGCATGTCGGGGTTTGTCGTGACGACCCGGGCCCGCTCGCGAATGGTGCGGCGGGTGGGAGCGGGCGTGTCCCCGTCGTAGACCTCGGCGCCGAGGGAAAGCGTTCCTCCCGCCTCCCGCACCGCCTTCCCAAGAAGCCGGAGGGCGTGGCTCTGGTCGCGGGACAGCGCCTTGGTGGGAAACAGGAACAGCGCCCGCGCGTCCGGCTCGCGAAGAATCCGGTTCACGACCGGGGCCATGTAGCAGAGCGTCTTTCCTGACGCGGTGGGCGTGACCACCACCACGCTCTCCCCCGCCTCCACCCGGTCGAGGGCTTCCCGCTGGTGGGACCAGACCTGGCTGACGCCGCGCCGGCGGTAGGCCTCGCGGAGCGTCGGCTCGATGTGGTCGGGGAAGTCCCGGGTGTTCGCGGGCTCGCGCGGGAAGTGGCGGATCTCGGTGACGTGGCGGAGCCACCGGGGAAAGCGCTGGTCCGTCCGGATCAGCGAGCGAATGGCCGCGCTCCGCTCGCTGACGTCGGCCCCGGCGGGTCCGCGCGGTCCCTTGCGCCGGCGGTCTCGGGGCATCGTCGGGTCAGGCGGGTCGGGCAAGGCGGATTCGAGGCAGACGGGTCGAGGCAGACGGTTGAAGTGAGGCGGGTCGGGGCAGGCGGGTCGCGCCCGGTGCGGACTGTAAAACCCACGGGGGACAGTTTTCGTCGCCTCACCCACCCTGACGCGCGGGAATTCGCGCGGCCCGTCTCAGGAGCCGGGGCGGCGCCTCGGGCGATGGCGGAAGCGTGTGGGAATCGAACCCACCATCCCGGGGACTAACCCGGAATCAACGGATTTGAAGTCCGCGGGGGCCGCCAGACCCCATTCGCTTCCTCGTCTTCGAACCGGTGGTGGAGCTGACGGGGATCGAACCCGTGACCTCGTGAATGCCATTCACGCGCGCTCCCAGTTGCGCCACAGCCCCAGCCCGGTCGTCCGGCCGGTCGTCCGGTCGCCGAACGCGCGATTTTATCCCGCACCGTGGGCGGGGACGCCCACGGTCCATGCCCGCCTCCGGCGGGGGCCGGCGAGGACGCCGGCGCTCCAGGCGACGCCGGCGCTCCCGGTGCGAGGGCCGGCGAAGACGCCGGCGCTCCAGAACTTCCGCCCCATGACGTTTCGAGCGCCGCCACTATGGAGCGCCGGCGTCCTCGCCGGCCTGCGCCACACCCCGTCCCTCAGGCAGGCTCGTGCCGACGAACCGTCGGCCGGGACGCCCACGGTCCATGGGCGCCTCCGGCGGTGGCCGGCGAGGACGCCGGCGGTCCAGGTGGCGGTGGCCGGGGAGGAGGCGCTCCAGGCGAGCAGTGGCCGGTGGGGACGCCGGCGCTCCAGAACTTCCGCCCCGTGACGCTTCGAGCGCCGGCCCCATGGAGCGCCGGCGTCCTCGCCGGCCTGCGCCACACCCTCGGCCCCTCAGGCAGGCTCATGCCGACGAACCGTCGGCCGGGAGGCCCACGGTCCATGCGCGCCTCCGGCGGTGGCCGGCGAGGACGCCGGCGCTCCAGGTGGTGGTGGCCGGTGAGGACACCGGCGGTCCAGAACTTCCGTGCGGCTCAAGCGGTACGATCGCACCGGTGAGTGATCGTGGCAGGAAGGGACCCCTGCGAAGGCGGCGTCTGCCGCCGAACGTCTCGAGGCGACTGAACCTCAGCCCGTTTGCCCAGATCCCGAAGGAACGTCGGCCCTCGGGGACCCACCTCGGACGCTACACGCGCGGCTATCTGCCACATGTGGACCTGCCCCTCACCCACACGGTCACCTTCCGACTCCACGACAGCGTGCCGGCGGCGGCCATCAGGCAGTGGCGCGCGGACGCCAAGCAGGATCCGAGGCTGCAGAGCGATCCGGAACGAGCCGCCGCGGTCTATCGCCGGACCCGCCGTTACGAGGATCGCGGGTTCGGTGCGTGCTGGCTGCGGCGGCCGGACATCGCAGCCATCGTGTGTCGCGCACTTCTGCACTTCGACGGGATCCGCTACGAGCTTCACGAGTGGTGTGTCATGCCAAACCATGTGCACGTCCTGTTGAGCGTGGGCACCAAGGCGCCGATCGGCGGCATCGTGAGGAACTGGAAGGGCTATACCGCGCACCGGGCGAATCGCCTGCTGAAGCGTCGCGGCCCGTTCTGGATGCGCGACTATCACGATCGGTTCATTCGCAATGAAGACCACTACGAATACGCGGTCGGATACATCCGCCGCAACCCGGTGATGGCGGGGCTGTGCGAGCGGCCGGAGGATTGGCCGTGGAGCTCCTGCTCGAAGGACCCCGGCTACACCCGTCCCGCCCGCGGCGACTTGTAGCACGTCACGCGGGGCCTCAATCCGGCGCTCCCGCTCTCCACACCGCTTCCCCAAGAGGCGGACATTTTCAGTTGACATTGACACAGGCGGCAGGGGCCGGCGAGGACGCCGGCGCTCCATGGGGCCGGCGCTCCATGAGGCCGGCGCTCGATACGCCGGGGGGCGGAAGTTCTGGAGCGCCGGTGTCCTCACCGGCCACCGCCGCAGGCGGGCATCATGGTCCGTGGGCGTCCCCGCCCACGGTTCGTCGGCACGGGGTGATGTCACGCAGGAGGCTGCCTGAGGGGCGGAGGGTGAGGCGCAGGCCGGCGAGGACGCCGGCGCTCCATGGTGCCGGCGCTCCATGGGGCCGGCGCTCCATGAGGCCGGCGCTTGATCGGTGGTCGGTGGGGACAGCGGCGCTCCAAGTGGTGAGGGGGTTGCGCGATAATTGGGTGGAATTAGGCTCTTGGCTGGATACCTTGATCGGCGGGCGGGGCTCTGGAAGTCCGCCTTTGCCCTTGCGCTGCCGTACGGGGAGTACGTCCGGACCGGGGACGGACGGGAGCGGGCAGCCTGGCGAAGGGGCCACGCGGCGGCCCCGAGCCTCCCGGGAGATGCGGCGGCGAGGGTGGACGCCTGCGGGCGGATCCTGAACATCCTCTGCCTCAGCGGCATCTGGTGCGGAGACTGCGTGCGGTCCGTGCCCATCCTCCGTCGGGTTGCCGAGGCCGCCGGGAAGGCGGTCAGCCTCCGGATCCTCGATCGCGACGCCATCCCCGAAGTGCGCGACGAGCTCCGCGTCCTCGGCGCGATGCGGGTCCCCATGGCGGTTTTCCTGACCGAGGACTACCATGAGATCGCCCGCTACGGCGACCGCCCCCTTGCCGTCTACCGGCACAAGGCGGTCACCGAGCTCGGCGCCGCCTGCCCGCTCCCCGGCGCCGCCGACCCCCATGCCCTCGCAGCCGAGACCGCCGAGTGGCTGGACCTTTTCGAACGCGTCGTCCTGATGGCCCGCCTCGCGCCGCCCCTCCGCGCCCGCCACGGGGACTGACCCCGCCCGGTTCCCCCGACACGCAGGAGGAGAGATGCTGAACCTCTGGCGGCGCCTCGTCCCCTACCTCGCCCGCTACCGGGGACGCCTCGCGTTCGGGATCGTCTCCCTGATCCTCTGCCGCGTCTTCCTCCTCATCGTCCCCCAGATCCTCGAGGCGGCCATCGACGCGGTCGAGGGCGGCGCAACCGAAGAGCTCTGGCGCTACGCCGGCTACATCGTCGCCGCCGCCGCCGGCTCCGCGATCTTCCGCTACTTCATGCGGTGGCATCTGATCGGCGTCTCTCGCTACGCCGAGTACGACATGCGGCGGGACTTCTACCGCCACCTCCAGACCCTCCCCGCCTCCTTTTTCAGCCGTTTCCGGGTGGGGGACATCCTCTCCCGCAGCGCCCAGGACATGAACGCGGTGCGGATGGTGCTCGGCCCCGGCGTCATGTACCCGGTCGAAACGGTCGTCACCACGATCGGCTGCTTCGCCTTCATGCTGGCGATCAGCCCCCGCCTCACCCTGGTCACCCTGCTGGTCATGCCGGTGGTCTCGGTGCTGATGAAGATCCTCGGCGAGAAGATCTTCCGCCGCTCGGAGAAAGTCCAGGCGAAGATGGCCGACATCTCGGCGGTCGTCCAGGAAAACGCGGCTGCCGCCCGCGTCGTCCGCGCCTTCAGCCAGGAGGACGCCCAGCGCCGGACGTTCGCCCGCGAGAACGAGGCTTACGCCCGCCTCAGCATGAAGCTGGTCGCGGTCAGCGCCGCGCTCTTTCCCCTGCTCCTGGCCCTGATCGGCCTGGGGCTGGCCGGAACCCTCGTTTTCGGCGGGACGCTCGCCGCCTCCGGCGCGATCACCGTGGGCGAGCTCGTCGCCTTCCTCTTCTATTACGGCTATCTCACCTGGCCGATGATCGCCCTCGGCTGGGTGGTCAACATCCACCAGCGCGGCGCCGCCTCGATGAAGCGCCTCGCCGAGATCCTCGACGCAAGGCCGCTGCCGACCCCGGACCACGCCACGCCCCTCTCCCGATCGTTCGCCCACGAACCGGTCTCCATCGAATTCGAGGACGTCACCTTCGCCTACCCCTCCCAAGGCGCCACCGGCAACGGGAAACCGGCGCCCCACGTCCTCAGGGGCTTCAGCCTCCGCGTCGAGCCCGGCCAGACCGTTGCGCTCGTCGGCAGGACCGGCAGCGGCAAGAGCACGATCGCCCGCCTCATCCCCCGCATCTACGACCCCACGGCAGGCGCCGTCCGGATCGGCGGCAGGAACGTCAGGAACCTTCCCCTCGACCAGGTTCGGGAGGCGGTCGGCTTCGTCCCCCAGGACAGCTTCCTCTTCTCCCTCCCCCTGAAGGACAACCTCGGCTTCGGTAACGCCGACGCCCCGATGGAGGCGATCGAACGGGTGGCCGAGGAAGCCGGCCTCACCGGGGACATCGCCGGCTTCCCCGACGGCTACGACACGATGGTCGGCGAGCGCGGCGTCACCCTCTCCGGTGGCCAGCGCCAGCGCGCCGCGATCGCCCGCGCCCTCCTCCTCGACACCCCGATCCTGGTGCTCGACGACGTGCTCAGCTCGGTGGATTCGGAGACCGAGGCCCGCATCCTCGAAGCCGTCCGCCGCGCCGCGCGCGAACGCACGACCCTGATCGTCGCCCACCGCCTTTCCACGATCCGCGACGCCGACGCCATCTACCTGCTCGAGCCCGACGAGACCGGCGCCGCCCGCATCGTCGAGCACGGCGCCCACGAGGAGCTGCTCGCCGCCCACGGCATCTACGCCGCCATGTACCGCCGCCAGATGCTCGAAGAGGAGCTCGCCCGCCTGTGAGCCCGACCGACGCGAGCCCGGCCACCCCGCCCACGAGCGACCGGCGCCTCCTGAAGGAGGTCCTCCCCTACGTCCTCCCCTACTGGCCGTTCGTGACCCTCGGCGTCGCCCTGGTGCTGGTGAGCACCGTCGCCCAGCTCGCCGGCCCCTACCTGGTGCGGATCGCCATTGACGACCACATCGCGGGGGGCGACGCCAGCGGCCTCATCGGCGTCCTCGGCCTCTTCATCGCCACCCTCGCCCTCGGCTTCGCCGCCGCCTACGGCCAGGCGTGGATCGTCAACCTCTTCGGGCAGCGGGTGATGCGCGACATCCGGCGGGACGTCTTCGACCACATCCAGAAGCTCCACCCCGCCTGGTTCGACCGCCAGCCGATCGGCAAGGTGGTCACCCGCGCCACCAGCGACGTGGACGCGCTGAACGAGCTGCTGAGCTCCGGCGTGGTGATGATCATCACCGACGTGGTCCTGCTGGTCGGGATCATGGGCGTGCTGCTGGCGATGAACTGGCAGCTCGCTCTGGTCACCTTCGCCGCGGTCCCCTCGCTGTTCGTCGCCGGGTGGATCTTCCGCCGGCGGATCCGGCCCGCCTTCCGCCGCGTCCGGGGCGCGGTGGCGGCGGTGAACGCCTTCATTCAGGAGACGCTGACCGGGATGGAGGTGCTTCAGCTGTTCCGTCAGGAGCGCCGCCGCGCGCGCGAGTACCGCAAGCTGAACCGGGCCCACACCGCCGCCCATCTGGAGACGGTGTTCTGCTTCTCCGTCTTCTATCCGGTGGTCGAACTCATCACGGCCGGCACGATCGCGCTGATCATCGGCTACGGCGGCGGCCGGATCGGGGCCGGGACCCTGACCGTCGGAGGCCTGGTGGCCTTCCTGATGTATTCGGAGATGTTCTTCCGGCCCATCCGGGACCTGACCGAGAAGTTCAACATCCTCCAGGGCGCGCTCGCGGCATCCGAGCGGATCGTCAAGCTGCTGCACACCGAACCCCGGATCGTGACGCCCCCCGCCCCCCGGATTCCCGCCCGCCGGCCCGGCGCGATCCGCTTCCGGGACGCGTCGTTCGCCTACAACGAGGGCGACTGGGTGCTCCGCGGCATCAGCCTGGCCATCGAGCCCGGCGAGACGGTCGCTGTGGTCGGCCACACCGGCGCCGGCAAGACCACGCTCGCTGCCCTGCTGCCGCGGCTCTACGACGTCCAGCGCGGCGCGGTGCTGGTGGACGGCGTGGACGTGAAGCGATGGAACCTCCCCGCCCTCCGCCGCCAGTTCTCCATCGTGCCCCAGGACGTGCATCTCTTCTCCGGTTCGGTGCTCGACAACATTCGCCTGGGCGACCGGACGATCAGCGAGGCGGATGCCCGCCGCGCCGCGGAGGAGGGCGAGGTGACCGCCTGGGCCCACCGCCTGCCCGATGGACTCGATACCCCGCTCGGGGAGCGCGGCGCCGGCCTCTCCCAGGGCCAGCGGCAACTCGTCGGGATCGCGCGCGCGATGGCGCGGCGCTCGCGGGTGCTGGTCCTCGACGAGGCCACCGCCAGCGTGGACACCGAAACCGAGCAGGCGGTCCAGACTGCCCTCGCGCGCGCCCTGGAGAACCGCACCAGCGTGGTCATCGCCCACCGGCTCTCGACAATTCGGGGCGCCGACCGGATCATCGTCCTCCACCGGGGCCGCATCCGCGAGACCGGCAGCCACCGCGAGCTGCTCGCCGCCGGGGGGATCTATCGCCGGCTCTACGAGCTCCAGTTCGCCGAAGAGCCGGTCCTCGCCGCGTGATGGCCGGCCTCACCCTGGATCAGGCGGGCATTCTCGAGGTGCTTCCCCACCGCGAGCCGTTTCTCTTCCTGCACGGCGTCTCCGGGCTGGTTCCCGGCGAGCGCGCCGAGGGTTTCGTGACGGTCCCGGCCGACCACCCCTATTCGCTGGGCCAGCCCACCGTTCCCACCGGGCTGCTCATCGAGGCGATGGCCCAGCTCGGGGGGGTGACGATGCTCTACGAACGGCGGGCGGACCGTCCGATCGTGCTGTTCCGCTCGGTGAAGGATTTCGTCCTGAAACGCCCGGCGGATTTCGGCGCCCGGGTGGACCTCGAGGCGTCGGTGAGCCGGGTCCGGGGCCGCTTCGGCGAGGTTCGGACCCAGGCGGCCACTGGAGGCGAACCGGTCGCGGAAGCCCTCCTCGGCTTCGCGGTGATGCGATGAGCGAGGTGGACCTGGTCTGACGAGGAGGCGCTTCTCCGCGGGGTGCGGGAATCCGGGCTTTCGGGGCAACATCAGCCACCGCGACCGAGTACCAAGCTGCGGGCAGTCAGGGTCGGGCGCCATGGTAGAAGCAATATAATGACTTCTGCCTTAGGTGGAATGCGATGAGTCTGAATATCAAGCGGGAAGAGACCTGCCAACTCGCTGCGGAACTGGCCGCGGTCACCGGCGAGAACCGGACCGAGGCGATCACCATCGCACTGCGCGAGCGCCTGGAACGGGTTCGGCGCGAGCGGACGGTCGACGCTCGGATCCAGGAAACAGAGGCCATCGCCCGCCGCTGCGCCGAGCTGATGGGGCCCGGCCCCGGTTCCAGGGATCACGGCGACTGGCTCTACGACGAGCGGGGGCTCCCGAAGTGATCGTGGACACCTCGGTGATCGTGGGGATTCTGGGCAAAGAGCCCGGATGGGAACGCCACAACATGATGATCGCCGCGGCCCGGCGGCCGCGCATGTCGGTGGTGAGCGCGCTGGAGGCCACCATGGTCACGGAGAGCCGGGGAGGCGCGGCAGCCGGGGCGGAGCTCGACCGCTATGTCGAGCGGATGGGAATCGAGTTGGAACCGGTTACCCTCGAACAGCTCGCCTCTGCCCGGTACGCCTGGCGGCGATTCGGCAAGGGGAATCACCCGGCGGGACTCAACTTCGGAGCCTGCTTCGCCTTCGCCCTGTCGGACGTCACCCGCGAACCACTCCTCTTCAAGGGCGGCGACTTCGCCCGGACGGACGTCCGGACGGCCTGATCACCCTGGAAAGGCGCCGCAGCGTCGGTCCCTAGGAGCCTGCGCTGCCCCTGGACACCTGGCCGTCTCTTGCCGACCGCGCCGCCCCATGGAGCGCCGGCGTCCTCGCCGGCCTGCGCCTCACCGCCAGTCCCCCAGGCAGTCTCCAGCCGCTTCCGCTCGGGTTGCCGCCAACGCTCCGGCCGATCAGCTGCCCTACATGGCCCAGACGGTGACGGAGCCGGCCTCCCGAACCTCCTCACGCTCCACGATCTTCTCCGCCCAGCTCTTCGCCGGGTCCCGGTCGAAGATCACCAGGTGCCCCGACCTCGTCCCGCAGCGGTCCATGTACCGAAGCGTCTGCTCCACCCCCTCCGCGATCGTCCGCTCCAGGCTCTTCCACAGCAGCTTGCACTCCACCACCGTCGTCTCCGTCGCATCTCCCACCGGCCACTCGATCAGCAGATCCGCCCGCCCGCGACCCAGCCCATATTCCCGCGATAGCCGCCCCCCGCTGTTCACCACCCGCTGCAGGAACGCCTGAAGCAGCAGCTGCGGGCCCGCCTCGTGGTAGCCGAATCGCTGCGGCCAGTGCTCCGCGTTCTCCCGGAAGAAGTCACGAAACGCCCCCAGCAGCTTCCGAACGTCCAGCGACCCCGCCGGCGTCACGTACCACGCCGTCCGTTGCGCCAGCCCCGCCTGCGTCCCCGCCGTCAGTTCCCGAGGAATCACCTCCGCATAGATCGGGTTGGCCACCGCGACCGGGCCCTCCCGGGTGACCAGCCCCAGATCCCGCGTGTATTCGAGGTCCCGGTAGGAGAAGTCGCTGGCCGCCGCCGCCACCAGCAGCGGCTCGATGACCCGTCGGACACGGCCCTCCGAGAGCTTGTCCGCGAGCTGGTCGAGATGGGTGTCGCGGCGCCGGATCAGCGCC
>JAAXGQ010000148.1 GCA_012271265.1 Vicinamibacteraceae bacterium
GAGGATCTCCGGTCGTATGAGTCCGACAGTTGGCGCGGCCGCGGCGATCCGACGGCCTCGCAAACCGCTTGGGCGCTGCTGGCGCTGATGGCAGTGGACGAGTTCGGCGAACCGACCCGCCGCGGTGTGGCCTGGCTGGCCCGAACCTGCCGGCCCGACGGCACCTGGGACGAGCCTCAGTACACCGGCACAGGCTTCCAGGGTTACTTCTACATCAACTACCACCTCTACCGGCAGGTCTTCCCGACCATGGCACTGGGCCGGTTCCTGCGGGCCACCGCCGGGGAGGGGTCGTCCCGGTGAGCCTCGAGTTCTGGTGTCCGCTGCGGCTCGAGGCACGGGCTGCGCGCCGGGGCGCCGGCACCACCGGCGTGGTGCGCACCGGCATGGGACCCCGGCGGTCCGCGGCGTTCGCCGGCCGGCGCGCCGGAGCGGACCGGCGCGGCGTCATCGTGCTGGGTCTGGCGGGCGCCGTGACCGATTCCCTCGAACCGGGTGACGTGATCGTGGCCGACATCGTGCACGGCCCCGGTCCCGATCGCTCCGCCTGGGGTCCCGAGTCGGAGATCGTCCGGATCGGGCTCCGGGAGGCCGGCATCGACGCGGTGCGCGGCCCGATCCGATCGGTCCTCCGACCTGTGAGCGGGGCGAGGCGCCGCCGCCTCGCCCGCGACGGATCCCTCGCGGTGGACATGGAGTCGTGGTGGTTGCTGGCGGCCGATCCGCCCCCGTTGGCCGTGGTCAGGGTGGTGAGCGACACTCCCTCGGCGGAGTTGGCCTCATTGTGGCTACCGTGGCGGGTGCGTCGCGCCCTGGCGGTGATCTCCCGGATCGCCGCGACGCTGGATTCCCGGGAGACACCAATCGGATCGGACACCGGTCGAAGGCTGGAGACAGCAGCCTCTGGAGGTATTTCCTGATGGGCATCCCGCTTCGGCAGGCCGCTCGTGTCGGCGCCTACATGTTCGCCAACAAGGTCCGCGGCCGCGAGAAGTACCCGCTGATCGTGGAGATGGAGCCACTGTTCGCCTGCAACCTGGAATGTCCCGGTTGCGGCAAGATCCAGCACCC
This sequence comes from Vicinamibacteraceae bacterium, assembly GCA_012271265.1. Lineage (GTDB taxonomy): Bacteria > Acidobacteriota > Vicinamibacteria > Marinacidobacterales > Marinacidobacteraceae > JAAXGQ01. The sequence continues at coordinate 1,072 of JAAXGQ010000148.1, forward strand.
CACCGAGATCCTGCGCAAGCGCCTCAGCGTCGAGGAGTGCGTGGGCGCCATGGAGGAGTGCGGGGCGCCGATGGTGTCCATTGCCGGCGGCGAGCCCCTGCTGCATCCGCAGATCGCCGACATCACCCGGGCGCTCATCGACCGCAAGAGGTTCGTCTACCTGTGCACCAACGGTGTGCTGCTGCGGCGCAAGATGGACCGGTTCAAGCCCTCGCCCTACTTCTCCTGGGCGGTGCACGTGGACGGGCTGCGCGAGCGCCACGACATAGCGGTGGCGCGGGAGGGTGTCTTCGACGAGGTGGTCGAGGCGATCCGGGAGGCCAAGAAGCGCGGCTTCCGGGTCACCACCAACAGCACCTTCTTCAACACCGACACGCCCGAGTCGGTGCGCGGCGTGCTGGACTTCCTGAACGACGACCTGGGCGTCGACTCGCTCATGGTGTCGCCCGGCTATGCCTACGAGAAGGCCCCCGACCAGGAGCATTTCCTCCAGGTCACCGAGACCCGCCGGCTGTTCCGCGAGGCGTTCGCCGATGGGCGCCGCAAGCGCTGGCGCCTCAACCACTCGCCGCTGTTCCTGGACTTCCTGGAGGGCAAGGTCGACTACCAGTGCACGCCGTGGGGCATTCCCAGCTACTCGGTGTTCGGCTGGCAGCGCCCCTGCTACCTGATGGCCGACGGCTACACCGAGACCTACCGGGAACTGATCGAGACGACCGACTGGGAACAGTACGGCCGGGGCCGCGACGAGCGCTGCGCCAGTTGCATGGCGCACTGCGGCTACGAGCCGTCGGCCGTCATCGCCACGGCAGGGTCACTGCGGCAGTCGCTGCGAGCGCTGGTTGCGGGCTGAGGGTCATCCCGGGCGAGCGAATCCCGGGGCGCCGTCCCCTCCGGGCGGCCTGCCGCCGCCTCCTTCGCCGAGAGGTCGGCGCGGCGTAGCCTCCGTGACGTGCGCAGCCGCCACGGGGTCGCCGCAGTCCTGACGGCGGCGGCTCTGCTGGCCGCCGCTTGCTCCAACGATCCGTCGGTGGCCGCGCCGGCGGACGCCGGCACGCCCCCGCCGGTGGGCGCGACGGGCGTGGCGGAGGCCACCGCCGCCGGCCGAGCGGTCGGCGATGAGGGGCCCGAGCCGGTGAGGATCGGTGTGATCATGGCAGCCGGCGGCCGGCTGGCACCCCACGACGGCCCGGTGCTCGACGCGCTCGCCTACGCGGCGCGGCAGGTCAACTCGTCGGGGGGTCTGCTGGGAAGGCCCTTGGAGTTGCTGTTCGAGGACTCCGATTCCGAACTGAACACGGCCTACAAGGCCGCGCAGCGGCTCGTCGACAGGGGGGTGAACGTGTTCTTCGCCTCCTGTGACCCTTACTTCAACCGGCCGGTACGCGAGGTGGCCCACGATGCCGGCGCGCTCGTGATCGTGCCCTGCGGCCCCGAGCCCTGGCCAACGGTGGCAGCGGGACGGGCCCGGGTCTTCTCAGCCGGGACCCCGGCGCGGGCCTACGGGCGGGCGCTCGCCGAGCACGCCGCCGAGGCCGGCATCGGATCGGTCGCCACACTGATCGAGGGCGACAAGCCGGAGGCGGTGGAGATGTGCGACAGCTTCGATCGCCGCTTCACCGAGTTGGGAGGTTCGACCGGCTTCACGTTGCGGTTCGACCGCTTCTGGATCGCCGCGCAATCCATCGTGGGTACCCAGGCGACGGCCCGTGCGCTGGAACCGGCGTCCCGCTACCCGGCGGTGGTCCTCTGCGCCTCCGTCGGTGGGCGCGGTACGCAGATGTTCGAGTTGCTGCGCTCGGCGGGCGTGGCGAACGAGGTGCTGGCTCCGGCGGCGTTGGACGGCGTCGCCTGGCGGCACGGGATCTTCGGGTTGGAACCGCTCACCGTGATCACCGAGGCGTCCACGTTCGGCGACGACCCCAGCGCGCAGGTGAACGCCTACTTCGCCTCGATCATCACGGGCGATCTGCGCCGTACACCTGAGGACCCTGACCGGAGCGTCGACCCCCGCGCCCTGGCGGAGGTCGAGGACCGTGTCGGCTGGGCGGTCACCGGTGCCGAGGCGCTGTGGATCTTCGTCCGGGCCGTCCAGCGCACCGCCAGCCTCGACGCGGCCGTCCTGGTGGCCGACATCGAGCGGTTCCAGAACGTGGACCTCTGGATGGACTCGGCCTCCTTCAGTCCTGCACGGCACGCCGTAGGCGGGAGGGCCCTGCGGGTCATCCGCCACGACGGAGGCGCCGGCCGGCTGGTCGAGTTGCGCATCCCGACCGGGTCTTAGCCACCCGCCGGCCCGGAGAGGCTCCCGTCCGCCGCCGACCGGCTCATCATCGCCTCGTCGTTGTCCGGCTTCTCCGTCGTTGTCCGGCTTCTCATCGTCATCCGGCGAAGGCCGGAATCCAGGTTCCGGAACTCGCAGCGCTCAGTAGCCGAGCGCGGTGTTGACCGGTCCCAGGAGCGTCTCACCGGCCGCGAAGCGGCGCACGTTCTCGGTCACCCTGCGGTTCAGCAGCACCATTCCCATCTCCGGCGTGTTGCCCACGTGCGGCGTGATGATGCAGTTCGGCAGGTCCCACAGAGGGTGACCA
>JAAXGQ010000149.1 GCA_012271265.1 Vicinamibacteraceae bacterium
GGCCACCGCCCGCATGGAGCGCCGGTGTCCTCACCGGCCCACGGTTCGTCGGCACGGCGGCGCGGTCGGCAGGAGACTGCCTGAGGGGCCGACGGTGCGGCGCAGGCCGGCGAGGACGCCGGCGCTCCATGGGGCCGGCGCTCCATGGGGCCGGCGCTCTCACCGGCCAGCGCGCGCATGGAGCGCCGGTGTCCTCACCGGCCAACGGTCGGTCGGCACGGAGACGCCGTCGGCAGGAGACTTCCTGAAGGGCCGACGGTGCGGCGCAGGCCGGCGAGGACGCCGGCGCTCCATGGGGGCTGGCGCTCCATGGGGCTGGTGCTCCATGGGGCCGGCGCTCTGTGGGGGCGGCTCTCCAGGGGGCGCCACACCGCCAGCGGGAGCCATGGGCCTCGTCACTCTCGGTGCTCACGCCACCTCACCCACAGGCTGCGAGGCGTGGAGTTGTCAGAATTGGGGAGCCGGGGGCGGACTCGCGGAGTGGCCGCGGGCCGGTTCCCGGAAAGAGAGCTGATGCGATGAAACTTCGTCACCTTGCCTGGATCGCGGCCGGACTTCCTCTTGCCGGCTGCGGCGCGACCGAGGCCCCGATGTCCGACAACCCCTTCTTCGTCGAGAGTTCCCTGCCGTACGGGATGCCCCACTTCGACCGGATCGAAGACGCGCACTACCGGCCGGCGTTCGAACAGGGCATGGCCGAGCACCTCGAAGAAGTGCGGGCCATCGCCGCCTCACCCGAGGAGCCGACGTTCGCGAACACGCTCATTCCCCTCGAACGCTCCGGGGCGCTGCTGGACCGGGTGTCCCGGGTCTTCTTCAGCATGACGTCCGCGGACACGAACGACGAACTGAACGCCATCCGCGCCGAGGTTGCGCCGAAGCTCGCCGCGCACAGCGACGAGATCCTGCTCGATCCGGATCTCTTTGCCCGGGTGGCAGCGATCCACGAGGCCCGGGAGAGCAGCGGGCACTCCGAAGAGGAAGTGCGGCTCATCGAGCGCTATCGGCGGAATTTCGCGCGCGCCGGGGCGCTCCTCTCGGAGCCGGAGAAAGAGCGGATGCGGGAGATCAACGCCGAACTGGCCTCCCTGTCCGCGAGCTTTGCCCAGAACACGCTGAACGAAGTGAACGCCTCGGCCGTCGTCGTGGACTCGGCGGAGGAACTCGCCGGACTTTCGGAGGGTGAAATCGCCGCCGCGGCGGAGGCGGCCCGGACGCGGGGAGTGGAAGGCAAGTGGGTTCTCGCGCTCCTCAACACCAGCGGGCAGCCGCCCCTCGCCTCGCTGGAGAGCCGGGCGCTCCGCGAGCGCATCATGCGGGCCTCCCTCACCCGAGGCAGTTCGGGCGGCGAACACGACAACCGGGAGGTCGTCAGCCGGAGCGCGGCGCTCAGGGCCGAGCGGGCCGCGCTCCTCGGCTACCCGCATCACGCCGCCTTCGTGCTCGAGGAGCAGACCGCCCAGACAGTCGAGGCGGTGGACGCCCGGCTCGCCAGCCTGACGCCGGCGGCCGTCGCCAACGCCCGCCGCGAAGCCGGGGACCTCGCGGAGCTGGCCGCGGGCGAAGGCGAGGCGATCGACATCGCCTCCTGGGACTGGTCCTACTACACGGAGAAGCTGCGGGCGGAAAGGTTCTCATTCGACGCCTCGCAGCTCCGGCCCTACTTCGAACTCGACAGCGTGCTGGAGAACGGCGTCTTCTTCGCCACCACCAGGCTCTTCGGATTGACGTTCGAGGAGCGGCCCGAGCTGCCGGTCTACCACCCTGATGTGCGGGTATGGGAGGTCTTCGAGGACGACGGGACGCCGCTCGGGCTGTTCCTCGGCGACTTCTACGCCCGCCCATCGAAGCGCGGGGGCGCCTGGATGAACGCCTACGTCCCGCAGTCCGGCATGCTGGGGACGAAGGCGGTGGTCGCCAACCACCTGAACATCCCGGAGCCCCCGGAGGGGCAGCCGACGCTCCTCACCTTCGACGAGGTGATCACGACGTTCCACGAGTTCGGCCATGCCCTCCACGGGCTGTTCTCGGATGTCCGCTTCCCGACGTTCGCCGGGACGTCGGTGCCCCGGGACTTCGTGGAGTACCCGTCCCAGGTGTACGAGATGTGGGCGACCTGGCCGGAAGTGCTCCGGAACTATGCGGTCCACCACGAAACCGGAGAGCCGATCCCGGGCGATCTCCTGGAGCGGGTGCTCTCGGCGCGTCAGTTCAACCAGGGTTTCGCCACCACGGAGTACCTGGCGGCGACCCTGCTCGATCTCGCCTGGCATCGGCTGGGTCCCGGGGAGGCGCCGGCGGCGGACGGGGTCCTGGCATTCGAGGAAGCGGCGCTGGAGGCCGCCGGCGTGGCGTTTCCGCCCGTGCCGCCGCGCTACCGCAGCACCTACTTTTCGCACATCTGGAGCGGGGGGTACTCCGCCGGCTACTACTCCTACATCTGGAGCGAGGTGCTCGACGCCGACTCGGTGGAGTGGTTCCGGGAGAACGGCGGGCTGCTCCGCGAGAACGGGGACCATTTCCGGGCGGAGCTGCTGTCGAAGGGCGGCAGCGTGGAGGCGATGGACCTGTACCGCGCATTTCGGGGGCGCGACGCCGAGGTGGAGCCGCTGCTGCGGCGGCGCGGGCTGGAGTAGCCTCGGCGGCGCCGCCGGCGGCGCGTTGGGGCGACAACGGAAAGGGAGCCCGGGTTCGGATCAGGGGTCCGTTTCCCCCATCGGCGCCGCAGTCCACCGCCCTCTCCCGGACGGCTGCCCGCACAGGCGGAAGGGAGTCTCCTCTCGGCTGGGTTCAACCAACCAGTGTATAAACTGGTTGTTTGGAGGTCTTCATGCGAACCATCGGCGCCTTCGCCGCCAAGACCCATCTGTCGGCTCTTCTGGAAGATGTGGCAAGGGGAGAAACGATCCTGATCACCAAGCGAGGCCGTCCGGTCGCGAAGCTCGTCCCTCTCGAGGAGTCCCGCGCGGCGCGAGCCGCAGAAGCCGTGGCCCGGATTCGGCAGTTCCGGAAGCGGGTCGGGTTTGCCACGACGGAGGAGATTCTCCGGATGCGCGACCAGGGGCGACAACGATGAACCCGCCGGTCGTAGACTGCTCCGTCACGGCTGCGTGGTTCCTGCGAGACGAGCTCTGTCCCCAGGCAGACGGCGTCCTTTCGCGGGTGAAGAATGTTGGCGGCGCGGCGCCGGGCCTATGGTGGGCCGAGTTTCGGAATGTGCTGCTCGCCACCGAACGCAGTGGGCGCCTCACTTCCGGAGACGTTGCGACGGCGCTGACCGAGGTCGAAAGACTGGATATCCGGCTCGATCACGAACCACGGGGCGGTTTCGTGATGCTGCTCGCGCGATCGCATCGGCTCACGGCTTACGACGCCATCTATCTGGAGCTGGCGCTCCGCCAACAAAGACCGCTCGCAACCCTCGACCGACACCTGGCGAGGGCCGCCACTACCGAGGGAGTGCAGCTGGTCTGATCCGGTCGGTCGGGGAAACGGCGCCTCTGCCTCTGGGACCTATCTGTCGGACTCTTGTGGAAGATGGGGTAAGGGGCGGAACGGTCCTGATCACCGGGCGCGGCCGTCCGGCCGCGTCCCTCTGGAGGAGTCCCGTGCGGCCCGTGCGGCTGGCAGGCCGGCGAGGACGCCGGCGCTCCAGGGGCCGGCGCGGCTACGGCTCGCGCAGGGCGCCGACGACGCTGCGGCGGGCGGCGCCGATGGCGGGGAAGAGGCCCCCGATGCCGCCGATCACCAGAGCGAGCGTGATCCCCTGCGTCAGCAGGTCCGGAGTGACCTGGAAGGCGAACGCCACCTGGCTGAAGGACGCGAAGTTGATCGTCGAGGCGCGGAAACCGTCGAACAGCGCCCAGGAGGCCGCCCCGCCGAGCACCGCTCCCACGATGCCGAAGGCGAGCGATTCGATCATTACCGAGACCACCACCGGGAGCCGGGCGAACCCCAGCGCCCTCAGGGTGGCGACCTCGCGGGCCCGCGCCGAGACAGCCGCGTACATGGTGTTCAGAGCGGCAAACACCGCTCCCGCCGACATCATGGCCACGATGATCCAGCCGAGGATCGAGATGAAGACCTCCATCGGAGCGGACTGCGCCGCCTGATAGGCGCGCTGGGTCTGCACCCCGACGTTCAGGCGCGGATCGTTCTCGAGCGCCCGTTCATATTCCTCGAAGGCCGCCGGATCGGTCAGCCGGACGAGCGCCGAGTTGTAGGAGTTGCCCCGTTGGTACATCTGCTGGAGCACCCGCGTATCGGTCCAGATCTCCGATTCGGCCACGCCGCCGCCGGCGGTGAAGTGGCCGACCACTTCCCATGACGCCCGGCCGACGTCAATCGTCTCGCCGACCAGCAGTCCCTCGAACGCAGCGGCGGCGGCGACGCCGACGATGATCTCGTTGCGGCCGGGCTCGAAGCGGCGCCCCTCCACGAGCTCGATCCCGTCGCGGACTTCGAAGGCGGCCGCCTCGACACCCCGAAGGGGAACGTTCGCGTCCGTCCCGACGCCGATCTTGGGGCGGTCGATGATGACGAAGAGTTCCGGCGAAACCAGCAGTCCCGCCGAGCCCCGGGCCACCCCCGGCGGTTCCTGCAGCACGGCGATTTCCTCCCGCGAGAGGATGCTGGACGATTCCGCGGTGGCGCCGCCGCGCAGGACCACCGCCACATCGTCCCGCGCCTGCCCGGTGACCACGGCGCGGAACCCGGCCGCCATGGAGAGGACGGCCACCATAACCCCCACGACGCCGGCCACGCCGAAGATCGCGACGGCGGAGAGGCCGCGGCGGCGCCACACGGTCTGCAGGTTGTAGAGGCTCACCGCCTGGCACTGGCGGATGAACGACGCGAAGCGGCGCAAAGCCCTGCCCCTCCCCTACAGCCGCCGGAGGGCGAAGGCGGTCCGGAGCTTCATGGCGCGGCGGGCCGGGAAGAAGCCCACCACCAGCCCGGTGAGCACCGCGAGGCCGAGCCCGATGAAGATGTCGCGCCCCTGAAGAAACAGGCCCGGCATGTAGGCGGCGAACATCGGCTGCACGACCGCGGCGAGTCCGGCAGCCAGCAGCAGTCCGAAAAAGCCGGCGCTCGTCACGAGCGTCAGCGACTCGAAGAGGACGAGCCGCTGCACGCGTGCGGCCGTGAAGCCGATCGCCTTGAGCAGTCCGATCTCGCCGACGCGTTCCCGGACCGACTGCGCCATGGTGTTGCCGGAAACCAGCAGGATGGTGAAGAAGACCGCGCCCAGAATCGAGGTGACGATCAGCCCGATGTTGCCCATCTGGTTGGCGAATCCGGCCGCGAATGCGCCTTCCGGTTCGCTCTTGGTCTCGGCCGCCGAGTTCTGGAACAGCCGGTCGATGGAAGCCGCCACTTCGGCGGCGCGCTCCGGATCGTTCACCCGCACGGCGTACCAACCCACCTGCCCCCTGCCGAAGCTCCGCGTCTCGTCGAAGAAGTCGTAGCGGAAGAGCATCTGGGTCTCGTCGAAGCCCTCGACGTCACTGTGGTAGATGCCGACCAGCTCGAACTCCCAGGCTTCGTCCTCGCGGCCTTCCTGCTGCCAGATGGTCGGCTGGATGGGGACGCGGTCCCCCACCTCCCAGCCGAACCGCTCGGCGGTGGCGCGGCCGACCACGGCGCCGTTGCGGGTCTCGATCCAGCGCGTCCGGGCCTCCTCGGAGAGCCGGATCTCCGGGTACATGTCGAGGTACTCCGCCGGGACGACCGGGGACTGCATGAAGAAGTTCTGCGGGTCCTGATAGACGCCCCCGAACCAAGTCATGTGCATGGCGTCCACCACTCCGGGGAGCTCCTCCATGTCCGCCTCGTAGGACTGGGGAAGCAGCTGGAACAGCGAAACCCGGTGGCGCACGACGAGACGGTCCTCCCCCGCGAGGTCCACGCCCATCGAGAAGGCGGAGCGGATCATGGACAGCACGCCGAACATCAGGAAGGCGAACACGACGGAAGAGAAGGTGAGGAAGGTGCGCGCCTTCTTCCGCCGCAGGGCGGCGCTGATCAGCGTCAGGGAACTCATGACGCCTCCCCGTCCGCGGATTCGACCAGGCGGCCGTCGTCGAGGTGCAAAAGCCGTCCGGCCCGATCGGCGGCGGCCGGATCGTGGGTGACCATGAGCACCGTCTTGCCGTGTTCCTGATTCAGCGCCGCCAGCAGATCGAGGATGCCGTCGGAGGTCCGGTGGTCCAGGTCCCCCGTCGGCTCGTCGCAGACGAGGAGCGCCGGATCGTTCACGAGCGCCCGGGCGATCCCGACGCGCTGCTGTTCTCCGCCGGAGAGCTCCCGAGGCCGATGGCGGGCCCGGTCGGAAAGCCCCACGATGTCCAGGGCGAGCGCCACCCGGCGGCGCCGCTCCTTCCCCGAAATGGAGGTGAGGAGCAGGGGCAGGGCGACGTTCCTGGCGGCGTTCAATCCGGCCAGCAGGTTCGAGAACTGGAAGACGAAGCCGATGTTCCGGGCGCGCCAGCCGGCGAGCCGGCGCTCGGAGAGCTTGTGGATCGCCGCCCCGCCGACGAACACCTCGCCGGAGGTCGGCCGGTCCAGGCCGGCGATCAGGTTCAGCAGGGTGGACTTGCCCGAGCCCGAGGGGCCCATGAGGGCCAGGAAGTCGCCCCGCTGCATTTCGAGGTCCAGCCCCCGAAGGACGGGCACCTCGATCCGGCCGCGGCGGAACGTGCGGGTCACCTGCCGCACGTCCACCATCGGCCCGCTGCCGTTTTGTTCACTCACCGGATCCTTCCTCCGTTTCAGGGCGTTTCTGACGCCTCCACGATCTCGACGCCGTCGCCGAGACCCTCTTCCGGCCCCTCGACCACCACCCGGTCGCCTTCCACCAGCCCCGAGAGCACGAACACCTCGCTTCCCATCGGGTCTCCGAGCCGCACCGCGCGGCGCTGGACGCGGCCGTCGCGCACCAGATGGACGAGGTCCCGTCCGGTGTCCCGGAACACGGCCGCCGCGGGCACGAGCAGGCCCGAGGGCGCCTGGTCGGTCTCGGCGGCGGCCGAGCGAAAGCGGACCTGCACCCCCATGTCCGGGAGGATGCGGGAGTCGAGCTCGTCGAAGGCGATGCGCACCCGCACCGTGGCGCGGTCGCGGTCGGCGGTGGGAATGATCGCGATGACCCGCGCCGGGATCTGCCAGTCGGGGTAGGAATCGAGCACGGCCTCCACCGGCTGGTCGGCGGACACCCGGTTGATGTAGGCCTCGTTGACGTCCACCTCGATCTCGCGCGAGTCCATGTCCACGATCGTGCCGATGCCGGTGCGTGTGAACCCGGCGCCGCCCGAGATGGGAGACATCATTTCTCCCGGCTGGGCGTTCTTGGCCGTGATCACTCCATCGAACGGGGCCCGGATCACCGTGTCCTCGATCTGCTGGCGGATCACGTCCGCGTTGCGGTCGGCCACGACAATGGACTCGCGCTGCCGTTCCAGCCGCGCCTTCAGCGAGGCCACCTCTCCCGCCACCCGGTCGAGGTCGGCCCGACCCGACACCCGCTCCTCGACCAGCTGGCGGGTGCGGCCCTCACGGAGCTGGGCCTCGGCGATGAGCGCCTCGGTTTCCAGCAGCGACTTCCTCGATTCGGCGGCCCGGGCCTCGGCCAGATGCAGGCTGCGGTCGAGGTTCGAGGAGTCCAGCCGGGCGAGGATCTGTCCGGCCTCGACCTCCATCCCCTCCTCGATGAGGACTTCGGTGATGCGGCCGGCCATCTTGGAGGAGACGGTGGCCTGGCGCCGGGCGGTCACGTAGCCGCTCGCGTTCAGCACCGTCGCTCCGGCCTGAACCCGGGTCTGCCGCACCCGGGCGGTCCGCACCTCGAGGACTTCCGGCTCGCCGCCGAGCAGGAAGACGGCCGCCGCCCCGCCGGCCAGCACCAGCACGCCGCCAAGGATCGCGGTGACCAGCGCGAACGGTCGGGCGCCCCGTTCCTCCTCGCCGATCCGCAGCTCGCCCAGCCGGTCGGCGGGACGGGACGGGTTTTCCTGCTTCACGTGCCGCCCTCGCCGGGATCCTACTGCGGCCTGGAGCGCCGGCGTCCTCGCCGGCCCTCGGTGCGTCGGTACGGCGGTGCTGTCGGCACGAGACTGCCTGGGGTAGCGGGGGTGTCAGCGCAGGCCGGCGAGGACGCCGGCGCTCCATAGAGGGCCGGCGCTCCATGGGGCCGGTGTTCCACACGTCAGCGCGCGCCAGTCATGGAGCGCCGGCGTCCTCGCCGGCCACCCCCCTGGAGCGCCGGCGTCCTCGCCGGCCTGAAGCGTCGGCAGGGAGACTGCCTGGGGTAGCGGGGGTGTCAGCGCAGGCCGGCGAGGACGCCGGCGCTCCATAGGGCCGGCGCTCCATGGGGCCGGTGTTCCACACGTCAGCGCGCGCCAGTCATGGAGCGCCGGCGTCCTCGCCGGCCCCCGCCGCAGGCGGGCATGGTCCGTGG
>JAAXGQ010000150.1 GCA_012271265.1 Vicinamibacteraceae bacterium
GGCGGGCATGGTCCGTGGGCCTCCCGGCCCACGGTCGGTCGGGCCGGCGGGGCGGTCGGCAGGCGAGTGCCGGAGGGACCTGTGGTGCGGCGCAGGCCGGCGAGGACGCCGGCGCTCCATGCGCCGGGGCGGTCGGCAGGCGACTGTTTGAAGGACCTGCGGTGCGGCGCAGGCCGACGAGGACGCCGGCGCTCCATGGGGCGGGGCGGTCGGCAGGCGACTGTTTGAAGGACCTGCGGTGCGGCGCAGGCCGGCGAGGACGCCGGCGTTCCATGCAGCGGGGCGGTCGGCAGGCGACTGTTTGAAGGACCTGCGGTGCGGCGCAGGCCGGCGAGGACGCCGGCGCTCCATGGGGCGGGGCGGTCGGCAGGCGAGTGCCGGAGGGACCTGTGGTGCGGCGCAGGCCGGCGAGGACGCCGGCGCTCCATGGGGCGGGGCGGTCGGCAGGCGAGTGCCGGAGGGACCTGTGGTGCGGCGTAGGCCGGCGAGGACGCCGGCGCTCCATGGGGGCGGGGCGGTCGGCAGGCGACTGTCTGAGGGACCTGCGGTGCGGCGCAGGCCGGCGAGGACGCCGGCGCTCCATGGGGGCGGGGCGGTCAGGCGGCTCCATCGGGGAAGAGCTCACGAAGCGTCTCCGGATCCCCCTGCACCGCGCAGCGGTTCAGGAACGGATGGAGGGCGCGCAGGCCGCCGAGCTCCTCGCCGCCGCCCGCCCGTCCGGGCCCGCCGTGGAGAAGCTGGGGGACCGCGACGCCGTGACCGCTGTGCTCCGCGAGGGCTCGGCCGGAAACCGTCATCACCCGGCCGTTCCAGGGGGCGATCGCCGTCGTGACCTCGGCGAGGAAGGCGGCGTCGTTGCTGAAGACGGAGGTGACCAGGCTGCCGCCGCCGGCGGCGCAGATCGCCGCCGCCTCGTCCGCGCTCCGGTAGGGCATCAGGGTCACCAGCGGCCCGAAGACTTCGACGCTGTTCACCCTGGCGGCGGCCCCGCCGTCGCGGAGCCGGAGCGCGAGCGGCGGGAAGAAGGCCCCGGCGGGCAGGGGGGCGTCGGGGTCGCCGGCAATCACGTCCGCTTCGGCCAGCAATTCCGTGAGCCCGTCCCGGGCGGCGCGGACCGCGTCGGGATCCACGAGCGGCCCCACATCGGTTTCGGGGTCGGAGGGCGCCCCGACCCGGAGTTCCTCCACGACGCCGCGCACCTCGGCGGCGATGGAGTCCACCTCGCTTTCCGGTACCAGCGCCCGGCGGATGGCGGTGCACTTCTGGCCGGCCTTGGCGCTCATTTCGCTGCGGATCTCGCGCAGGAACGCCGCGCGCACCGGAGTCCCCGGAGCGGCGTCCGGACCGAGGACCGAGGCGTTCAGCGAGTCGGCCTCCACGTTGACTCGCACGGCCTCCGCGACGACCCGCGGGTGGGAGCGGATCGCGCGGCCGGTCTCCGCCGAACCGGTGAACAGCACCGCGTCCTGCGACTCGAGGTGATCGAGAAGATCGGCCCCGCTCCCGACCAGAAGCGAGATGCTGCCGTTGGGGAGGATCCCGCTCTCGACGATCGCTTCGACCAGGTGGCAGGTCAGAAGCGCCGCCCGCGTCGCCGGCTTCACCAGGCTGGGAACCCCGGCGAGGAGGGCCGGGCCCAGCTTCTCCAATGGCCCCCAGCAGGGGAAGTTGTAGGCGTTGATCTGGACCGCGATGCCGTGCCGGGGCACGAGGATGTGGCGCCCGGCGAAGCCTCCCTTCCGCGAGAGCGGCTCCACCGCGCCGTCGAGCAGGAACCCCGCCTCGGGCAGGGCCTTCGCCCCGAGCCGGCCGTAGTAGGCCAGGGTGAAGAGGCCCCCGTCCACGTCGCGGCGGGCGTCGGCGGCGGTGGCGCCGTAGGTCCGGGCGATCTCGAGGAGCTCCGGCCGGACGTCGCGGAGGGCGGTTGCGAGCGAGGCGACGAGCTCGCCCCGGGCGCGGAAGGTGAGCCGGCGGAGGGCGGGGCCGCCGCGGGTCCGGCCCCAGGCTAGCGCGGCGCCAATGTCGTGGCCGCCGCTCCGGAAGCAGGCGACCGGACCGCCGCTGGTCGCATCCCGCAGGATCTGTTCGGGTCCGGCGCCCGAGCGCCACTCTCCGGACAGAAAGCTGCGCAGCTCGCGGACGGACATGGCCGCATTCTAGGGCGGGGAGGGGGTCGGTCCGGGACGGTGCGGCGGAGGCCGGCGAGGACGCCGGCGCTCCATGGGGCCGGCGCTCCATAGGTCACGGCGGGCTTGCATGGAGCGCCGGTGTCTTCACCGGCCCCCGCCGCAGGCGGGCATGGTCCGTGGGCCTCCCTGCCCACGGTCGGTCGAGCGCTCTCGGCGGGGTCGGGGTCCCGTCTAAGCTCCGCCCGCAGTGCGGCGCGATCCCCGGCCGGCGGTGGCCGTCATGCTCATCCGGGGCGGGGAAGTGGTCCTCGTCCGCCGTTCCCCCCGGCTGCGCGCCTTCGCCGGGCTGTGGGCGTTCCCCGGGGGGACGCTCTCCTCGGGGGATCTCGAGGTTCCGGTGCGGGGCGCGGCGGGCCCGAGAGAAGCCGTCCGGCTGGCGGCGGCGGTCCGGGAAATCCTCGAGGAGACGGGCGTCTTCCTGGCGCGCCCGGGCGGGGGTGGGGGCGGGAGTGGGGGCCGGGGCGCGAGCGCCGGGGCTCTCGACCGCTGGAGGACGCGGCTGCTGGCCGGGGAGGCGTCCCTCGCCGAGGTGCTGGCCGCGACCGGGGCCGCGATCCACGCTTCGGACTTCGCTCCGGTCGAGGAGCTGGTCACCCCCCGCTCGGCCCCGTTCCGCTTCGCCACCCGCTTCTACCGGACCGCGCTGCCCGAAGGAGCGGAGGTTTCGGTCCGTCCGGGCGAGATCGTGGACGCCATCCGCCTCCCTCCGGCCGAAGCCCTGGCCCGATGGACGGCGGGGGAGTTCCCTCTGGCTCCGCCGGTCATCGGTCTGCTCGAGCGCTGGCACCCGGACGATGCGGTTTTCCGCGCCCGGAATCGCGCCGCCGCGCGGACCGAGCCGGTGATTCGCTACTCGCCCGGGGTGGCGGTGATTCCCTGCCGCACGCCGACGCTCCCGCCGGCGAAGTTCACGAACGCGGCGCTCGTTGGCGAGAGGATCCGCTACCTGGTGGATCCGGCCGCGACCGATGAGGGCGAACGGGCTTCGCTGTTCTCTCAGGTGGACCGCGCGCTCGGCAGCGCCGACCGGATCGCCGGGATCCTGGTGACCCACCACCACCGCGATCACATCGGTTCGGTGGCCGCGGCGGCGCGCCGCTACGACGCCCCGGTCGCCGCCCACCCGGAAACCCTGGCGCGGATCCCGGATCTGCCGGAGAGGGTGCGGCCGCTCCACGGCGGGGAGGAGCTGCCGCTCGGCCGGGCGCCGGACGGCGCGCCGGACTGGAAGTTGCAGGTCCGGTTCACCCCCGGCCACACCGCCGGGCATCTGGTCTTCGTCGAGAGCCGCTACGGCGCGGTGATGGCGGGGGACCTGGTCTCCTCGATTTCGTCCATCCTGATTTCGCCGGAGGACGGGGACCTCGGGCTCTATCTGGAGTCGCTGCGCCGGCTCGCGCGCAACTGCCGCGGCCCGGTCATCCCCGGCCACGGGGTCCCGGTGATCGCCGGGCGCCGGCTGCTCGAGGCGCAGATCCGCCACCGCGAGGCCCGGGAGGCGAGCCTGCTCGAGGCCCTGTCTCGGGTCCCGGAGCCGCTGGAGGCGCTGGGGCTCCGCGTCTACCCGCCCTCCGAGGTGGATGCGGGCGGCCCGATCCGCCGCCTGGCGCTGACGGCCCTGGAGTCGGGTCTGCTGAAGCTCCGTCGGGAAGGGCGGGCCGTCGAGGTCGCCGGCGGCTGGGCCGCCGCGCCTCCCTGAGGCCGGACTGGAAGAACTATGGTGCGTCCACATCCAGCCCGAACACCGGGAGCGGGCGGGGCGGAAGCTCGCGGACTGGTTCCCGGAGCCGACCCCGGAGCCGACGCCGGAAGCGCCCGGGGATTCGCCGGCGCCTCGGGGCGGCGCCGCCGAGGCCGGGCGTCCTGACCCCTGAGGAGACCCATGATGCGCATCGTTTCGCTCGCCGAGATCCAGGCGGCCGTCACCCCCGACGCCGCCGTCGAGGCCGTCCGCGCGGGTTTCGTCGCCCACGCGCGGGGGCTCGTGGATTGCCCGGCCCCCATGCAGATCGTCTTCCGCGACGAGAAGCGGGAACAGCACGGCGAATGTCACGTCAAGTCCGCCGCCTGGTCGGGCCGGCCCTACGTCTCCATCAAGGTGGCTTCGGGGTCCTACCGGAACGCGGCGCGCGGCCTCCCGGGCGCCGGCGGGATGATCGTGATGCTCGCTGCCGACACCGGGCTGCCGGCCGCCCTGCTCCACGACGACTGCTGGCTGACGAACGTCCGCACCGCGGCCGCCGGAGCCCTGGCCGCCGGGCTCAAACCCGTCTCCCGCGGCGCGACGCTCGGCGTGATCGGAACCGGGACCCAGGCGAGGATGCAAGCGGAGATGATCGCGGCCCACCTCGGGCTCCCCTCGGTCGCCGTCTGGGGGCGCTCCGCCCAAAAGGCGCAGTCCCTCGCCGCCGATCTCGGCGCCGGGGGGCTCGCGGCCGCCGCGATGGGAACCGTTCGCGAGGTCTGCCAGGCGAGCGCCGTGCTGGTCACGACGACCCCCGCGACGAGCCCGGTGGTGCGGCTCGATGATCTTCCCGGCACGATCCACATCGTCGCCGTCGGCGCGGACACTCCGGGGAAGACGGAACTCGACCCGCGGATCCTCGGCAGGGCCCACACCATCGTCACCGACGACCACCGGGAGTGCCTCCACCACGGGGACTTCGGCGTCGCGGTGCGCGCCGGCGCGGTCGCCGGCGACAGCGACTGCTCCTTCGGCGAGCTGCTGGCGCTCGACTCCCCGGACGCCCGGTTCACCGAGGACGGGATCTCGGTCGTGGACCTGACCGGCATGGGGGTCCAGGATCTCGCGATCGCGGGGCTGGTGATGGACGTGCTCGAGGGTTAGCGGGATTTCGGGCGCTGCGTACGGCCAGCCGGCAGCGGGTTCTACGCCGTGCGGCGCACGGCGAGGCCGCGGGGGCGACGGTAGAGGATGCTCGCCACGGCCCCGCGCCCGGCGGCCTGCGCCCGGGTGTAGCGCGCCGGCATGCTCGGATCGGACCATCGGCCGGCGGCCTGCATCGCGGGGAGGCTCGCGCCCCCGGCGGCGAGGTCCTGCGCCGTGCCGACGCGGAGGGAGTGACCGGAGGCGCCGTCGATCCCGGCGGCGGAGGCGCGAGCCGCGATGGCGCGGGCGATGGTCCGGGCGCAGCATGCGAAGATCGGCGCGTCGGGGGCGCGCTTCGTCTGCGGCAGAACCTCCGGCCAGTCGCCGAGAGCCTCCATCGTCGGGCGGCCGAGGAACAGCACCGCGCCGCCTCCGACCTGGTCCGTCTTGGAGCGGCGGATGGTGAGGCGGCCGCTCCCGTCCGGCGCTTCCTCCACGTCCCGCCAGCGCAGCGCGGCCGCCTCCGAACGGCGCAGCAGCCCGTCGCGCATCGTGCGGAGGATCGCCGCATCGCGGAGGCTCCGGTTGCAGGCGGCGCGGGATGCGGTCGGGAGTCCGGCCCGCATCACGGCGAGGATGGCGGTCAGATCGCGCCCCGTGAGGCCGCGGGCCTGCCGCCCGGTCCTGCCAGCGGCCGCTGCCTGCCGCGCGATCCCGGCGAGCGTGCGGCGGCTCACTTCATGGCGGGCCGGGTTCCGCTCGCCGGCGGTCCGGTGCGCGTGGCCGATGGCGGCGGCCGCCATGCGCACGGTGGCCACGCTCTTTCCGAGATCGGCAAGGGCCGTGTAGTAGCCGGCCACGGTGGCCGGCTCCGCCGGGAGAGCGGCGAGTCCGTGACCGCCGGCCCACGCGACGAAGCGCCGGAACGCGCCGGCGTAAGCGCGCAGCGTCGCATCGGACCGCGAGGCGGCGAAGGCGTCAGCGATCCGGGCGGCGATGGCGGCCGGAAGCGCCCCGGCGGCGGTTCTTGTGGTCAAGGCGATGTGTCCCATGGCGGGGAATATCGGGACGTTTGCGCGATAGCTGCCGACATTGCGCCGTTGGCGCGATAACTGTGGATATCGCGCCGTTGGCGCGATATCGGGTCGTATCGAGACGTTTGCGCGATATCGCGCTGTATCGGGACGTTTGCGCGATGACGGGGCGAACCCGCCCCGCCGCGCGCCTCAGCTGCCGGCGGGAACCGTGTTGCCGGCGATGACCACCCGATCGATCGACCGCAGGTTGGCGATGTCGTCGAGGGGGTTGTCCTCCAGCACGAGGAAGTCGGCCCAGTTCCCCACGGTCAGCGTGCCGACATCGGCCAGGTCCAGGCAGGCCGCGGCGTCGCCGGTGGCGGAGCGGAGGATCGCCTCGGCGGAGAGTCCCGCCTCGGCCATCTCGCCGGTCTCGATGTGCTCGAAGTAGCCCTGGAACCGCCCGGCCGGACCGGTGTCGGTCCCGAAGGCGATCGTGACCCCTGCATCGGCGACTGCCTTCAGATTGCTCATGGCGACCGGGTACTGCGCCCGGTAGCCCTGCGCGGAGGGGCTCTCGCGAACCTGCTCCATCCGCTCGGGGTCCTGGAGCTGATCGAGCACGGCGGGGTCGGCCTCCTTCAGGAAGAACGGGTCCTCGAAGAACTCCGGGACCTCGCCGTAGACGTAGGTCGAGATCTCCCGGACCAGCGTCGGGCAGTAACAGACGTCGTTCTCCTGCATCAGCTCCAGAAACTCGTCGTCCACCGGCACGTCGCGCACGCTGTGGGCGATGAGCCCGGAGCCGGCGCGGAGGACTTCCTTGGCGTCGTCGAGATAGAAGATGTGGGTGGTGACCCGTTTGCCGGCTTCCTGGCCGAGCTCCATGACTTTCTCGATCGTCTCGGAGGCCACGCGCTCGTTCGCCCCGAGGTTGGTGTCCACCCGCATCTTGAGGAAGTCCGCGGGGAGCGCGAGGCTCCGCGCCACCGATTCCTCCGCCTCCTCCGGGGTTCCGCTGCTGATCACCTCCCCGGCGATCCAGAGGCGCGCCCGGTCGAGGTTCTCGTCCTGCTCGTCGCGGAGCGCCGCGGCCTCCGGCCCATCGCCCCCGAGCGAGGCGACGCTGGTGACTCCGTAGCGGGCGTAGAGGCCGAGCTGGCGGAGGAGGTTCTCCCGGTTGTAGTGCCCGCCTTCGAGTCCGAGAACCCCGCTGACGTGGCCGTGGGTGTTGATGAGACCGGGCACGACGGTGCTGCCGCTCAGGTCCTCCACCGCGGCGCCGGGCGGAATTGGGGTCTCAGCGGCCGGGCCGACGGCGGTGATGCGCCCGTCCTCGACGACGATGGTGGCGTCCTCGACCGCGGCGGCGCCGGTTCCGTCCCAGACGAGGGCGCCGGTGTAGGCGGTCAGCCCGGGGACGGGCTCTGGCTCCGACGCGCAGCCGACCAGCAGGCCGGGCGTGAGAGCGGCAAGAAGAACGACGGCAGGGCGCGAGAGCATGAGCGGAACCTCCGGCAGGCGAGAGTATCCGCCTCGGCTGCCTGGAGCGCCGTTGTCCTCGCCGGCCCCCGCCACAGGCGGGCATGGCGCGTGGGCCTCCCGGCCCACGGTTCGTCGGAACGTCGGCGCGTTCGGCGGGAGACTGCATGAGGGACGGAGGGTGCGGCGCAGGCCGGCGAGGACGCCGGCGCTCCATGGGTGCGGCGCGGTCGGCGGGAGACCGCTTGGGGGACCGAGGGTGCGGCGCAGGCCGGCGAGGACGCCGGCGCTCCATGGGGCCAGCGCTCTCACCGGCCAGCGTTTGCCTGGAGCGCCGGTGTCCTCACCGGCCTACGCCGCGGTTTCGTAGGTGCGGCGGCGCTGCCGGCTCGAGACTGCCCAAGGGACCGAGCGTGTGGCGCAGGCCGGCGAGGACGCCGGCGCTCCATAGAGGCGCAGGCCGGCGAGGGCGCCGGCGCTCCATGGGGCCGACGCTCCAACCGTCAGGAAGATAACGAAGCGCCCCGCCCTCACGGCCGCAGGGGGTGGAGCGGGATTCCCATCGCCCCGGCGCTTAGGGACCGCCGAAGATGGACTTGGGCATGTGCATGCTGACGAGCATGTGGGGGACGTCCACGGTCTCGGAGATCTTGAGGTCACCGGCCAGGGAGCACAGCACGTAGGCCTCCTCGGGAGTCAGGCCGTGCTCCGCCACGAGCCAGGCGATCATGTGGCGGGTTGCCTTCTTCGCTGCTTCGTCGATGGTGGGCGCAAACCCGGTGGTGGCGTAATAGTCGGCGGTTTCGTACTCCGGCTCGGTGACGCCTCGGGGGTTGTCCACGACGTCGAGGGTGACGACGAGGCGCATCGGAGCCTCGATCGCGCTCCCGGAGACCTCTCCGTCGCCCTGGACCGCGTGCGCGTCGCCGACCGAGAAGTTCGCGCCCGGCACCTGTACCGGGAGGTACACCGTCGCCCCTGGCCGCATGTGGCGGTTGTCCATGTTCCCGCCGTTCTCGCGAGGCGGGATCGTGACGAGCATGTCGTCGGTGGCCGGGGCGACCCCGAGGACCCCGGCGAACGGGTCGAGGGGCAGGGTGATCCGGTCGTTGAAGGCGACCTCGGTGGCGCCGGGCGCCATGTCGAAGGAGCGAAGCCAGGGGTCGGTGAAGTCCTCGGCCAGGAAGCCGAAACCGGGGAAGATCCCGGCCCACCCCGGCCCCTGCACCTCGGCTTCATGGATCGTCACGGCGAGCAGGTCGCCTGGCTCCGCTCCCTCGACCGCGATCGGTCCGGTGAGGGCGTGGATCAGGCCGAAGTCCACGGTCGCGAGGTCTTCTGCGGTGGTCTCCACGGTGATCTGACCGTCCGAGGCTTCCTTGGTGAAGATCTCGACCCGCGCGCCGGAGGGCACGGTGACGACCGCCGGAATCGTCGCGCTCCAGCGGTTGTGCGTGTTCTCGGCCGGCACGGTGAAGTCCGGCGCCGGCGGCGATGGAGGCGGCTCCGGCGCGGGCGCCGGGGCTTCCCCGCCGCAGCCCGCTGTGGTCAGAAGGGCGAAGACGGCGAGCGGCAGGACCGCTCTCGCGGCGAACGGAGACTGAGACATGCGGCAACTCCCTGGCGCGCGGCGGCGCCCCCCCGATACTACGGGGAGCCGCCCGCCGTCAGCGGCTGGCGCCGCCGGTGTCGGTCTCGGGGGCGGCGTAGTAGCCCTTCCGGGTGCGCGCCACCAGGTCGTCCCGATCGCGGATCCGCACCTCGATGGACCGCCAGCCGCCCTCCTTCCGGTCGCGGGAGGGGAGATACGCGATCTGGTACTGCCGGTGGAGCTCGTGCTGGATCTGGCGGAAATAGCGGGACAGGTCCTCGATCTCCTCCGGATAGAAGGAGCGCCCGCCGCTCTGCTCCGCTACCGCGTCGAGAAAGTCGCGGTTCAGCCGGCCGCCGCCGTCCGGGCTCCAGCCCGTGTAGCCCACCGTGTAGATCGCCCCCTCGGAGAGGCGGGCGCCCTCGAGCGCCTGCTCCCGGGTGCTCACGCTGCCGTTGGCGTTCGGCCCGGAGTCCTCGCCGTCCGACACCAGGATGAGGGCCTTGCGCTCCTCGACCCGGGAAAGCTCCTGCAGGCTGGTCAGGATGGCGTCGTAGAGAGCGGTCTTTCCGAACGGTCGCATCGCCCGGATCATGGCCACCTGGTCCCAGATCTCGTGCCCGTAGGGGGGGCCGAACCGCACGCCTTCGCTGAAGGTGGCGACCCGTCCCTGGTCCCCGGAGGCCATGTTGCGCAGGAACAGGTACGCCGCAGTCTGGATCGCGGACAGGCTGGAACGGACCGAGGCGGAACTGTCCAACAGCAGGAGGCTGGTCACCGGAGTCAGGTCGGCGGTGAAGTACCGGATCTCCTGCGGCTCGCCATCTTCGAGAATTTCGAAGTCATCGGCCTCGAGGCCGGTGACGAAGCGGCCGCGCTCGTCAGCGACCACCACGTCGAGGGTCACGCTGGGGACCCGGACCATGAAGCTGAAGCGGTCGCCGAGGCTGGCCTGACGCCGCTCCGGGTCCGGTGCGGCCACCGGCTGCTGGATGCCCGCGGCAAGGGCGAGAAGGACGGGAAGAAAGGACGGCGAAAGCATGGCGAGGCTCCGCGCTTAGCGTAGCAATGGGCAGACAGGGGAGGGCGCCTCCCCCGCCTCGGACGATGTTGTCTCCCTGCTACGTTCGCGCCGCCGATCGGGATCCGCAATTCCCGCGATTGTCAACGGAAAACAGCAAAGAGAACACGTCCGCGCAATGAACTCCCGATCGCTCCCCGCTCCTGTCAACCGAGACTGCCTGAGGGACCGAACACGCGGCGCAGGCCGGCGAGGACGCCGGCGCTCCAGGGGGCCGGCGTTCGTCCAACCGGGCGAAGGGCGCCATGGGTGTGGGCGAGGCCTCCACCGGCCGGAGAGTCGAGCGGGTCCTGCCCGGCCCGCGGGACTCCCGCGATTCGCCGCGGGGAAGTCTGGTATTTTCGTCAACCCTTCCCAGAGGACCGGAACACGAAGGAGACCGCGATGAACCACAGCGTTCAGATCACCGTCAACGGCGAGTCCAGCCAGCATGACGTCGAGCCCCGGATGCTCCTGTGCCACTTGCTCCGGGACAGCATGGGGCTGACCGGGACGAACATCGGCTGCGACACCTCGCAGTGCGGGTCCTGCACGGTGATGCTGGACGGGAAGGCGGTGAAGTCGTGCACCGTGCTGGCGGTGCAGGCCGACGGCTGCGAGGTCACCACGATCGAGGGTCTCGCCGGGGGTGACGGGCTCCATCCCATGCAGCAGGCCTTCTGGGACAACCATGGGCTGCAGTGCGGCTTCTGCACTCCGGGCATGATCATCACGGCGGTGGAGATCCTGAACCGGAAACCGGACGCTTCGGAAGGCGAGATCCGCCACGGCCTCGAGGGGAACATCTGCCGCTGCACCGGCTACGAGAACATCGTGAAGTCTGTCGTCGCCGCCGGCAGCCGGGCGTCGGACTGAGCCGGTCCGGGACCACGAACCGCAGAGAGAACTGAGGCAAAGAGGAGGGACACATGGGCCGTTACGTCGGAACTTCGGTCAAGCGGCGGGAGGACCCCCGCTTCATCCAGGGCAAGGGGCGCTACGTGGCGAACCTGTCGCTGCCGGGCATGACCCATGTCGCGGTGAAACGCAGTCCCTACGCACACGCCCGGATCCGGGGCATCGACGCCTCCGCCGCCCTGGAGATGGAAGGCGTCCTGCGGGTGTTCACCGGGCAGGACTTCAAGGACGGCGGCTGCGGCTCGTTGCCGTGCGGCTGGCTGGTGCCCGACACCCAGGTGCCCGACCGCCCGATCGTGGTGATCGACCGCGTGCGCCACGTCGGCGATTCGGTGGCGGTGGTCGTCGCCGAGAACCCGTACGTCGCCGCCGACGCCATCGAGGCGATCGACGTGGACTACGAGCCGCTGCCGGTCACCGTGGACGCGCGGGGCGCGACCGATGAGGACGCAGTCCAGGTGCATGAGGAAATCGAGGGCAACGTCTCCTACACCTGGGGCCTCGGCGACGAGGAGGCCTGCCGGAAGGCATTTGCGGAAGCTGACGAAGTCGTCGAGCTCGAACTCGTGAACCAGCGCCTCATCCCCACCGCGATGGAGCCGCGCGCGGCGGCTGCCCAGTGGGACGCCGCGGCCGAAGAGATGACGGTCTGGACCACGAGCCAGAACCCGCACCCGATCCGCCTCCTCCTCTCCGCGTTCACCCTCGGGATTCCGGAGAGCCGGCTGCGGGTCATCTCCCCCGACGTGGGCGGCGGCTTCGGGAGCAAGATCTTCCACTATCCCGAAGAGGTCATCGTCCCCTGGGTGGCGCGTGAAATCGGCCGCCCGGCGAAGTGGGTCGCGACCCGCACAGAGAGCCAGCAGACCGACTCCCACGGCCGGGACCACGTGAGCGTGGCGCGCCTCGCCATGAAGAGTGACGGGACGTTCACCGGACTCGACGTCGAGACCTGGGCGAACCAGGGCGCCTACCTGTCCACGTTCGCGCCGCTGATCCCGACCGCGCTCTACATCACCCTCCTTTCCGGGAACTACCGGATTCCGGGGATCTACGGGAAGGTCTACGGGACCCTCACCCACACCGTCCCCGTCGACGCCTACCGGGGGGCCGGGCGTCCGGAAGCTGCCTATCTGGTGGAGCGGCTCGTGGACCTGGCCGCCGCCCGCCTGGGCCGGGATCCACTCGATCTGCGCCGGCAGAACCTGATTCCCAAGGAGGACTTCCCTTACCAGACGCCGGTGGCCTTCCTCTATGACAGCGGCGACTACGAGAAGCTGATGGGCACGGCGGCCGAGCGGGCCGACTACGCCGGGATGCGGGCGGCCCAGAAGCAGGCCCGCGCTGCGGGCGGCCTGCGCGGCGTCGGGGTTGTCTGCTGCATCGAGGCCAGCGGCCCGGCGCCGTCGGCCGTGGCCGGTTCTCTCGGCTCGGCCGTCGGCTTCTGGGAGAGCGGCGAAATCCGCGTGCACCCGACCGGTCAGGTCAGCGTGTTCACCGGCTCCCATAGCCACGGTCAGGGTCACGAGACCACCTTCGCCCAGGTCGTGGCCGAAGAGCTCGGCGTGCCCATCGAGAGCGTGGAGGTCGTCCACGGGGACACCGGCCGGGTCAACTTCGGGATGGGCACCTACGGCAGCCGGAGCGCCTGTGTCGGCGGGTCTTCGCTCGTCCGAAGCGCGGAGAAGGTCCGCGCCAAGGTGCTCAGGATCGGCGCCCACCTGCTCGAGGCGGCCGAGGAGGACGTGGTCTACGACCAGGACGAGGGCCGGGTCCACGTGAAGGGGGCGCCCGACCGAGGCAAGGCGTTCGGCGAGATCGCCTTCGCGGCCTATACCGCCCACAACCTGCCCGAGGGTATGGAGCCCGGACTCAACTTCGTCAGCTTCTACGACCCCAGCAACTTCACCTTCCCGGCGAGTTCCCACATCTGCGAAGTGGATATCTGTCCGGAGACTTACGAAGTGGGGATCCGGCGCTACGTCGCGGTGGACGACGTGGGCAAGGTCATCAACCCCATGATCGTGGAAGGCCAGATCCAGGGCGGTGTGGTCCAGGGAGTGGGGCAGGCCCTCACCGAGGCCGGCGTCTATTCGGACGACGGTGACTTCATGACCCCGACGCTGCTCGAGTACGCCCCGCCGCGCGCCGACCTGCTGCCGGGCATCGAGGTCGACCGCATCGAGACCCCCTCGCCCCACAACCCGCTCGGCGTCAAGGGCGCCGGTGAGATGGGAACGATCGCCGCGACCGCCGTCGTGGCGAATGCCGTTCTCGACGCGCTCGCCCCTCTCGGCGTCACCCACGTGGACATGCCGCTTACGCCGGAACGGATCAGGAACGCCGTCGAGGCGGCCCGGGGGGCCTGAACTCCCCGCGCCTCCGGCCGACCGCCATCAAGGAGATCCCGATGTTTCCCGCTTCGTTCGACTATCACAGCGCCTCCTCGGTTGCCGAGGCGATCGAGATGCTCCAGAAGCTCCCCGACGCCCAGCTGGTGGCCGGCGGCCACAGCCTGATCCCGGCGATGAAGCTGCGCGCCGCCCAGCCGGCGAACGTGGTGGACATCGCCCGCATTCCCGGGCTCGACGGCATCGAGCGGGACGGGGACGACCTGGTCATCGGGGCCCTCGCCACCCACGCTGCGGTGGCCGACTCCGCTGCCGTACAGGGCGCGTGCCCCGGTCTCGCCGAGGCGGCCGCGGCCATCGGGGATATCCAGGTGCGGAACCGGGGAACGATCGGGGGCAGTCTCGCTCACGCCGATCCGGGGGCGGACTACCCGGCCACGATGCTTGCCTTTGGCGCCGAAATCACGGCGGTCGGGCCCGGCGGGGAGCGGACGGTCGCCGCGGCGGACTTCTTCGTGGACCTGTTCCAGACCGTGCTCGATGAAGCCGACGTGATCACTTCCGTCCGGATTCCGGCGGCCGCCGGAACGGCCTACCTGAAGCATCCTCATCCCGCTTCCAGCTACGCAGTCGTCGGGGCGGCGGCCAGGATCGCCGTGAGCGGGGGTGAGGTGACCGCGTGCGCCCTCGGTATCGGCGGGGTTGCCGGAAAGGCGGTGCTCGCCGACGCGGCTGCGAGCGCGCTGATCGGCGGCGCCGCGAGCGACGAACGCATCGCGGCCGCTTCGGCGCGAATCGGCGAAGCGCTCGATGAGCCGCTCGGCGATCTCTACGCCTCCGGGGCCTTCCGGGTCCACCTGGCCGGGGTCTACGGGAAGCGTGCGCTCCAGATCGCGGCTACCCGGGCGGCCGGCTGAGCATCTCCGTTTCGGCGTCGCGTCCTCCTTCCGGGAGGTCCCCGGCGCCCGGGAGCGACCCGCCCCCCGGGGACGTTCCTGCGGTCGGTGAGGCGCTGGCGCGGCAGGGCTACATCGCCGATGCGCCGCTGGCGACCGCCCTCTTTCTCGCCCTGCGGCTCGAGCGGCCACTGTTCCTGGAAGGGGAAGCCGGAGTCGGCAAGACGGAACTGGCGAAGGCGGCGGCCGCGTTTCTGGGCACGCCGCTCATCCGGCTCCAGTGCTACGAGGGCCTTGACATCTCCCAGGCGGCGTACGACTGGAATTACACCCGGCAGATGCTCGCCATCCGTCTCGCCGAGAGCCGGGGCCAGGCCCTCGCCGAGGGGGACCTGTTCGGCCCGGAATTCCTGCTGCGGCGACCCCTTCTTCGCGCGGTCGAGACCTCGGAGCCCGGCCGCCGCCCGGTTCTGCTGATCGACGAGATCGACCGCAGCGACGAGGAATTCGAGGCCTACCTGCTGGAGGTGCTGTCGGACTCTCAGATCACGATCCCGGAGATCGGCCCGATCCGCGCAGCGGCGCCGCCGGTGGTGATCCTGACCTCGAATCGCACCCGCGAGGTCCACGACGCGCTGAAGCGGCGCTGTCTCTACCACTGGATCCCGTATCCCGACTACCGCCGCGAGCTCGAGATCGTCCGCGAGCGGGTCCCCCACGCGGCGGCCCGGCTCGCCGCCGAGGCCACCCGCTTCGCCCAGGAACTGCGGGAGATGGATCTCTTCAAGCGTCCCGGCGTTGCGGAGACACTCGATTGGACGCTCGCTCTCAGTGCGCTCGGGCAGACCGCCCTCGACGAGGCCGCGGTGGACCGCACCCTGGGCGCGCTTCTCAAGTTCCGGGACGACCTGGAGGCGGTTCGAGGGGAGCGAGCCGCCGCCATTCTCCTCCGGGCGCAGGCCGCTGTCTGAGAACCCATGGAGCGCCGGCGTCCTCGCCGGCCTACGCCGCACGGTCGGCGCCTTGGGCAGGTTCTACCGGGCGGGGACCCCTACGTAGGGAGCGCCGGCCCAAGAACGCGTCGGGGCACGACATGAGCGGCGTACCCGCCACCCTTCCCCCGCTCCTCCAGAACCTCACGCTCTTCGGCCGCCTCCTCCGGGGAGTGGGGCTCCCGGTTTCCACCGCCCGGATGCTGGACCTTGCCTCCGCGCTGGCCGAGATCGAGGTGTTCCGCCGGGAGGAATTCCACGCTGCCGCCCGGGCGCTGCTGATCCACCGCAAGGAGGATCAGGAGCTCTTCGACGCGGCCTTCCGCCTCTTCTGGGAGACCCCCCCGGAACGGTGGTCCCGGGCGCGGCTTCCCGGGATGACGCTGCGCCGGCCCCCGCCAAGGCGGCAGGTCGCGACGTTCCGGGGGCCCTCCGCCTCGGATGCCGGCGTGGACCAGGATCGCCCGCCCCGGCCTTTCGCGCGCCGCACCTGGAGCGACCGCGAAGTGCTGGAACACCGGGACTTTTCCGATCTGGACGAACACGAACTGCGGGAGGTGCAGGCGCTCATCCGGGACGCCGGCTGGGAGGCGGCCCGGCGGCGGGTCGCCCGCTTCCGATCCGGCGGACGCCGGCGCCTCGACCTGCGGCGGACGGTCCGGCGGGCGCTGCGCTCCGGCGGGGAGTGGATCCGGCTGGAGCGCCGCCGCCGCAAGGACCGTCCCCGGCCGGTGTTCGTGCTCGCGGACGTGAGCGGCTCGATGGAGCAGACCGCACGGGTCCTGCTCCACTTCCTCTACGGGCTCTCCCACGGAGCAGCGGGACGGGTGGAGGCCTTCGTCTTCGCCACCCGGCTGACCCGCATCACCCGCAAACTGGAAGATCGCCGCGTGGATCGCGCACTCCGCGAGGCGTCGGCCGCCGTCTCGGACTGGTCCGGAGGCACCAGGATCGGCGAGGCGCTCCGCCGCTTCAACCTCGACTGGGCGCGGCGACTGCCCACCTCCTCCTCGGTCGTGGTGCTGGTGAGCGACGGGTGGGACCGGGGCGATCCGGCGCTGGTGGCCGCCGAGATGGAGCGCCTTCGCGGTCTCGCCTGGCGTGTCGTCTGGCTGAACCCATTGCTTGGCGACCCGGGATACGAGCCGCTCACCCGGGGGATGGCGGCGGCGCTGCCGCACGTCCACGACTTCCTCCCGGTGAACAACCTGGCGAGCGTGCGGGCGCTCGCCCGCCACCTCGGCGAGCTCGACCTCGCCGGGAGGCGCCCTGTCCGAGCTGCCGTCGCAGCGCCGCGACCTCCTCCCGCAGCTGGATCTCGTCCCACTCCCGAAAGTCCTCCCGGGTGATCGGGATGGGGACGTGCGGCACCGCCGACCCCATGGAGCGCCGGCGTCCTCGCCGGCCTGCGCCGCACCTTCGGTCCCTCAGGCAGTCTCGTGCCGCCAGCGTCGCCGTGCCGACCGACCGTGGGCCAGGAGGCCCACGGGCCATGCCCGCCTGCGGCGGTGGCCGGCGAGGACGCCGGCGCTCCCGGTGCGGTGGCCGGTGAGGACACCGCGCCAGGACTGGCGCGCCCTGACCCATGGAGCGCCGGCCCCATGGGGCTCTTCCGCTTCGAGCCGCTCTCCCATGAGCACGCGCTGACCCTGGCGCGCAGCCAGCGGGAGGAGGCCCGGAGCGCCGGCGTCCTCGCCGGCCTGCGCCGCACCTTCGGTCCCATAGGCAGTCTCGTGCCGACAGCGGCGCCGCACCGACCGACCGTGGGCCAGGAG
>JAAXGQ010000151.1 GCA_012271265.1 Vicinamibacteraceae bacterium
TTCGCGGCGCTTTGGGGCGGGTTCGAGGTTGCGTGCGATGATTGCGGGCATGAGGGCCGGGGGGCGGCGGCTGGTTGGGGGAGTGCGGGAACCCGGCGCCGTGGTCCGGCGGGGGGCGCGAGGGTTGCTTCTGGCGGCGGGGATTCCGCTCTGCGGGTCGCTGCCCACCGCGGCGGGAACGCCGGAGGGGCCGCTCGCTCGGTTGGAGGGGCCGCCGGAGGCCGCGGGCGCCGCAGCGCAGCGGGCGGAGCCGACGCCGGTGCTTGGCTACCGCGTCGTCCGCGAGTACCCGCACGATCCGGGGGCGTTCACCCAGGGCCTCGTCTTCCACGACGGCGTGCTCTACGAGAGCACCGGCCTGCGCGGGGAGTCCACTCTGCGTCGGGTCGACCTGGACAGCGGCGAGGTGCTCCAGGAACGACGCCTCCTCCCGGTGCTCTTCGGGGAGGGCGCAGCGGTGGTCGATGACCGCATCGTGCAGCTCACCTGGCGCGCCGGGGTGGGCTTCGTCTACGACCGGGAGACCTTCCGGCTGCTCCGGGAGTTCCGCTACGCCGGCGAGGGCTGGGGCATCACCTTCGACGGAAGCCGGCTGGTGATGAGCGACGGCTCGGCGGTGCTGCGCTTCCTCGACCCGGACTCGCTTGCCGAGATCGGCCGGCTTCCGATCACCGCCGGCGGGGTCCCGGTGCCCAACCTGAACGAGCTCGAATGGATCGACGGGGAGATCTGGGCAAACCTCTGGACCGAAGACCGCCTCGCCCGCATCGACCCGGAGACCGGGGAGGTCGTGGCGTTCGTGGATCTCTCCGGCCTCTTCCCCGACCGGCTTCACCATCCGGACGCGGACGTCCTGAACGGCATCGCCTGGGATCCCGAGACCTCCCGGATCTTCGTGACCGGAAAGAAGTGGCCGCGCCTCTTCGAGATCGAGGTCGCGGAGGCGCCGTGACCGGGTCCGGGTTCCGCCGCCGTCACGTGGTCGGCTTCGCCGTCTGCCTGGTTGTGCTGGCCCTGAGCATCTGGCCCCTTTACCCCTGGATCGCCGGGATCGAACCGGTGTTCCTCGGAATGCCCTTCTCGATGGTCTGGCTCTGCCTGATGATCGCCACCGTGTTCTCCACCTTCCTCGCGGTGTTCATCTGGGACCGCGAGGACGACCGGAAGCTCGACGACGCCTACCGCAGGGGCCGCTGATGGACGCCTGGGTCATCGTCTTCCTGACGACGGTCGCCTACCTGCTCGCGACCCTCGCGATCGGGATCGTCTCCGGGCGCGGCGTCTCGAACACCGCGGAAGGGTTCGTCGCCGGCGACCGCAGCCTCGGCTTCATCGTCCTCTACTTCATCATGGGCGCGTCCATCTACAGCGCCTTCGCGTTTCTCGGCGCGCCCGGCTGGGCCTATTCGCGCGGCGCCGCGGCCTTCTACATCGTCTCCTACGGCACCGTGGGCCTCCTGCCCTGGTATTTCCTGGGCCCCCGGATCGCTCTCCTGGGTCGGAAGTTCGGCTTCGTGACGCAGGCCGAGTTCTTCGCCCACCGCTTCGAGAGTCCCAGGGCGCTGCCGGCGATCATGGCGGTGGTCAGCGCCGCCGCGCTGATCCCCTACCTGGTGATCCAGATGAAGGGCGCCGGCTACGTCTTTTCGGTGGTGACCGAGGGGCGGATGCCCGAATGGGCCGGCGCGGCGCTGGCCTACGGGGTGGTGTTGATCTACGTGGCGCGAAGCGGCGTGCTCGGCGTCGGCTGGACGAACACCTTCCAGGGCGTCCTCATGCTCGGCCTCGCCTGGGGCCTCGGCCTCTACCTGCCGTGGAAGCTGCACGGCGGCATCGGTCCCATGTTCGAGGAGCTCAGCGTCCGGGCGCCGGAAATGCTGACCGTCCCCGGCCTCGACGCCTCCCGGGAGCCCTGGAGCCTCGGCGCCTACTCCAGCGCGGTCCTCATCTCGGTGCTCGGCTTTTCCGTCTGGCCTCACTACTTCATGAAGATCTACGCCGCGCGCAGCGTGCGCACGCTGAAGCGCATGGTCGTCTTCTATCCGACCTTCCAGATCTTCCTGATCCCGGTGCTCTTCATCGGCTTTGCCGGGGTCACCGCCTACCAGGGCGTCGAGCCGGCGGACACGATCCTCCCGACGATCCTCATGGATCTCGACCTGGCGGCTCTCACCGTGGGGCTCTTCTGTGCCGGGGCGCTGGCGGCTTCGATGAGCTCCGGGGACGCCATCCTCCACGCCGGCGCCTCCGTGCTGGTCAAGGACCTGGAGACGCCGCTGCGCAGGGTGCGGCGTTCCCCGGAGGCGGAGACCCGCCTGATCCGCTGGACCGCCCTCGGCATGGGATCGGTCGCCTACTTCCTCGCCGTCGGTTCCGAGGCCTCGCTCGTTGGCCTCCTCCTCCTTTCCTACGGCGCCATCGCCCAGTTCTTCCCGCTGCTCATCGCGGCGATGTTCTGGAAGCGCGCCACCCGCGCCGGCGCCATTTCCGGGCTGCTCTCCGGATGCGGCGTGGCCCTCGCCCTGAATGTCTGGCCCTCGTTCGCGGCGTTCGACATCCACCCAGGCATCTACGGCGCCGCGGTCCACGTCGTGGTCCTGGTGGTCGTATCGCGCTGGACCCGGCCACCCCGCGCCGACAACGTGCTGCCCTACCTGGTCCGGCGGCCGGCGTGAGCCCCCGAGCGGAAACCGCCCCCTTCCACTGATGGAGCCCTCCGGGTTTCAGACGTTTGGGGTTCCGCACCTGGCGGCGATCGCGCTCACCGCGGCGCTGGCCGCCTTTCTGCCCCGCTACACCGCACGCCGCCAGCCGAAGGTCGCGACGCGCATCGCCATCGTCATCGCGGCGATCCTGCTGGCCAACGACCTCGTCTACTGGACCTACCGGATCCATACCGCCGGGGTGGACGCCTGGCTCCAGCAGTACCTGCCGCTCCACGTGTGCGGGGCGGCGGTCCAACTGACCGCCTTCACCCTGATCTTCCGAAACCGGTGGACCTACGACATCGCCTGGTTCTGGGGCATCACCGGCGCCCTGAACGCCGTCCTGACGCCGGGCGGGATGGACCAGGGGTTCCCGGCTTACCGTTTCTTCCAGTACTTCATCGCCCACTCCGGCATCGTGATCGGCGTGATCTTCGCGACGTTCGGCCTGGGCATGCGTCCCCGACTCCGCGGCCTGGTCCGCGCCTTCGTCACGATCAACCTCTTTGCCGCGGCGGTGGCCGTGGCGAACTGGCTGCTCGACGCGAACTACATGTACTTGCGTGCGCCGCCTCCGGGAACGGTGTCGCCCTTCTTCTTCGCGCCGTGGCCCTGGTACCTGCTGGTCCTGGAAGTCGTCGCGATGACGATGTTCCTCGTCGTCCTCGCCCCCTTCGCGTGGAAGCGTCTCAGCTCCCGGTCCCGGGACCCTCGCGCGCCCGGTTCTTCGGCAGGCGGGGTTGGGAGTTCTTGACGGCGAAGTGACCCGGCAGCGCCTGCGGGATCAGCCGTTCGACGTCCTCGAGTGTCCGACCCGCCACCCGCACCAGCTTCCAGCAGCTCCGGGTGCCGGTGACGACCTGGACGTCGTGGCGGCGCACCCGGAGGATGCGGGCGAGAAGCTGGATCACCCGCCGGTTCGCCCGGCCCCGGTCCCGGGGAACGTTGACGTAGGCCCGGATCATCCCGCTCTTGAGCCGAAGAATCCGCTCCGGAGCGCGCCCGGTGGTGACCCGGAGCCGCAGCGCCACCCCGGCGCCGGCGATCCTCGGGGGCCCTTTCGGCGCGCCGACACGTCTCCGCCGCCCCCGCGCCGGCCGCTGGAACGCCGGGCGGCGGATCATGCGTGGTTTCATCCCGGATCCCCCGCCTGCAACCGGCCCACGCTGACGACTACGGGCTCTCCCCGGCGCCGCCTTCCTCCTCCTCCGGGTCTTCGGGGGGGCGGGGGCGGTGGAGGCGGATGGAGAAGCCGCCGAAGAACTCGGTGGTGTTGCGGTTGACCTGGTGGTCGCCGTCAAGCAGGTACTGGAGGACGGCGCGGTCCCAGGCCAGCCCGGCCGATGCCACCACGTTCATCCAGTCTCCGCTCGCCGGCTCGTCGGGGGCCTCGGTGCCGCCCGCCCAGATGGTGATCTTGGGGTCGTAGCCGCGGCCTCCACGTCCCGGAGCCCCGGCGCGGCGGCCCTTGATGGGCATCTGGATGTTCACCCCGTTGTGGAGCTGCATCCGGAACACCTCGGGGTCCAGGTCCATTCCGTAACGCCGGTAGCGGTCGTAGTTCCGGTCGTTCATGGCGCGCACGATGGAGGTGTCCTGGATGGCGCCCGTGATGTAGTCGCGGATCTTCAGAGCGGCGTCCCTGTGACGGGGCAGCTCGGGGTCGTCCACCACGTCGAAGCCGGGCATGAACCAGCCCTTGTTCAAGCCCCAGTTCCGCTCGGTGCGGCGTCCGGCGCGCACCAGACCGCTGAACTCGCTGAACAGCTGGACGAGCTGGTGGGCCGGGTAGCCGTGCGGGTTCAGGACGATGTCCGGAAGCCAGCTTCGCCAGAGCCTCGGGCGCACCTCGGCTTCCGGATAGATCGGCATCGGCTGGTTCGAGTCGGTGGTCGAGTCCATCCCCAGCGAGGCCCAGTAACCGGCGTGGAGGATGTGTTCGCGGTTGATCTGGTGCATGTCCCAGGCGAGCTGGGCGCCGTCCGGGTTCTGCACCGGGTGGACGACGATGTTCACTTTCTTCAGCGCCTCCCTCTCCGCCGGTTCGGTCAGGATCATTTCCGCGAGCCGTAGCACGTGGGAGGTCGACGAGACCTCGTTCGCGTGCTGGCGCGCGGTGTAGAGGATCGTCGGCTTCAGCAGGCTGGCCTTCTTGCGCCCCCAGTGGGTCGCGTCCATCGGAGCCATCAGGTCCATCGCCCAGGTGGGGCGCCCCAGGTAGCTTTCGCCGACCTGGTAGACGGTGGCCTCGGGGAAATCGCTCATCCGGGCGAGGATGCCGTGGGCCTCGGGCGGGGAGATCGGGGTATCCCACTGGACCAGCCGGTCCTCGCTCCCGGTCGCGTCGCGGAACGCCATGATGTCCGGGAACGGGGGCGGCGAGCCGTTCGCGGCCAGCGTCGTCGTCCGCTCGGTGTCGGCGTCGTGGTCCCAGGTCCACGAGGCAGCGAGTTCGAGGTCGCCAAGGCCGGCGAAGGCCAGCTCTTCCTCGTAGAGCCCGGCTGCCCGGAGCGCGCCGAGGATGTCCAGCTTCCGGATGGCTTCGGCCGCCGAGAGGATCCGCTCGTCCGTCGCGTCGTCGCCGTGGTGGGAGACGTAGACATCGCGCTCGTCCGCGTCGGTGTCCACCTTGACCCGCAGGCGCAGCGCGGAAACGCCGGGGCTTCCGGCCCGCACGCGGGCGGTCATGGCCCGAGGGCGGTCCACCTCGACGTTGGCGATGTTCCGGCGCACCGTCTCCGACCGGCCCTCGGTCGTCACGTAGTCCACCACGATCGCCGGGCGGCTGGTGCGGAAGCCGGTGAACAGGATTTCGGCCGTCCCCGGCGTCCCGTCGGTCTTCCCGCGCATCTCGGGAATGACCCGGCCGGCGTAGGTGAGCTCGGCGCCGAGCGAGTTGCGGCCGATGAGGCGCAGGAAGGTGTGGGTCACGAAATAGATGTCCTCGTGGAGAGCGTCGTGGGTGGATTCGATCTCCTGCTCCACGCCGAGGAGGCGTTCGGGCTCGGAGAGGGACAGCACGACTTTCAGCTGGCCGAAGTAGGGCGCGTCCGTCGCCCCGCGAGGCTTCCCCTCGTGGAGTTCCATGATGTGGTCGTAGAGCCGGGCCAGCGTGTCGGACTGGTAGTGGTCCCAGAACGCCTCCGCGTCGGTGCGAATCCGCTCGTCGAGCACCTCCTCGCCGTCGACCCGGGCGGTGATGCCCCCGGTGGTGACCTGGACCCACTCGTAGTCCGGATAGCGGTCGAGGAACGGCCGGGACACCAGGCGCGGCTCGAATGTTTCGTTCAGCAGCGTCCCCCCGCCCGCGTCCTCGGCCACCACCCGGTAGGCCGGGGCGTCCGCTTCGGTCCGCATCTCGTAGCCAATCTGCGACAGGTCGAGGGAGAGCGCTTCGGCGAGGATCTCGTCGGCGGGGAACATGGCGTGCTGCCAGCGCAGCGGGGTGTGCATCGCCTGCTGCGGCCAGTGCTCCGGCGGCTCGTGGCGGCGGAAGAGCAGTCGTACCCGCGCCGGGGGCGTGCCGGCTTCGCGGAGAGCGAGCAGGCGTGGGAGAACGACTTCCTCGATCCAGCCGTAGCCCTGGCGGTAGGCGGAGAGAACCCGCACGTCCCCGTCGCTCACCGAAGCGCCCCGGTCGCGGAGTTCGGCCATGACCTCGTCCCGAAGAGCCGTCCGCACCGACGCCGGCTCGCTCAGGTGGGCGACGATCCCCACCCGGTCCCCGCGGCCGACCTCGGGCACGAGGCGTTCCCGCACCAGGGCCCGAAACTCCTCCACCTCGGACGGCACCGCGAAGGTCTCTTCGTGGATCGTCGCGGCGTGGTTGACGTTCCGGTCGTCGAGTTCGACCGTGGCGTCGCCGAGGCCCAGGCTGGCGGCGGCCTCCGTGAGG
Organism: Vicinamibacteraceae bacterium; assembly: GCA_012271265.1. Lineage (GTDB taxonomy): Bacteria > Acidobacteriota > Vicinamibacteria > Marinacidobacterales > Marinacidobacteraceae > JAAXGQ01. The sequence continues at coordinate 6,601 of JAAXGQ010000151.1, forward strand.
TAGGCGTCGAGGCCGGGGGCGGGATCCTTGACCGAGACCAGGATGCTGGAAGAGGCGATCCCCAGGTGGCGGATTGCAGCCGCAATCTGCTCCAGGCGGTACACCGCCGCCGCGGCCTGGCCGCCCGGGGTTCGGGCGGTGAGAAACTTCCAGGCAGCAAACTCGACCCCGTCCACCGTCGGGTGGTCAGGGCTCCGTGAGGCGGCGTCGAGGTGGGGGAAGGCCAGAGCGGCCTGGTCGAGGGCCCGCTCCAATCCGTCTCCGTCGCCGCCGGTGACGGCGAGCGCCGACCTGGCGCCGAAGGCCTCGGGGATCACCCCCACGAATCCCTCCCCCGGCGCCAGCTCCGGAACCTCGAGGTCGGCGAGCAGCGGGTTCGCTTCGGCCGTGCCGATGACAACGAGGGTGGGCGCCTCTTCGGGTGCGTCCACCGAAGCGGCGTCGGCCGCCACCGGAAAGTCGAGCCCTGCGGACTCCAGCCCGAGGCGGGCGGCGAGGCCCAGGGTTCCGGCCGGGTTTTCGGCGGTGGTCGCAAGCCGGACGTCGAGCCGGTCCGGGATCCGGTCGCCGTTTCCGTCACCGAGCAATCCGTCCGGCTCGTAGAGGACCGCGAGGCCGAGGTTCTCTTTCGGACCGGAGCCGGGGCGACCGGATATCGGACCGGGCTCGGGGGGAGCCGGCTCGTGGCGAAGGGACGCCGTGGTCTCTCCCTCGGGGTGCCGCACCACCACCTCCAGCGAGGCCAGACTGTCGGAGAGCAGGGTCTCGCCGGCCGCTTCGATCGCCTCGGCCGCCGCGGCGGCCGAAGCGGCGTCGGGAACGGTGATCCGGAGTTCGGTCGCGGCCAGGGCGTTCGCGCCCGCTTCCACTTCGATGCGGGTGGTGCGGGCGCCCCCGGCTCCGTCTCCGGCCAGCTCGAGGGCCGCCGTTTCCAGGTCGCCGAGCGCGTCACCCTGGGCCCGGAAGATCTGCGGGGCGCGACCGGCAAGCCATCCCGCCGCCGCTTCCAGGCCGGCGGCGTCTCCTCCGCGCACCGCGACAACCACGTCTCCGTCACCGGAGTGCAGCTCCACCGCGCCCCGGCCCGCCGGGAGCGCAGCGCCCCCGGTCAGCCCCAGGCTGGCGAGCGCTTCGTCGCCCACCCCGATGGCGATCCCGGCGTCGTCCGGAAGCGGCAGGTCGAGCGCCATCGTCTCCAGACCGAGGCGGGCCGCGATCTCCGAGGCGAGAGCGACCTCGGCAGCGCTGGGCGCGTCGGAAAGCACGATGCGGGCGGTCACCCCGTCCGCGAAGCCGTCGCCGTTCGTGTCCTCGACGACCCCGCCGGGTTCGTAGAGCGTGGCCAGCGACTCGGGCTGGGCCTCGGCCGGACCGGCGCCCAGCACTCCCAGGAGCATCAGAAGCACGGTGGGGTGACGCATGTCAGGCCTCCTTCCTCAAGAACGCGAGCCGGCAGGAAGGCGATTGTAGGGGGTGGTGGGGATGGCGCGGCTTCGGGCTATTCTGGGCTCATGGGCCGGAGGGTCGTCGCCTTGCTGGCCGCTGGCGCCCTCGGCGCCGGCTGCCCGGCGACCCCCTGGCCCGGGCCGGAAGCCACCCGCGAAGCCCTGACCGCGCTGCACAAGGAAGTGCGGGACCGGGTGCTCGCCGGCGACTTGGCGCGCGCGAACGGCTTCGCCTACGCGGTGGATGTCGGGGAACTCCTGCGGGTGGCGGCGCGCCTCGACGACGAGCAGATGTACCGGGCGCTCCGCGAGTTCGCCGTCCATCGGCTGATCGTGGACGACCCGGATGACCCCTATACCCGGGGCTTCGTCCTCTGGCGGCGGACCCCGGCGCCGGTGGATGACGACGACCTCCCCGACGCCTCGGGAACGACGGAGGCGCTCCGGGTTTCCGAGGGGCTTTGGGAGGGGGCCGAGGCGTTCGGAGCGGCGGCGGACCGCGATCTCGCGCTCGCGATTCTGGACGGATACCAAACGCACGCCAGCGAGGCCGCCGGATTGCTGCTCATCCGCAATTACTTCAACTTCGGCAGCCGGGACTTCGCCACGAACTCCTTTCTCGTGGATTACGCGCCGGATTACCTGGCCCGCGTCGCCCGTGAGCATGACCGGCATGACCTGGCCGGACTGGCAGCCGGCAGCTACGAGGTGATTCGCGCGGCTGGGAGCCCCGCGGGGCTCATCTACGACGTGTTCCAGCCGGAGATGGCCACGCTCTTTGACGATGAGCGGACGCTGCTCTATTCGCCGAACGACATCGTGCAGACCTCGAACGCGGTGGCGATCGCGGCCACGGCGCTGGAGGGGGCGCCGGAGGTGGCGTCCCGGGTGCTGCGCTTTTGCCGCGAGCGGATGCCGGAGCTCCGGCTCGCCTACTACGGACGCACCGGGGAGGCCGCGCGGCAGAAGCGTCCGGGGATCGAGACCTGGGGTTCCCTCACCGCCATGAGCGTCCGCCGGGGCGATGAGGACGCGATGCGCGCCTTCGCACCGTTCCTGGTCTCGAACGCGGCGGTGGACCGCGTCCCGGCGGACGCGTTTCTGTACGTCGCCGCGCACCTGCTCCTCGGGCTCGAAGCGCTGGACGGCTGGTTCCACCCGGAGGGGCGATGAGCGGGGACACGGCGGCGCGTGGCGGCCGCCGGCTGCTGGCGGCGGCGCTGGCGCTCCTCGGGCTGCATGTGCTGCTGACGGTTGCGGTGACGCCGGAAGCCCCGTTCCTGCGGCTTCCCGTCGCGCTTTCTCCGGATCTCCTGCTGCTCGCCGGCGCAGCGCTCCTGCTGCCTCGGGCGTGGCTTCCGCCGGCCCTATGGGTGCGGGTGCTGCTCGCCACCGCCCTTCTGGCCGCGGTGGCCGTCCGGATCGCCGGGCTCATCGCAGTGGAACTCCTCGGCCGGCCACTCGACCCGGCCGGCGATCTGCCGCATCTCGCCAACGTCGCGGACATGCTCGGGACGGTGCATCCGGCACTGGCCTTCGCCGTCCTCGTGCCGCTGGTCGGGCTTGTCGGGGGTGGTCTGGCGGTGCTCCTCGCCCTCGCCCTCGGCATCCTGGCCGAGGCTGCGGCTCGTCCGCCGCGGCGTCGGCGCCTCGTGGGAGGGTTCGCGCTGGCGGCGCTTGGGCTCGGCGCGTTCCTTGCTGCGTCGGCGCCGGGACCGCCCGGCGGATCGGCGTTCCGGGCTGCCTGGGAGCTGGCCGCTCTCGCCGCGGCGCCGCCTTTGCCCCTCCCGCTCTCGCCCGCGCTTTCCGGCGCGCCCGATCTCGGGGACGCCGACCTGTACGTGATCTTCGTGGAGTCCTACGGAGTCGCCGCCTTCGAAGATCCGGGGCGCCGACCCCGGCTGGAGGCGGCCGCGCGGCGCTGGGAGGAGGACGCCGCGGCGGGCGGATTCGACTTTCGCTCGGCCCAGATCCAGAGCCCGACCTTCGGCGGCGGGTCCTGGCGGGCCCACGCCTCGCTCCTCTCGGGGGTCTGGCTGGAGCGGGAGACGGACTACGCCGCGCTGATGAGGTCCGATCGGGTCGGCCTGGTGGAGTTGCTGGGGCGGGCGGGTTACCGGACGGTGGCGTTCGAGCCGGGCATCACGGGGCCGTGGCCGGTGGGTGACTGGTACGGCTTCGACCGGATCTATGACCGCGCGGCCATCGGCTACGAGGGTCCCGCGATGGGGTGGTGGCAGGTGCCCGACCAGTTCACCCTCCACGCCCTGAACCGGCTGGAGATCCACCGGGTCTCCGGTCCGCTGTTCGCCAAGGTCTCCCTGATCACCAGCCACATTCCCTACTGGCCGGTGCCTCCCTACGTAACGCCGTGGACCCGCTTCGACGACCACACCGCCTTCGATGGGCCGCTCCGTTCGGTGGCTCACGACGACGCCCATGATCGCGCCGAGCTTTCCGAGCGCTACCTGACCAGCCTCGAATACCAATTCCGGATTCTGGGCGGATTCCTGCGTGATTTCGCGCCGCGCCGGGCGCTGGTCGCGGTGATCGGCGACCACCAGCCGCCAAGGCTGTCACTCCACGACAGCGACACCTGGGCGACGCCCATCCACCTGTTCTCGCGGGACCCGGACCTCCTCGCCCCCTGGGAGGCGCGCGGCTTCACCCGCACCCTCGTTCCGGAGGCCGGAACGGCGTGGCGGATGAGCGACTTCCCCCACGACCTCGCGGCGTTCTTCCCCGAGCAGGCGAGTCGAAGCGCAACTCGCTGATAATTGGCGGTTCCAGTTTCGGGTGGGAACTGGATTCCAGGGAGCTTTCATGAGGCCGAGCGTCGTTGCCGCGGCGAGTGTCGCGGCGATCCTCCTGTTTGCGGTGGGGGGGCTTGCCCAGACAGCCCCCTTCGACCGGCTGCCCGCGGCGGAGTTCGATGCCGCGCCGCCCTCGGCCATGGTCCAGGGGCCCCCGGGACGCATGGGCGTCGGGTCGGGCGGCTGCCGGAATCTGCCCGCCGGCGAAATCCGGCGGCGCATCGTGGACGTGGCGGTCCAGGAGTGGGGCTTCTTCGGGTTCCATGTCTTCGACCAGACGATCTCCCGAGCCCGCCGCCCGAGGGGAACCCGCCGCTGGTGGTGGCGGCCGGTGGATGACTCCGAGGGCGCCCGCGTCGCCTCGACCATCGCCGGATACTGGGCGGCCACCCCGCGCGGATCGTGGATGATCGCCCGCCAGAACCAGCGCTGGAACGGGCCGAACGGGCTGACCTCCCGCTGGCGCGATCCGTGGTCCGCCGCCTTCGTCTCCTGGGTGATGTGCGAGGGCGGACTCGGGAGCCCCGATCAGTTCCAGCGCTCCATCGCGCACCATGTCTACGTCGACCAGGCGATCCGGGCCCGCGACGCCGGATCGTCGCCGGCCGCCTTCGTTGCCTATGACGTCGGCGACACGGACGTCGAGCCGGGCGATCTGCTTTGCAGCAGCCGGCGGAGCAGTTACCAGTCCATCGCCCAGCGGCGCCGGCATCCCGGTGTCGCCGCTCGCATGCACTGCGACATCGTGGTCCGGCTGGAGCCCGATCGGGAACGCATCCTGGCGATCGGCGGCAACGTGCGCGGGACGGTCGGTCTGAAACGGCTCCCCGCGGGCCGGCGCGGCGGACGCCTCGCTCCCACTCGCGGGATCTTCGCCCACCTGAAACTGCGGGCCGACTCCATCGAGGACGATGCGCTGAACACCAGCCCCACCTTCGAGGCCATCGAGTGCTCGGCGGAGTTTCGGCCGCCGGCCCAACTGGCGGGCCTGACGACTTCGGCTACCCGGCCTGCCTGTTAGTCGGGTTCATTGGCGCGCGGCTCGCGGCGGCTCCATCCCCGGTTCGGTCTGCTTCGCAAAGGGAACGACCGCTCCCCTGGAAACATGGCGAACGGACTCCAGCACGACCGCCTTCACGGTTTCCGCTTCCTCGAAGTCTCGCGGCGCATACATCATGACTTCGAGGACCCCGCGGTAGTACCAGGGGTGACGTTCGCCCCATCCCTTGTCGAGAATCTCCGTGACCAGCGCTTCGTCAACATGGAGGTGCCAACTTCCGTCCGCGTGCAGATGGGCGAACTCGCGGTTGCCGGGGGGCGGCATGAATCCGGCCGGGTCGGCGTCCACCTCTTCATCGAGCCACAGGGCTCGGGTGGACGGAACCGAGATGCGGGTGGGTCGTTCCCGCAGTTCGGGGGTTGTCGCTGGTAACGCGATCAGGGCCCAATGGGACATGTGGCGGTGGACGTCTCGCGGGCTCTTGTCGCTGAGCTGCAAATGCGGAAGCGCCGAGCCGGTGACCGGGCGGTTCCCCTTGCGCCTCGTCAGTGTCATTATCTGCTCCTGGTTCTGGGTGACTTCGGTTCATTCGACGGCATCGTCGAAGCCAGACGGCCCGGAGATGCGTCGACACCGGCAGTCTAGATTCGTGCTTTTCGCTCCTTCGGCACGATCCCCGGCGCTGGTATTCCGATCCGGGGATGGCGGAGCGGCTCTTCGCCCCGAATTCGGTCCATCGGCGGCCGCCGAGAGTAAACGCCGGACGGAAGCACGACGGGTTGGAACCCGATTTCAGGGGCCGCCGGAGCCGGCGTGCGGTCGCCGGCAACCTCGAGTCCTGAGCTGAGCGGCCGCCCTCAACCTTCCCGCGCCGACGGTGGAGGCGGGAGCGAACTCTGGCGGTTCGCCACCGGGGCCGGAGGGGTGGTCTTCGCCGCCGGCATTCTCTTCACCGGACTTCCCCTCGCCGGGGGGTTGCTCGGTCTGACGATCTTCGTCGGAGTGGTGGCGTTTGCGGCCTCGGAAACGGCCCCCCGGCCGCTGGGGCTCGCGAACCGCTTGACCCTCACCCGGCTCGCGGTCCTCGCGGCGCTTGCCGGAGCGGGCCTTTCGACGACGGTCGCTCCCGGGGCCGGCCGGGTTCTCGCCGGCTGGATCCCGTGTCTGTGCTACACCGCCGCGGCGCTGGCGGATGCCGCCGACGGCGCCATAGCCCGGCGCACCCGCACCGCGAGCGCCTTCGGGGCCCGGCTCGACGCCGAAGCGGACGCCCTGGGCCTCGCCGCTGCCAGCGGCATCGCCGTGTTCGCCCGGGAAACGCTGCCCGGTTGGTACCTGTTCGCCGGTTTCGGCCGCTATCTCTTCGGCGCCGCCAGGTTCGTGGAGGAGCGGTTCGGACGCCGGCAGTCCGAGCTGTCTCCCAGCCCGTTCCGGCGGCGCCTCGCCGGCTTTCAGATGGGTCTGGTGGCCGTCTGCCTCGCGCCCTTCATCGAGCCCGAGTGGACGCCGCCCTCGACACTCGCGCTAGGCGTCCCTTTCCTGATCGGTTTCGGCCGCGACTATCTGATCGGGAGCGGTCGTCTCGATCCTGAAAGTGCGGGATCGCGCCGGCTGACGCGCTTTCTCGAACGCCTTCGCCGGCCCGTCGGCGCCACGGCTCTCGTGATGGCCGCCGCTCTCGGGTTGCTCAAGCTGGTGGGGTTTCCTGCTGGTTCCTGGGGACTCGCGGTCTTCTTCTTCGGCTGGTTGATTCTCCCCGGGAGGCGGGTTCCGGGCGCCGCCCAGGCGTAGCGAGTCCTGCTGCTGGAGCGTGAAGAACGTCTCGGCAGCTGCGGCGCTCTCCTCCCAGGTGGGGTGGATCCGGTGGCGCTCGACCGCGCGGAGCGCCATGGCCGCCAGCCGGTCCCGGTCGGCGGCGAGCCGCCGGAGGCAGTCGCTGATCACGACCGAGGCGGCCCGGGAGACCGAGGGGCGAATGCGCCAGCCGGTCTCGCCGTCGTTCACTATTTCCGAGGCGCCGCCGGAGGCGGCGGCCAGCGCGGGGAGCCCGAAGGCGAACCCCTCCAGGTAAACGATTCCGAATCCTTCGTGGGTCGAGGGAACCGCCAGCACGGTGGACTTGCGCAAGAGGTCGGCCAGCGCCGCCGGCCCGAGGGCCCCGTGGAACTGAACGCGACCCGACAGATCGCGAGCGGCGGCTCGTCGTTGCGCCTCGGCGGCGTATCCGGGGCTCATATCCTCGCGGCCGGCGACCGACAGGCTCCAATCGGAGACCGGGGCAAGCCCCTCGAGCAGTTCCAGCAGCCGTTTTCGGGGGATGAGATTGCCGACGAAGGCGGCCCGGAGCGGTCCGGCGGCCCGCGCGCGAATCGCGGTGGCGTCGGGACGGGGAGGCAGCTCGGCTCCCGCGAACCGGTCCCTTCCCGGTGGCGCAACCGCGAACGGCAGCGGTCTGCCGGCGAGTTCTCGCGCTGCCGCGGCGCTGGCCCGGCTCGGCGCCAGGACCCCGTCCACCGTGCGCAGATACGCGCGCTCTTCCTCCCGCAGCCGGCCCCGCTGCGATTCGCCCCGCTCGGGTTCGGAACTCTGGAGGTGGTGGACGAGCGCGATGATGCGTGGCCGGCGTCCCTTCGCGGCGGCGTTTCGCCGTCGGAACTCGCGGTGCAGCAGTTCGTCCTGCAGGATCACGTCGGCTCGGCCGCTGGCCGCGGGCGGCTCCGGTCCGACGCCGGTGAATTCCCGCAGCGTCACCTCGTGGCCCCGGCGGTCGAGGGCTTCGACCAGCATCCGGTCGTAGACGTTCCCGCCGGTGAGCGGCGCCAGGGGCGGCCCCCACAACTCGATCCGAAGGGCCATGACGGTTCAGGAGTATTCCCGCTTTCCCGCCCGAGCCACGGTCATCGAGCGCCGCCCCCCTGGAGCGCCACCCCCCTGGAGCGCCACCCCCCTGGAGCGCCGGCGTCCTCGCCGGCCTACCCCACACCTTCGCTCCCTTCAGGCAGTCTCCTGCCAACCGCGCGGCCGTGCCGACAGAGCGTGGGCCGGGAGGCCCACAGCCCATGCCCGCCTGCGGCGGTGGCCGGTGAGGACACCGGCGCTCCCGGTGCGGTGGCC
>JAAXGQ010000152.1:0-2418 GCA_012271265.1 Vicinamibacteraceae bacterium
GAACAGGCGGCTGTCCGCGACCCAGAGCGACGGGTGCGACCGCCGCAGCAGGCCCGCCCGCCCTTCCAGCTTCCGGGCGATCTCCAATGACAGCGCGACCTCGTAGACGAGATCGCCGTGCGTCCTCAGACGCCGCCGTTGCGGCAGCGCCTCGTCGTCGGGATCGATCCGGGCGTCCACCTGATCGCAGGCATCGAGCCAATCCGAATCGGCGGTCCGCCGCGCCTCCAGGCGGTCGGTCGTCTCGCCGCGGTCCTCCGGCGCGAACTCCGGGTACCGCTGGGTCCTCAGCCCGCCGGGACCGACCGCCTGACGAAACCGCCCACGCCTGGCCATGAGACCTACCCCGCCGCGGCGGCCTCGCCCACCGGCTCCGCCGCCGCGCCGGCCGGCTCCTCGCCGTCGAGCTCGAGCTGGTCCTCCGGCGGGCTCTCGCCCGCGTCCTCCTCGAGCACGGTCTCGTAGAAGTCGCGGTCGGTCCCGAAGATGGCGTGCGCGGCGCTGGCCTCGGACATGACCACGACGTCGACCGAGAGGTTCCACTCCCGGATCCGGTCCATCGAGAGCACGACGGTCCGCGCCCGCGACTGCATCGCCGCCTCGTACTCCTCGCGCGTCTCCGGCACGAGCGCGAGCTCGACCACGCCGTGACGTTTCAACCTCTGCTGCTTCATCGACCTGCCCTCCCGCAAGCCGCGCCGGCTAGCGGCCCGGCAACACCGGCCGCGCCGGGTGACGGCGGCCGTACTCGGTATCCGGCTCCCGCATGCCGAGCGACCGGCACGCGCGGACGACGGTGCGCTCGGCGTAGTCCCGCGGGTTCGCCTTGTCGTCCCGGAACTCGGCGAGCTGCTGGATGAGGAGTCCCGGCGACTCCCCCGCGCGCAACGCGTCGACCACGCCGTGCCAGTCCGCCTCGGACTGCGACGCCGGCTGGCGCCGGCCCCCGATGTAGCGCGCCGGCGCACGAGGCGGCGCCGCCTTCGGGACCGCGATTGCCAGTGGCACCGAGCGCGGGGGCACCACACCGCGGAAGGCCCTGGGCTCCCACCACTGCGAGCCGGCACCCCGCGGGTCGTACGCGGACCGGGGGACCCGCGCGACGCGCACGCCGCCGCGGCCCGGCTTGCAGTTGATGAAGCCCGGCACCCGCATGACGCGCCTGACGTCCACGACCGCCGGGTCCCCCTCGTACGCCGCGGCGAGCCGCCGGTTGGCCTCCTCCGCCCCGGCCACCGTCCACGCCGCCGGGTCGACATGCCACAGCACCTGCCACCGGCCGACCGACGAGCGCACCACCACGGCCGGCATCGGCACGCGCCCCGAGCGCACGTCCCGCATCAGCCGGCCGACGCGCCCGTCGCCGTCCGTGTCGAAGTCGACCTGCAGCCGCCGGACCTCCGCCACCTCGCGGCTCGAGCCCGGCACCGTCGGATTGACGCCGCAGAACACGTCGCTGCCCGTCTCGTTCGCCACGCGGAGCAGCCGCTGGCCGGAGGGATGGCACCAGTGGCCGGCCAGCCGCGAGAGCTGCCTCACTCCGGGACCCGGACGCTGACGCAAGATGACCGTGGCGCGCTCGTCGGGACTGAACAGCTCCGAGAACCACTCCACGGCGGCGCGGTGCCAGGCCGCACGGCCCGACAGGCGCGGCGAGCGGCTCACCGCCCTCTCCCGGCCGCGCCGCGCGCAACGCGATCCGCGACGGCGAATGCAGCGGGTCCGGCGGCGGAGCGGTCCGGTTGCAGCACACGGACCGGTTATACGGCGGGGGGAGACGGGAGGAGGGCAGTTGTACCCCAAGCGGTAGTCACTACCGGCTCAGGCCGAAAGTGCGCGCACCGGGCGCACGGATCAGGAGGAACGAGGGCCGAACATCGAGGAGTCGGGATCGACCACCACGACCGTGCCGGCCAGGTGATCGTGGAGCGCGCGCCGGCGCTCGTCGAACACGACGGCGCCGAACAGGAGCCCGCGGCCCAGCAGCAGTTGGAGGACCTTCGCGACGTAGCGGACCGAGCACCACAGCGCGTCTCCGGAGCCGGCGACCCGGAGGCCCGCGCCCATCTTTCCCACGGTCCGCCCGCCCAGCCGGGTCTCGCAGAACACGAAGTAGACCCAGCCGCCGACGAACATCGACGCGGGATAGAGCCCCGGAGGAGACCCCAGGCCGATGCCCTGCGCCAGCACCACGCGCAGCGCCTCGTCCACCGCGAGCCCGATCGCGGTCACGACGACGAAGTCGGCCCCGGCCGCCAGCAGGCGCGCACGAAGCGGCGCCACGGCCAGCCTGCTCTCCGCTCTCGCCTCCATCGAGCCTCCAGCCACCGATCGGGTCCGCACCCGGTCATTATCCCCGGCGGCCCGGTCCGCACAAGTCCGCGTCCGGGAGACGCGCGCCGGCTCCCCTCCCGGCGC
>JAAXGQ010000152.1:2440-3088 GCA_012271265.1 Vicinamibacteraceae bacterium
CGACAGGCGCTTACCGCGAAACACAAAGTCCCCGGGGGCCAACCCCGAGACTGGTTTGAGTTACCCTGAGCGACCCCGGTCCGGGTCGTAAGGCTCCCGGCCCGCAGACTGCGCGGGCCGATGAGCCTCACTCCCGAACCGACCGGGGTCGCTCAGGGGCCATTCTTCCCTGCGGGAAGGCTCGACGCGCCGCGGCGCGCACGCCAACGAGACGCCGGACGGGGGACGCCCGGCAAACGGGCGCTTCAGCGCCGCCGGCAGCCGCTTCAACCACAAGGCCCACCGGGACCGGCGACAACAGGATCAACGGCAACGCCCTCGCCGCGTCGAACCGACGCACGCTTGATGTACGCACACAACCATCGCGGCCCGGGCGACACGATACTGACGCATGCGCGCAGTGCCGCAACACCCTCGACCGCGGCAACACCCGCATCGCGTCAACGCGCGCACGCGTCAAGTGACGCATACGCCAAGGGACGCGCACATGAAGCCGCGCACGCGTCAAACGACGCGCACGTCGAATCACGCACACGCGCAGGAGCACCGATGACAGACATCGACGCCGCAACGCGAACCGAGCGTCCGGATGCCCCGCGGCCCCGGGTCGTGAGCGTGCTCTCCCAGAAGGGCGGCACGGGGAAGACG
>JAAXGQ010000152.1:3200-5633 GCA_012271265.1 Vicinamibacteraceae bacterium
GCTCCAGCCCAGCTTCCCGGACCTGGCCGCCATCACGAGGACGATCGACATCGCGGAGGTCGCCAGGACTCCGGCGACCATCGTGCTCAACCTCGCGCTCGTCAACCACCCCAGCACGGGAGACGCGCGGACCGTCATCGCAACCGCCGGCGCGCCGGCCGCGCCGGTCGTGCTGCACCGGCGCGTGGCCCACGTCAACAGCTTCAACCTGGGGCGCTGCGCGGCCGAGTACGAGCCCGCCGGGAAGGCGGCGGGCGAGCTCCGCGCCCTCTTCGGATGGCTGCGGGGCGCCGGGATCATCCCGGGCGCCAGCAAGGGGCAGGCTGCATGACGCCCACCGAGCCGCGGCGCGCGGGGCTCGCCAGCGCCTGGTCGAAGACGCACAGCCGCGTGGTCGGCGGCCAACGCCCGGCGCCGCCCGGCCCGGCCGGCGAGCCCGAGGCCGCCGACGTGCCAGCAGAGCCGGCCGCGCGGAACAGCCGGAACTGGAAGTACCTGAGCGCGCGGCTGCCGGCCGACGTCCACAAGACGCTCCGGCGCCTCAGCGTCGAGAAAGACCTCAGCCTGCAGCAGATGGTGGTCGCCGCGTTGCGCGCCTACGTCGAGCAGCAGAAGGAGAGCTGACAGATGCCGCGGTCAAGCACGCCGAAGCTGACGCAAGGCGCCGTGATCGTGATCCTCGTCGCCGCAACCGGCGCGGCCCTGACGTGGCTCGCCCAGGCCCCCGCCCCCGAGGGCGGCGCGAAGGGACTCGACCTTCCGGCGCCGCCCGCGCCCCCGGCGTTCGAAGCCCCGGATCTACATCCGGCCCCGGGCGTGCCGGCTGCCCCGGCGCCGCCGGAACCAGAGCCGCTGGCGCGAACGACGCCCTGGCGCGTGATCGACCCGGGCACCTACTCCCTGACGCCCGCGACGGTCCCGCTGCATGCGCGCCTCCCGGGCGCCTACGAGTGGCCCCTGCCGGGCGTCGACCGGCTCGCGCTCATCTGCTTCCACGAGCCAGGCAGGCCGGCCCACCTCTCCGTCATGCAGACGCCGGACGGACGGCTCTTCCACTGGGGCGAGGAGCGCCACTTCCTCCAGGAGCACCTCCGCGCCCACGGCATCAACTCGCGCGAGATCCGCACCGTCGCCCACCCCGGAGCGTTCATGGAGCCGCTGCGGGCCGCGGCCCACGCCGCGTGCGAACGGAGCCTGCGGGGCGCGAACGCGCCTTCCGGCCCGGAATAGGCCGCGGCAGACGCTTCCCACGCGCAGACGAGCCGCCGCACACCGACGTCACCGGCCCGCCGGCCGCCGGCACATCAGGCGCCGGGACGCCGATCCGGGAGACGCGGTCCGCCGCCGCCGCAGGAACCGGGCCGCGACGCACCCTCCTGTGCATCCGTCCGCCGGCGAAACGACGGGCGGCGCAGGTCCCGCGCGACCGCGACAGGTCCATCCACACCGCGAAGCGGCAACTACTTGTACGGTCTCTGACTACTTGAGCTCCGAGCTACTTGTACGTACGGGGGGCGTTTATGCGGGCGCGCGAAGGCCGTGGGGGGGTGTTTATGCGGGCGCCGGCCGCGATGGCAGGGGGGCGTTTATGCGGGGAAAACTCCCCCGATTCACAGCGCCTCTGTGGAAACCTCTGGAGAGACGCGCGGAGGCGACGGGCACAGCTCGAGGAACCCCTTCGGCGTCGAGTACGAGAGCTGCGGCCAGGCGATCCCGATCTTCCCGAGCTCGCGCAGCACGTCCCTGCGGAAGTCCTTGACGGACCGACCGAGCTCCCGCTCCGGACGAAGCGCGAACTGCCGGTACAACTGCCGCCACGTGAGAGAGAGCGGGCGGTCGAGGCGGAACAGCCGGTAGGTCAGCCACAGGTACAGGTCGAGGCCGAGGGAGCTGCGCCTGAGCTCCCGGAGCACGTGCATGTCGATCGGGACCGGCGCGGCCAGGATCTCGTTGAAGAAATCGTGGCCGAGCACGATCGCGCTGTCCCACCGCACGGTCTCGTCGGCGCGCCGGGGCTTCCACCACAGCCTCATGTCCGTCGTGACGCGGTCCGCGACCGTGTGCACGCCGTCCGGCAGGTCCTCCGTCAGCTCGATCGACGCACGGAACAGGCGCGTCATCTGCTCCCGCAGGCGCGTGCGGATCCCGTAACGGCCCGCGCTGTCGCTCGACTGCACGCCGAGCCGCCGCATGAACTCGGCCACCGAGCGGCCCAGCACGAGACGCCGCGACCGGGTCCTCACCGCCTCCGTGCAGATCCACGCGAGCAGCAGCCTCGGCAGCACCCCGAAGGGCAACCGCGGCTCAGGACCGCCCGCGATCACGACCAGCGCGTACCGGCCGTTCCGCCGGACGTAGTGGGTGAGCGTGCCGGGATCGGTCCGGGGCAGCGTGCAGAGCGCCAGCAGACGCACCATGAACCCGATGTCGGGC
>JAAXGQ010000153.1 GCA_012271265.1 Vicinamibacteraceae bacterium
CTAAGGTCAGGGCGCTCCATGGGGCCGGCGCTCGATACCTCGGGGCGCGGCAGTCCTGGAGCGCCGGCGTCCTCGCCGGCCACCGCCGCAGGCGGGCATGGACCGTGGGCGTCCCGTTGCACGGTCGGTGGGCGCCGGACGGCGCGGTCGGCAGGAGACTGCCTGAGGGATGGAGGGTGGGGCGCAGGCCGGCGAGGACGCCGGCGCTCCATGGGGCCGGCGCTCCCTACGTCAGGGTGTGGGCGGCCTTCGCGGGTACTCTCCCGCCGTCGCGGAGGGCTTGTCGTGCGCCGATTTCTGATGGTCGTGGTTGGGATCCTGCTGCTCGGCGGGGCGTTCGGCGCCGGCTGGCTGCTGTCGGGGCTCGGGGTGGGCCGGTCGGTCCCGGTGGACGCCCTCGATGCTCGTGAGCGCGCCTTCGCGGACCGGATGCAGAACGTGGTGCTCGACGGCCGGTTCACCGTGGACTGGCCCGAACCCCGGGAGGGGCAGTTCGGGGACCGCTACGAGATCGCTTCGGTCGAGAAGCTCGACGGCAACCGCTGGCGCTTCAACGCCCGCATCGTCTACGGCAGCGTGGACGTCACCGTGCCGGTGATCGTCCCGATCGAGTGGGCCGGCGACGTGCCGGTGATCCGTCTGGTGAACGCGTCTCTTCCGGGTGTCGGGGAGGAATTCGGGGCGACGGTCGCCTTCGACGGGGACCGCTACGGCGGGACGTGGGACCACGGCGAGGTCGGTGGCTTCATGTTCGGCACGATCCACCCGGCTGGCGCGTTGGACGCGGAGGAGAGCCGGTGAAAGTCGCGGACATCCTGACCTTCATCGACATGGGGCAATTCGCCCTCCCCGTTCCGGTCGCCCCGTACCGATTGCCCGTTGGCCGGGAGGCCCACGGTACGTGCCCGCCTGCGGCGGTGGCCGGTGAGGACGCCGGCGCTCCATGCTGGCGCGTCCTGGCGGATCGAGCGTCGGCCCCATGGAGCGCCGGCGTCCTCGCCGGCCTGCGCCGCACCTTCGGTCCCATTGGCAGGCGACGCACGCATTGAAGATGGCAGACAGCCGCAGAGGGTTAGAGCATGACTGAGCCGGATTCCAAGGCAGCGAGTGTGGGGAAGGAGATCGGGCGAATCCAGCGTGTAGGGCTGCGTCGGGTCTGGACTCATGAGGCCCATGACTTCACCACGTGGTTGGAGGAGAACATCGACGTGCTCGAGGACGCGACGGGCCTCCAACTCACCGGGGTCGAGCGTGAGCACCCTGCTGGCGCCTTCAGCGTGGATCTGATCGCCGAAGACGAAGACGGTCGAGTCGTCGTAATCGAGAACCAGTTGGACAAGAGCGATCACGACCACCTCGGAAAGCTCTTGACATACCTCGTCGGGGTCCAGGCACGTGGGGCAGTCTGGATCGTCGCGGATCCTCGCCCCGAGCATGTGGGTGTGGTGGCCTGGTTGAACGAGAGTTCGTCGGCGGATTTCTTCCTGCTCAAGCTCGAAGCGATTCGGATTGGCAACTCGGAGCCCGCACCGCTTCTCACACAGATCGTGGGGCCGAGCGAGGAGACTCGTGAGCTAGGCCGGACGAAGAAGGAGATGGGGGAGCGCGAGCGGTTACGCTACCGATTCTTCGAAGGATTGCTCGGGCACGCCAAGTCGAAAACCCGCCTGCACGCGAACGTCAGCCCCTCAAAGCGCAACTGGGTTGCGGGGGCATCCGGGATCACCGGACTTACCTTCAACTACGTGGCTCTGCAACTTCGCGCTCGTATCGAGTTGTATATCGGCACTCGGGACGGTGAAGAAAACCAGCGCATCTTTGAGAGCCTCGCGAGCAAGAAGGACAGAATCGAGAGCGCATTCGGCCGGCCGCTGGAGTGGGACGCGAAGGAGGGTCGGCGCGCTTGCCGGATCTCGAAGACGTACGGAAGCGGGGGGTATGAGGACGAGGCCAAGTGGGGGACCGTTCACGAGGAGTTGGCCGACGCAATGGCGAAGCTCGAATCGGCCCTCAAGCCGCACCTCAGGTCTGCTCTCCCGTAGCGTCGATGTGTTCTCCGAACTGTCGCCGTACGGGGGGAGCATCGGGCGTCGCCCGACGGAGGGCAGACGCGATGCGGAGGTCGAGCTTTCCGTGAGCGACGCGGTGCACCGGCGTCTTCAGGAACAGGCCAGGAGGCAGCGCATCACGGCGCCGGCTCTCGTTCATGGGTTGATCTCGGCGCTCCGTGCGAACTGGCCCAGTAGCGCCACCCGCCCGGAAGAGTCCGCGAGCGAGCGGCGGCGCCGCGATCGCCACTTCCAGCGGGTCTGCGAGGAGATCGGTAAGGCTCACCCGGACTTCCGCGCCTCGGACAACGGTCCGAGGGAGGTGATGTACAACCCAAATGCCCATCGTTGACGCGCCGCGCCGCACCGACGGACCCCATGGAGCGCCGGCGTCCTCGCCGGCCTACGCCGCACCGTCGGTCCCTTTTAGGCAGTACCGTGGGGCCGGGAGGCCCACGGTCCATGCCCGCCTGCGGCGGTGGCCGGCGAGGACGCCGGCGCTCCATGGGGTGATGGCCGGCGAGGACGGCGGCGCTCCATGGGGTGTTGGCCGGTGAGGACGCCGGCGCTCCATTGGTGCGTGGCGCCGGGTAGACTGAAGCAGAAGGGAGTGGTGATGCGTGAGGTCACGGTCACGCTCGACGCGGATACGGGGCTGCGAGTGAAGGCGGAGGCGGCGGCCCGGAAGACGACCGCGTCGCAGCCGGGGTCCCGGTATCCGGACATGTTCGCAGGTGGTTTTCCGGACAACGAGGCGAGTGAGCGAACCCCACCGGTCGCAGCTTCGGCGGGGGCCTCCGTTCCGTCCCGTGGCTGACTTCGATCGCGTGGTTCGCGGGGGGACCGTGGTGGCCCCCGACGCCGCGCGGCGGGCGGATGTGGGAATTCGCGGGGAGCGGATCGCGGCGGTGGGGACCGGTCTTCGCGGCGCCGAGGAACTCGACGCGACGGGGAAACTGGTGCTGCCGGGTGGGGTGGATGCGCACACCCACATCGAGCAGATGTCGTCCATGGGGCTGATGTGCGCCGACGACTTCCGCTCGGGAACGACCTCCGCGATCTGCGGCGGCACGACCACGGTCCTCTCGTTCGCGGTGCAGCGGCGGGGGGAGTCGCCGCGGGAGGTGGTCGCGGCCTACCACGCGCTCGCCGGACCGAAGGCGGTTTCCGACTACGGCTTCCACCTCATCATCACCGACCCCGGCCCGAGAGCCCTGGGCGAAGAGATCCCCCGCCTCGTGGAGGAGGGCGTCACCTCCTTCAAGATCTACATGACCTACGAGCTGGTCCGGCTGAACGACCGCCAGTTCCTCGATGTGCTGGACGGGGCGCGGCGGATGGGCGCGCTCACCATGGTCCACGCGGAGAACCACTCCATGATCGGCTGGCTCTCGGACCGCCTCATCGAGGAGGGCTACACCGCGCCGAAGTTTCACGCCGCCGGACATCCGAAACTCGCCGAGGCCGAGGCGACGGCCCGGGCGATCGACCTCGCGGAACTCGTGGACGCGCCCCTCTACGTGGTCCATGTCTCCTCGAAGGAAGCGGCGGAGGCGATCGCCGCCAGCCGCCGCCGGGGCCTCAAGGTCTTCGCCGAGACCTGTCCCCAGTACCTGCTGCTCACCGCCGAGGACCTGGACCGGCCAGGAATGGAGGGGGCCAAGTTCTGCTGCAGTCCGGCGCCCCGCGACGAGGAATGCCAGGAAGCGCTCTGGGCCGGGATCGCCGACGGAACCTTCGATGTGGTCAGCTCGGACCACGCCCCCTACAGCTTCGACGCCATGGGCAAGCTGGCGGCCGGGCCGAATCCGCCCTTCAACAGGATCTGCAACGGGGTGCCGGGCGTCGAACTGCGGATGCCGCTCCTGTTCTCGGAGGGCGTGGGGAAGGGCCGGATCAGCCTGGAACGGTTCGTCGAGGTCACCTGCGAAGCCCCCGCGCGTCTCTTCGGCATCTACCCGCAGAAAGGCGCCCTCGTGGCCGGCAGCGACGCGGACCTGTCCATCTGGGACCCCGAGCGGACTGTGCGCGTGCGCTGGGCGGACCTCCACGACGAGGTCGGCTATACCCCTTACGAAGGCCGCGAGCTCCGGGGGTTTCCGGAAACCGTTCTCCGGCGCGGCGAGGTCGTGGTGCGGGACGGCGCCCCGCTCGCTGAACCTGGCAGCGGTCGCTTCCTTTGCCGCTCGCGTCCCGCGTCGGCGTCGCCGCTCGGGCGGCCATCCTGGTCCGTGGCCCTCGCCCGCCGCTTCGGCGCCAGGGGGTTCCTCGAGTAGGGGCTGGAGAACCCTCGTGGGCCGGGAGGCCCACAGACCATGCCCGCCTGCGGCGGTGGCCGGTGAGGACACCGGCGCTCCATGAGTGGCGCGCCCTGACGTATGGAGCGCCGGCCCCATGGAGCGCCGGCGTCCTCGCCGGCCTGCGCCGCACCCTCGGTCCCATGGAGCGCCGGCGTCCTCGCCGGCCTGCGCCGCACCGTCGGCCCCATGGAGCGCCGGCGTCCTCGCCTGTATGCGCCGCACCCTCGGTCCCTTCGGCAGTCTTCGTGCCGGCGTTCGGGATCATTCCCCCTGTCTTCTCCACTGGCCTCTCCACTATCGGCAGAAGGAGGCCGTCCATGACGATGAGAGCTACGCGCGCCTGGTCGCGAAGACGGTTCCTCTCCGGGGGATCCGCGGCGGCCGCGATCGCAGCGGCGTGGGGCTGTGCGCCAGGTGCTCCGGACGCCCCCGCTGCTTCCGGAGCGATCGGCGAAGGACCGCAGCCTCCGGCACCTGCCGCCGGAGCCCGGCGGGCGCTCTCGGCGCCGGGGCCGATGACGCCGCCGGTTCCGGCGATCCTGCTCACGGTGCGCGGGCGGGCGGGGGACCCCGACGAGATCTCGGTGCTCTGGACGTTTGTGGTGAACGGCGACCCGCCGCAGATCGGGGTGAGCGCCGGCTTCGAGCACCAGGCGCGGGAGCTCCTGGACCTCCACGATGAATTCGTTCTGAACCTCCCGGTGGCTTCCATGGTGGAGGCCTTCGACACGGTGGACATGAATTCCAGTCGGGTGGGCGACAAGTTCGCTCTCTCCGGCCTGACCCGGGGCGCGGCCTCGGTTGTGGATGCGCCCACTGTGGCGGAAGCCCCCATCCACTGTGAATGCCGCCGTATCGCTTCGTTCGAAGTCCCGCCGGTGCGGAAGCTGTTCATCGCCGAGGTGGTGGCGACGACGGCCGCCGAGGGCGCGGTGGATGACGATGGCCGCCTGATCGTGCCCGGCGTGGACTTCTTCGGGATGACCGCCGGGAGTGGCGAGCACTACACCATGGGCCGTCGCATCGGCAACATCGGCATGACCGTCGGCCGGGACGACATCCGCTACTGACGAGGGTCCTCGACCGGGGGTCGCAGGGCTCGGCGGCAGGAAAGGGCCCCGCCGGAATGGCTGGCCGACCGGGCGGCCTCGCGCGGTCCCGGCCCGTGGTACCGTCCGCCCCGCCCGTGACCGGTCGCACCGGATTGCCGGGCCGGCGCGCCCCGAAAAAGCCGGGCGCGGCAACCTGCGGGAGCACCGACCATGATGCTGTCTGGAGTCGCCCTGTGAGTTCGGCGGGAGCCTGTCACCCGCCCTTCGACGAGACGGACCACGCTGCGATCGCGGCCCTGCGCGGGCTCGCGATCGACGCCATCGAACAGGCCAATTCCGGCCATCCGGGCCTGCCCCTCGGCGCCGCCCCGATGGCGTGGACCCTGTGGAGCCGCCATCTGCGGGTGTGCCCGTCCGATCCCGGCTGGCCGGACCGCGACCGGTTCGTCCTCTCCGCCGGGCACGGCTCGATGCTGCTCTACGGGCTGCTTCACCTCGCCGGGTTCCCGGTGAGCGTGGAGGACCTGCGGCGCTTTCGGCAGTGGGGCGCCCCGACGCCGGGCCATCCGGAGAACTTCCTGACCCCGGGCGTGGAGGCCACGACCGGGCCGCTCGGCCAGGGGGCGGGGAACTCGGTCGGCATGGCCATCGCCGAGCGGGCGCTTCGCGACCGGTTCCCCGAGATCGTGGATCACCGCACCTTCGCCCTCGTCTCCGACGGCGACCTCATGGAGGGCGTCGCCTGCGAGGCGGCCTCGCTGGCCGGACAGCTCGGACTGGGGAGGCTGGTCTGGCTCTACGACGCCAACGACGTGACGCTGGACGGGCCGGCATCCCTCACCTTCGACGTGGAGGACGTGGCCGCGCGGCACGAAGCGCTCGGTTGGCACGTCCAGACCGTCCGAGACGGGGACCACGATCTCGAAGGACTCGATCGTGCGATCACCCGGGCGACGGACGACGAGGAGCGCCCTTCGCTCATCGTGGTGAAGACGACGATCGGCTTTGGCGCCCCGACCAAGGCCGGCACCGCCGCCGCCCACGGAGCTCCCCTCGGAACCGAGGAGGCGGCCGCCACGAAGCGGGCTCTCGGCCTCGATCCCGAGGCCAGATTCCAGGCGCCGCAGTCCGTCCGGGACCGTTGCCGCGACCGCGCCCGGGAGGGAGAGGCGGCGCGGGACCGCTGGCGCGGGGCGCTCGCAGAGCTCCGCCGGAGATCGCCCGAGCGGGCCTCGGAATTCGAGCGGCGCCTCGCCGGGGAGCTGCCGGAGGACTGGGACGCCGATCTCCGCACCTTCCCCCCCGAGACCTTTCTGGCCACCCGGAGCGCCTCCGGCCAGATCCTGAACCAGCTCGCCGGGCGGATCCCGGAACTCATCGGCGGGGACGCCGATCTCTCCTGCTCCACGAAGACCGCGCTCGTCGGCGAAGCGTCGCAGTCGGCGCGGCATCCGGGCGGGCGCAACATCCACTTCGGGGTTCGCGAGCACGCCATGGCCGCGGCTGCGAACGGCATCGCCTACCACGACGGCTTCCGCGCCTTCACCGCGACGTTCTTCTGCTTTGCCGACTACATGCGCCCCTCGGTGCGGCTCGCCGCCCTGACCGGGCTCCCGGTGGTGTGCGTCTGGACCCACGATTCGGTGAACGTCGGCGAGGACGGACCGACGCACCAGCCAGTCGAGCACCTCGCCTCGCTGCGGGCGATGCCGAACCTCCACGTGGTCCGTCCGGCGGACCCGAACGAGACGGTGGAAGCCTGGCGGCACGCGATCGAGCGGACCAGCGGCCCGACGGCGCTGGTGCTGACGCGCCAGAAACTGCCCATCGTCGCGGCGCCTGAGCAGGCGGCGGGCCTCCACCGGGGCGGCTACGTGCTTCGCGGCGGCGGGTCGAAGCCGGACGTGGTCATCATCGCCACCGGGTCCGAGGTGGCTCTGGCGGTCGGAGCGGCCGAGCGGCTCGCGGCGGAAGGGACTTCGGTGCGGGTGGTCTCCCTGCCGTGCTGGGAGCTGTTCGCGGAGCAGAGGGCGGACTACCGCCGCGAGACGCTGCCTCCCGGCATCCCGAGGGTCGCGGTCGAGGCCGGGGCCTCCTTCGGTTGGGAGCGCTACGTCGGCGACGGACCCATCGTGGGCGTGGACCGTTTCGGCGCCTCCGCCCCCGGCCCCGAGGTCGCCCGCCGCCTCGGCCTCACCGTGTCCGCGGTCATCGCCGCCGCCCGCACCGCACTGGCCAGACCCCGCAGGATGTAAATCCGCTCGGCAGGATCGCAGCATCATGGCGGATCCGTTCGACGGGACTCCCCACAGCCGGATCGCCCGCGCCGACTGGTTCAACAAGCGTCTTCGCCCTCTTGAACAGAGAATCGAGGACCTGCGGAACGCAGGAAGGCTGACCGAGAGCACACTCCGCGCTTACTTCGGTGACACACGCTTCGAGGAAGTGGCCGAATCCAACGCCATCGAAGGCAGTCCGCTGACGGTTGGCGAAACGGAGCTGGCGATCAGGAAGGGCGTGACGATCTCCGGACGCGACCCGTCGTGGTCTACGGACGCGATCAACCTTGACGAGGGCATCCGATTTGTCCGTAGGCTCGCTAGGAGCCTGCGCCGCGGGAC